>NZ_CAMZMW010000010.1:0-142806 GCF_947311865.1 Paracoccus sp. PARArs4 | reverse complement strand
GAGGGTCTTTCTGTCCGCCGTCGCTCTCGCCGCAACTGTCATCTTCTGGCTTTGAAAATTAACGAGTCTGGAGCCTAGATATACGAAGCCCGGATTGTCGCAGCGTTTTCGTCGCTCGCCCGGCGACGGTACCGCTGCCACCCATGAACGGCTACAGCTTGTGCTGCCTGCGGAACAAGCCTTGGGAAATCAGACAAACCCGTCCGCCAGATAGCCTCACCCATCGGGCGCCGAGGTCGTGCTGCAAACCGCAGCACCTTCTTATCCCGTGGGTTCAGAAGGGAAGTTCATCCGACCGAAGATAACCCACCCACGCAACGCTTGCAGTGGGGGGGGGGGGGGGTGGTTGGGCCCACCTTGCGTAGTTTCTGTCCCAACGGGGATAAAACTGGACGGGTCCACATCACCGTGCAGCCGAGGGTGGAAGATTGGCTGTGACCGAAACGAGGTGATTGCGCATGGCGTCGTCCGCCACATCCGGTTGGCGGCCCGCGATCGCATCGATGATCGAATCGTGTTGCGCAAAGGCGAAATGGTCTTCCGGAGGGCGGGGCGACCGGCGCTCGACATTCCAGAGGACCGCGCGTTTGACGGTGTTGATCTCGTTGAACAGATGCATCAGCAACTTGTTGTGGGCCGCCTGCGCGATGGCGTTGTGCAGGTTCGTGTCGGCGGCCTCGTACATGCGCCAGTCGTCGGCCTGCCGGGCGCGCTCGGCCCAGTGACGCAGCCGTTCATGATCCTGCGTGGTGGAATGCAGGGCCGCCAGCCTTGCGATCGCGGGCTCGATGGCCATGCGCGCTTCCAGCAACTGCACCGGTCGCGCAAGATCGCGCAGATAGGCCAGATCGCCAAGATTGTGGACCGGGCGAGCCCCCAGGAAAGTGCCCCGACCGACATGCCGCCAGATCAGCCCGTCTTCCTCGAGGACATCCAGCGCCTTGCGCAGTTCCGCCCGGCTGACCCCTAATTTCGTGACCAATGCGCGCTCGGGCGGCAGGCGGTCGCTGTGGGAAAGTTCCGCTTCGGCCAAGAACTCGCGCAGCTTGCGGACCAGGCTGGCGGTGCGGTCCTGCGTCTCGTCCAATCGCTGCATTGGTCATACCCTTGATTTCGCGTCAAGATGCGCGCCCATGCATCATCTAGCCATTCGCTTTCAACCAAAGCAATAATTGGTTTCACCACGGATGCCGCGGGCGTGGCTAGGCTGTCCCTCAGCAACACATTGTCTGGGAGGACGGAATGCGATTGGCGACACTCAGGATCGGGCCGAAGACCGAAGGGGCCTTGATCGACGCGGATGGCAACGCCCATCTGATCGGCATGTCGGTCATCGAGGCGATCGCGGGCGGGCTGGAACGGATCGGCGACATCGCGACCCTGCGGATGGTGCCCGAAGGCAGCTATGGCCTCGAGGCACCGATCCCGGCCCCGCCGAAGAACATCTTCTGCGTCGGGCGCAACTACATGGAACATATCGCCGAAGGCGACCGTGCCCAGAAGCGCGATGTCGGCGTGACCGAGGTGCCGGTCTTCTTCACCAAGCCCCCGACCGCGATCACCGCGCCGGACGGGGCGATCCCGATCTTTCCGCATGTCTCGACCAATATCGACTACGAGGTCGAGCTGGCGGTGATCATCGGCAAGACCGGGCGCGACATCCCTGCCGAACGCGCGATGGAGCATGTCTTCGGATACACGATCCTGAACGACATCAGCGCGCGCGACGTCCAGCGCAAGCATGGCGGGCAGTACTTCAAGGGCAAGGGGCTGGACGGCTCGGCCCCGATGGGCCCCTGGATCGTCACCGCCGACCAGATCCCCGACCCCCATGCCCTGCGGGTCCGCTGCCTGGTGAACGGAGAGGTCCGGCAGGACGGGAACACCCGCGACATGGTCTTCGACATCCCCACGCTCATCGCCTCGCTCTCGGCGGGGATGACGCTGGAACCGGGCGACATCATCGCCACGGGCACGCCCTCGGGGGTCGGCTATGCGATGGAGCCGCCGCAATATCTGCGCGACGGCGACAGCGTCACCTGCGAGATCGAGGGCATCGGACGTCTTGACAACACCATGCGCGACGAGGGCCGCGCAAGGCTCAACGTCGCCTGACAGGCACCGCCCCGACGCGCGGAGGAGGCGCGGAGGGGCGGTCATCATCAACGAATGGGAGGAAGAACATGTTTGCCAGAAAGATGCTCGGCACCGCCGCCGCCATCGGGATGATCGCGGCCTCGGCTGCGGTCGCGATGGCCCAGGACCTGCAACAGATCACCTTTGCGCAACCAAGCGCGTCGGCGATCAACTCGTTTCCCGTGTTCATCGCCATCGGCGAGGGTTATTTCGAGGATGAGGGCCTGGAGGTCCAGGTCGAGACGGTGAACGGATCGGGCGCGGTGCTTCAGGCGCTGGCGGCGGGCCAGGCCGATTTCGGTCGCCCCGGTCCGGGTCCGCTGCTGACTGCGCGGTCGCGCGGGGTCCATGCGGTCTTCATCTACAACACCGCCGCCCGCGCGAATTTCGGCCTGATGGTGCAGGAGGACAGCGCCTTCCAGACGCCCGAGGATCTGTCTGGCAAGGTGATCGGAACCGGGACCGCCGATGGTGCCGAAGTGGGCTTTGCCCGCAACGTCATGAGCGGGTCGGGCCTCGAGGCGGGCGAGGATTACACGCTGATGACCGTGGGCGACGGCGGTCCCGCGACTGCGGCCTTCCTGCGCAACGAGATCTCGGCCTATTCGGCATCGGTCGCGGATGCCGCCGTGCTGGTCCAGCGCGGCGTGGCCCTGCGCGACGTGACCCCCGACGAGTTCGCCCGCTTCTTCGGCAACGGCATCGTCACCATGAACGAGACGATCCAGTCCGATCCCGAGCTGGTCGAGAAGTTCCTGCGCGGTGTCCATCGCGGCATGATCTTCGCCATGGGCGAGGCCAACCGCGAGGCCAGCCTGGATCATTTCGCCGCCGGTTTCCCGCAGGAAATCGAGGATCGCGACTTCGCCTCGGCGCTGTTCACCGCCGTCCGGTCGAAATCGGTGCCGATCGATCCGGCATCCAGCATGGGCTACATCCCGCCCGAGGTCTGGTCGGAATGGCAGGACAGCCTGATCGCCAATGGCGACCTGTCCGCGCCGCTGGACGATCTGGACGCCGCCTTCACCAACGAATTCGTGGACAAGATCAGCGCGGAGTTCGAGTGATGGCGGCGCTGGCACGGAAGGTGGAACCCCTGCGCGGATCGGCCGATGCCGAGACGGTCTACGAGCTGACGGGCGTCGGCAAGACCTATGCCCGCAACCGCGTCCGCGCGCTGGAGGGGATATCGCTGTCGCTGCAGCGGGGCAGCTTCTCGTCGGTGATCGGATCGTCGGGCTGCGGGAAGTCGACGCTGCTGAAAATCATGGCGGGGTTGACCCCGCCATCGGCAGGGCGGGTGACGATCAACGGCCAGCCCGTGATGGGTCCGCGTCGCGACATCGGGATGATGTTCCAGCACGCGACCCTGTTCCCATGGCGCACCACGCTGGAAAACGTGCTGCTGCCCATCGAGATCCGCGACGGCAAGGCCGCGGCCCGCAAGGCGCGGGACCGGGGCGCCGACCTGCTGAAGCTGGTCGGCCTCGAAGGGTTCGAGAACGTCTATCCCAACGAATTGTCGGGCGGCATGGCGCAGCGCGCGGCGATCTGCCGGATGCTGGTCACCGAACCCGACATGATCCTGCTGGACGAGCCTTTCTCGGCCCTGGACGAAATCTCGCGCGATTTCATGAACATGGAGCTGCAGCGGATCTGTACCGAAACCAATGCGACGGCGTTTCTCGTGACCCATTCCATCGCCGAGGCCGTGATCCTGTCCGATCACGTCTATGTCCTTGCACCGCGCCCGGGCCGCATCGCCGAGGTGATCGAGATCGACCTGCCCCGGCCCCGCACGCTGGACATGATCACCACGCCGCGCTTCGGCGCGCTGGTCGAACGCATCCGCACCCGTCTTGACCAGGGGGATTTCTGATGACCGAGACACATGTCCATCAACCCGCCGACACCATCTGGCACGAAAAGGTCAGCCTGCTGGACCAGATCCCGCGTCCCGTGCAACTGGCCTTCGTGGCGTTGGTCTTCATCGGCTTCTGGCAGCTGCTGACCATGTCGGACCTCGTGCCGCCGATCATCCTGCCGACACCGATGGAGACCCTGCACGACATGATCTTCGTGGGGCGCAACATCCTGACGGGGGATTACATGGCGGTCTCGCTCTGGACCACGGTGCGGACGGTCCTCTACGGCTATGCGCTGGCGATCACCATCGGGCTGACACTTGGGATCATCGTGGGCGAGACGTCTTTCGGCGAACGTGCGATCATGCCCTATCTGGTGGCGATCGACACGATGCCCAAGGTGGCCTTCGCGCCGCTGTTCGTGGCCTGGCTGGGCTTCGACATCGACAGCAAGGTGGCGCTGGCGGCCTTCATCGCGACCTTCCCGATCGTGGTGGGCACCGCCGCGGGGCTGCATGCACCCGATGCGAATGCGCGGATGCTGTTCAAGACGATGGGGGCCACACGGTGGCAGACGCTGGTGAAGATGAAGATCCCGACGGGCCTGCCGCAGATCTTCACGGGCCTGAAGATCGGATCGGTCGGCGTCATGGCCGGCGCCATCACCGGAGAGTTCCTGGGCGGCGGCAACGGCTTTGGCGAGCTGATCCGCGTCGCGGCATCCCAGCTGAACACGCCGCGGGTCTTTTCGCTGATCCTCTATCTCAGCTTCATCGGGCTGGCGCTGTTCGCAGCAACGGCCTGGGCGCAGCGCGTGCTGATCTTCTGGCACAAGGAACGCGCGATGGGCGAATAGGCGACACGCCCGGCGGACCCACGGCCCGCCGGGCGCGCGCTCAGTCAAGGCTGGTCCAGTTCCCCTCGGTGCGGATCAGCTCGATGATCTGCTGATACTGCGCCCCTTCGCGGAAGGTGGGGTAATCCTCGTGCGGCTCGCCCCGGATGTCGCGGGTGAATTCGCGGGCCAGATAGTGCCAGCACTGCTCGGTCTCGCCCTTGGTGTCGGGAATGCGGGCGGCGATGTCGTCCGGCAGCGGCATGGCACGCCATTTGCCCGATTTGTCGAACAGATGCAGCTGACCGCTGCCGTAATGCCCCTCGACATAGATCGCGCCCTCGCGCCCGTAGAAGACGATGTGATCCTCGTGGAAACGCGGCACCAGCCCGCCATGTCTGAACAGGACCGAGACGGGCTTCGAGGCCAGCGCGCTTTCGATCCGGGCCATGACCGTATAGGACCACTCGACATTGCTTGTGCCCCATTCCAGCGTCGGATCGTTCAGATCCTTGGGCATGAAGTCGCGCCGGGTGGCGAAGTTGTGGACCCCCTGCACGATGGGCGCGCGTTCCAGATCGTCGCGGACCTCGCCCATGACCGACAGGATGCGGTCGCCCAGGACCGATGCCACGATGGACAGGGTATGGGTGAAGTTGTTGTTCAGCCGCCCCCCGCCATCCTCGCGGCGGTGCGACCAGCCGAAGGGGATCCCGCGCTCTAGGTTGAAGTGAGAGATGCACTCCACCTCGGTCGGCTCACCGATGGCGCCCTGGGCCACCAGCTGCTTCGCATGCAGGACGCCGGGGGCATAGCGGAAGCTGGCGGCATAGGCGGTCTTGACGCCCGCCTGGTCCGCCAGCCGGTGCAGTTCGGCCGCCGTGTCGGCCGTCGCGGTCATGGGCTTGTCGCAGAAGACATGCGCGCCATGCGCGATGGCTTGCTTGATCGGGCCGTAATGCGCCCCGCCCGGCGTCGCGATGGACACGATGTCGGGGTTGCAGATGCGCAGCGCCTCGGACCAGTCGATCCCGGCATGGGGGATGCCCAGCTTCTGCGCGAGCTCCGCGACGACATGCGGGGTGCGCCCGACGATGCCCGCGATGGTTGCTCCGGCGGCGCGGAATGCCTGCGCATGGCCTTCTGCGGCAAAGCCCGTTCCTGCGATGAGTACCTTCATTCGGCTTCCTTTGCGCCCGTTCGATGTGCTGCCGATGGATCATCCTGCCGCCTGGAATGGCCGCAGGATGATCGTCGCGGGTCACGCCATTTCGGTCGCGCGGCTCAGCTTCAGATACAGATCGAAGATCTCGGGGACGTTGCCGTTGCCCATTCCCGCATCGACCGCGGCCTGCAGGTTCCCCGACGTGCCCTCGGCGATCGGTGCGCGGGTGCCCAAGTCCTCGACCATCTTCAGGAAATAGCCCAAGTCCTTGTTCGCGTTGTTGATCGAGAAGCCCAGATCGCTGACGCCATCCACCGCATAGTTCTTGCAGAAGCCCATGAAGGGCGAATTGGAGGGGCCGGTGGACATGATCTGATACAGCTGCGCGCGATCGACGCCCGCACGTTCGGCCACGGCGAAGGCCTGGCTCATGGCGCAGACGGTCGTCATGCCCATGAAATTGTTGATCAGTTTCGTCGTGTGACCCGCCCCGAGCGCCCCGAGATAATAGACGTTCTCGCCCTGCTCCTCGAGGACCGGGCGCACCTTCTGAAAGGTGGCCTCGTCGCCCGCCGCCATGATGTTCAGAAGACCGTCCTTGGCATGGGCGGGCGTCCGCCCGAGGGGGGCGTCGATCATGCCCGCGCCCTTGGCCGCCAGATCTGCGCCGATCTTGCGGGTGGATTCTGGAATCGAGGTGCCGAAATCGATCAGCACGGCACCCTCGCGGATGCCGGACAGGATGCCGTCCTCGGCATAGACGATCTTCTCGACCACTTCCGAGGTGGTCAGGCACAGCATCACGATGTCGGATGCCGCAGCCAGGTCGCGCGGGCAGGATGCCTGGGTGGCGTTGCCGCGCGCAAGGACCGCGTCGACCGCGTCTTGGTTCAGGTCCATGACGACCAGTTCGAAGCCCTTCTTCTGAAGGTTCTCGACCATGTTGCTGCCCATGAGGCCGAGGCCGATGAAGCCGATGACGGGTTTGGCCATTGCAAAATCTCCCGGTTGTCTTGTCATTCTTGTGGATCAGAGGAAGTCTTCACGATGCGGCGTGAAGATATCCAGAAGGGTTCCCGCCTCTAGGCAGGTTGCGCCATGCACGATGTCGGGCTGCTTGTAGAGCGAGTCGCCCGGCCCCACGACATAGGTCTTATCGCCGACGGTGAACTCGAATTTGCCCGAGATCACATAGGTGATCTGCTCGTGCGGGTGATGGTGCAGAGCCGCGACGGTGCCGGTCTCGAAATGCACCTCGACGCACATCACGTTCTTGTCGTGGGCGGCGACCTTGCGGGTCAGCCCGCCCCCGGCGTCGAACAGCTTGTTCTCGCTGGCGGGAAAATAGTTCTTGGTCATCTTGCGTCTCCGAATATTGCGGTGCCGGTTCTCGGGTGCCGGCCCTCAAGTGCGGGCCAGCTTCTTCATCACCACGCGGAAGGTGTTCTCGTCGGAATCGGTGAAATAGAGGTCCGCGTCATAGCCCTGATCGTCCAGGAAATGGAAAATCCGCTTGGGATCGTTCAGGCTGTAGGGCACCAGCAGGGTCGCGATCCGGTGGCGCGTGGACGCGGGGTATTGCGCGTGCAGGCAGGTGCTGACGGGCAGGCCCTCGATCTCGGCCGGATCGACATCGGGGAAACCGGTTTCCTGGCTCAGGACGGGCTTGCCGGCCTCGGACCAGATCACCTGGCCGTAGAAGCCCGCGCGTTCGCCGGTATAGCGGAACGAACTGGCCCCCAGATCGTATTCCCCGTTCGCATGCAGCAGCCAGTCGACCGAAACCGGCGTTTCGGCATCCACGCTGTCCACGATCACGAAATAGCTGTTCTGCACGAAATAGACCTCGCGCTCGGCCAGCGTCACCTCGGGGGACAGCGAACGATAGGCCTCGGTCGCGTCGCCCCTGATATAGACGTGGTCGCCGCGATCCTCGGCCGTGACGATCCGACCGGTCGCGGCCATGGCGCGGGTCTTGTCCTTTTCGGCGTATTGGCCCTTGCCGTTGATCAGGATGGCGTTCTTCGACCGGGTCTGGCGGCGCCAGTTGCGGTGCATGGTCGAGTTGAAGGCGACATAGTATCCCGACTGGATCGCCAGATCCTCGCCATAGGCTGCCATGCAGAAGGCGTTCTGATCGCCATGGCTGTGGCTGACGGACCCGAAGCGGCTGGACTTGAACACGAACTGGATATGGTTGTCGGGATCGTCCATCGCGTGCTGGATGCCGACCCAACCGATGCCCTTGAACCAGCGCATCCCGCCTTCGGGCGCGGTCGGCTCGACGAAGGGAAAGTCGGTGCGGAAGGTCAGTTCGTCGAAATTCGTGTCCCACCAGCCCCAGTTGTAGAACGCCCCCTCGGTGCCGGGATTGAGGCGCAGGTTCTCGTCGCAATACCATTGGTATGCGCCGTTGCCGGTGACGCCCGCGAACTGGCGCATGTTCAGGCCGGTCTTGATGCAGGGCAGATCGCCCTGGGTGCTGTCATCGCCGAAGGTCGCGCGACGGGTGTTCGGGGCCTTGCAGAACAGCGGGAAATCGCCCGTGTTCTGGAAGAAGGGCCGACCGTACAGATCGATCCCCGCAAAGGATTTCAGGCGGTTGGCGGCCTCGATCAGATAGGCCATGCCCATCATCCAGTAGTTCGTGCCCTCGGCCCATCCGCCGTCGCTGTCGCCCCAGGGGCTGTAGACGGTGAACAGGAACTCGACGCAGTAATCCAGCCAGTCGCGGGCCTCGTCGGCCTCGTCGTCGCCCAGAAGCGCGATGCAGGCCGGGATTAGCGTCAACGAGACCGAACGGACGGCGTGGCTGTCATAGGGGAAGAGGTGGATCTTGGCATTGACCATCGCGTGATCGGCGATGTCGCGGGTGCGTTCCAGCAGCGCCGCGCGCACGGTCGCGCGCTGATCCTCGTCCAGCTGGTCGTGCAGCCAGTCATAGCCCCATGCCAGCGCGTTGGTGACGCGATAGGCCCATTCGTCGGTATAGGCGCGAGAGGTCACGCCCATCGGATCCCAGCTGGCGATCTCCAGCAGCCATTCCTTGGCGCGCGCCAGCATCTGCGCATCGTCCGTGACCTTGCCGCCGATCGCCAAGTGGCGGACGGCATAGATCGCCTCCTGCAGCTCGATATAGGTCTGGCGCCAGACGGGCGCGGTCCGCTTGTGGTCGGGATAGCCCGCAGGCTCGGACATGACGGGGCGGTCCATCCAGGGAAGGACGGATTTCTCGTAGAAGTTCGACCAGGTGCAATGCTGCCGGTCGGCGGCCACGTCCTTCTTGAACTGCGCCAGCCTCTCGGGGTTCAGCCACAGACGGGGATGGGCCGTTCCGGCATCCGCGAAACGGGCCTTGCGACCGGCCAGCGGGGTCTGCGGCAGATCGGCGGTGATCTCGAAGCTGCGGGTACGGCTCCAGCCGGTGACGGGCGCGCCGGTGGCGGGATCGCAGACCGCATAGGACCAGTGGTAACGTCCCGGCGCCAGCGTGCTGTCGGGGGTGAAGAAGTTCACCGGGATGCCCTTGTCGGTGATCGTGTCGCCCGCGGGGAAATCGGCGCTGCCCGAGATGCGCAGGACGTACTGCGCCTCGTCCTCGATCACCGGCAGCCAGGTGAAGCGCGGCGGGTTCTCGGTGACATCGCTGGCGCCGTCGGGCGCGTATTGGATGGTCAGGCGCCCCGCCTTGGGTTCATCGAGCAGGGGAAGTGACTTGCCGGACATCGGGTATCTTTCTTCTTGATCGGTTCGGGGGTCCGCGCGACCCCGGACGGGTCGCGCGGACAGGCATCTCGGATCAGTCGTACTGGCGCTGATAGGCCGAGTTCATGACCTCGATCACGTCCTGGTAGCCCATCTTGTCCAGGGTGCCGACATAGCTGTCCCATTCGGCCTCGACATCGCCCGACCCCAGGATCCATGCCTGCTGGCGTTCCAGCATGTAGGTGCGGATCGAAGGCCAGTACTTGTCGTAGACGGCCTGTTCCTCGGGGTTGAAGGACACGCCCAGGAACTGGTCGATCAGCAGGTCGTTCTCCTCGTAGAGCTTGATCCCCTGGCGGGCATCCTCCGAGGTCCACTGCCATTCGTAGCGGTAATCCATCCAGTAGCCGCGATAGATCTGCGCGCCTTCCAGATACATCTGGCTGTTGACGGGGGTGTCGCTGTTCAGCACCGCGTCCGTGAAGACGGGCTCGCCGTCGACCATGTTCCAGGTCTTGCCCTCGACCCCGAAGTTCGAGAGGTTGCGGCCTTCTTCGGTGAACCAGAAGTCGAAATACTTCACCGTCTCGACCGGGTGTTCGTTCATGTAGCTGATCGCCCAGCCATCGGGCTTGACGGGGATGCGGCGGTGCTCCTCGATCCGCTTGCCCGACACGGAGGCGGGCGGCAGGAACGGGGCGAAGTTGAAGCCCTCGATCTTCTCGCGCAGCGGAATGTTGTAGCCCGAGGTCGAGGCGAACCAGTCATGCGTCATCCCGCCCAGATCCTCGGACAGCAGGTAATCGCGCGAGGACGAGCCGCGGGTGAAGATCTCGGGGTCGATGAGCCCTTCGGAATACCACTGGGCGATGTTCTTGATGCCCGTGCGGTATTCTTCCTGGGCATAGGGATGCACGACTTGGCCTTCGTCGTTCACGAAGAAGTCGTGATAGGTGTCCGACCCCGACGAACGCCCGTCCCACAGCGTCAGCAGGCGACCGATCTCTTCCCACTGGCGGGCGAAGAAGGGGATCTCGTCCTTGCGGCCGTTGCCGTTGGGGTCGTCGTTGCGGAAGGCGGTCAGGACGGCGTGCAGCTCGTCCACGTTCTGCGGCTGTTCAAGGCCCAGCTTGTCCAGCCAGTCCTGGCGGATGTACCAGGCGCGCCCGAACTCACCATCCGGCAGATAGGGGATGTAGTAGTAGTTCCCGTCGGCGGCCGTGATGGATTCCAGCAGCTCGGGGTGGTCGTCCCAGAACTTCTGGATGTTGGGCGCATGTTCGGCGACCAGCTCGTTCAGGGGCACGAAGGCGCCTTCGGGACCGTACTGGTTCACCGGCTGCTGGATCAGGTTGCCGCCCACGATGTCGGGCAGGTTGCCCTGGGCGATCAGCAGGTTCATCGCCTCGGCGGCGTCGGTGGTGTTGCGGCCTGCGGTGGCATCCGTCAGATGGATGCCGGTCATCTCGCGGGCGGCTTCCTCGACCGGATAGATGTCGCTTGGCGAGCCGCCGACGCCATAGCCCTGCGCGCGGGGCCAGTGCATGTGGATGGTCAGCTCCAGCGGCTCGTCGACGATGCGCAGGTGATCGTCGGCGAAGGCCGGTGCGGTCATGGCCGTGGTCGCAAGCAGGGCCAGTGCGGGCTTCAATGTTCTCATGGTCTCCTCCCATTTGAATTCGCGGGTCATTCCTTCACGCCTCCCAGCAGGATGCCCTTGTTGAAATACTTCTGCATGAACGGGTAGATCAGCAGCACCGGGATGATCGAGCAGACGATGATCGCCGCGCTGACCGTCTCGAAGGAATAGGCCGAGGTCAGCAGCGTGGATGCAAATTCCTCGTCATCCGACAGTTCCGCGATGACCTGGCGCAGATAGACCTGCAGCGGGATCTTGTCCTCGCTCTGCAGCAGGACCATCGCCCAGAAGAAGCCGTTCCAGCGCGACACGATGCAGAACAGCGCGACCGTCGCGATGGCGGGCTTGGACAGCGGCATGTAGACCTTCCACAGCACCTGGAACTCGTTCGCGCCGTCCATCCGCGCGGCTTCCTCGAAGCTCTGCGGGATGCCCTCGAAGAAGTTGCGCATAAGGATGATGTTGAAGCCGTTGACCGCGAAGCCGATGATGATCCCGAAATAGCTGTCCAGCAGACCAAGGTCGCGCATGTTCAGGAAGAAGGGGATCAGGCCCGCGTTGAACCACATGGTGAAGGCCACCATCAGGTTCCAGAACCGCCGCCCGTACAGTTGCGGGCGCGACAGCGCGTAGGCGCCGGGGATGATGAACGCCAGGCTCATCAGCGTGCCGAAGATCGTGTAGATGAAGGTGTTCTTGTAGGAACTCCAGAACAGGGGTTCCGACAGGACGCGCTTGTATGCCTCCAGCGTGAAGCCCACCGGCGTCAGGATCACGTTGCCCGCCCGCGCCTCGAAGCCGGTGCTGAAGGACAGCGACGCCATGTAGATGAACGGATACAGCGTGGACAGCGCGAAGACGCCCAGCAGCACCATGTTCATGATCACGAACAGCCGGTCGCCGCGGGAATAGAGGTTCATGTTTGCCATCGGTTCAGCCCCTTACCACAGCGAGGTGCGCGAGTAGCGCTTGGACACGGTGTTCGCGGTCATCACCAGGACGAAGGCCACGACCGCGTTGAACAGGCCCGCGGCGGCGGCAAGGTCGTACTGACCGCCCTGAAGGCCCTGGCGATAGATGAAGGTGTTCACCACGTCCGCCGTCTCGTAGGTGGCGGGCTGATAGAGCAGGATGATCATCTCGAAGCTGACTTCCAGCATGTTGCCGATGCGGATGATCAGCATGATGATGATCGTGGGCAGGATCGAAGGCAGGGTGATCTTCCACACCATCTGCCAGCGCGACGCCCCGTCCACCACCGCGCTTTCATAGAGCGTGGGCGAGATGCCCGCGATGGCCGCCAGGTAGACGATCGACTGGAAGCCCGCCTCCTGCCAGATGCCGGTGCCCACGAAGATCGGGCGGAACCATTCTGGCTTGGTCAGGAAGTAGACCGGGTCCACCCCGAACCAGCCCATCACCGTGTTCACGATCCCCGCCGAGGGCGAGAAGGCCGTGATCACGATCCCCGCGATGATCACCGACGAGATGAAATGCGGAAGATAGACAATGGTTTGCGCGGTCTTCTTGAAGGTCTGGTTCAACACCTCGTTGAACATCAGCGCCAGCAGGATCGGGACCGGGAAGCCGAACAGAAGGCTGTAGAAGCTGATGATGATGGTGTTCTTCAGCGCCCGCACGAACTGGTCGTTGCCGAACAGCGTGTGGAAATGTTCCAGCCCGATCCAGGGGCTGCCCGCGATGCCGCGGAAGATGCTGTAGTCCTTGAACGCGATCTGCAGCCCGTACATGGGTTTGTACAGGAACACGATCAGCCAGACGATGGTCGGCAGCAGCAGAAGATACAGCTGCCACTCGCGCTTCAGATGGTCGCCGATGCGCTGCACGCGCCCGGGACGACGGCGGCGTTGCGCCTCGCGTGCCTCGATCACCAGTTCCTCGGTGCGGGCACCTCCGACTTCGGGATCGACGCTCATTCTTCCAACCTCTGTCCGGGGAACGCCTCGCCGGTCTGGGCGTCGAAGACGCGGATCAGGTGCGGCTGGATGGTGAAGCCCGAGAAGTCCTTGAGGATGCGCATCTGGCCCACGGTCTCGGTGCGGACGACGAAGGGCTGGCCTGCCAACGTGGTGTGGATCAGCGCCTCCGAGCCGAGCGTCTCGATCAGCTCGGCCTGCAGATCGACGCGGTCGGGCTGGTCGCTGGTGGCGGCCTTCACGAATTCCGGGCGGATGCCGATGGTGATCTCTCGGCCTTCGGCATTCTGAAGGGCGGGCAGGGGGGCAAGCGCGATGCTCTGGCCGTCGAACTCGGCGCGCGGGCCGTCGGGTCCTGCCGCGACGCGGGCCTTGACCATGTTCATCGGGGGCGACCCCAGGAAGCCCGCGACGAAGGTGTTGACCGGGTTCAGGAACAGCTCCATCGGCGATCCGACCTGCTCGATCCGGCCGTCATGCATCACGACGATCCGGTCGGCCAGGGTCATCGCCTCGACCTGGTCGTGGGTGACATAGATGCTGGTCGCGCCAAGTCGCTTGTGCAGGCGCTTGATCTCGGCGCGCATCTGGGTCCGCAGCTTGGCATCCAGGTTCGACAGCGGTTCGTCGAACAGGAAGACCTTGGGACGGCGCACGATGGCGCGGCCCATGGCGACCCGCTGGCGCTGACCGCCCGACAGGTCGGCGGGGCGACGTTCCATGTACTGCGTCAGCCCGAGGATCTTGCCCACCTCCTCGACCGAGGCTGCGATATGGTCCTTGCTTTCCTTGCGGATGCGCAGGCCGAAGGCGATGTTGTCGGCGACGTTCAGATGCGGATAGAGCGCATAGTTCTGGAACACCATCGCCACGTCGCGATCCTTGGGGGCAACGCGGTTCACGTTGCGACCGTCGATGGTCAGATCGCCGTCGGTGATCTCTTCGAGGCCCGCGATCATGCGCAGCGTCGTCGATTTCCCGCAGCCCGAAGGCCCCACCAGAACGACGAATTCCTGTTCCTGCACCTGAAGGTCGATCCCGTGGACCACCTGAACGGCCCCATAGGCCTTGACGATGCCTGCAAGCTGAACTCCAGCCATAGCTCCCCCTGTATCGTCCGCGCCGCCCGGGTTTCGGGCCGACACATGCTCCCGATGCGCGAACCCTCGTCAGCCTCCACAACCGGACGATTCGCGCATGATGTGCAACTGGGATACTAGTAAATTAACTTGGATACTAGTATCGATTTATGTCGATCAATCTGCTTTGTTCGTCATGCAGGCGAATCGATTGCATCGCGAAACCGTCACGGGGCTTGGCCCCGGACCGGTTTGCCGCGATGAGGATGCCGGGATCGTTGTGAACAAGGAGAATGGCATGACGCAGCCGCACCAGATACGTGACCGGCGCACCAGCGTGGACGAGATCTTCGACTACCTCTACGAGGAGATCAACGCGCTGAACCTGCTGCCCGGCGACAAGATATCCGAGGCCGATGTCGCCGCGCGCTTCGGCGTCTCGCGCCAGCCTGTACGGGACGCCTTCAGCCGGCTTGCGAACCTGGACCTGCTGCTGATCCGCCCGCAGCGCGCGACCGAGGTGAAGCGCTTTTCCATGCGCGAGGTGGTGAAATCCCGTTTCGTGCGCCTCTCGGTCGAAACCGAGGTCCTGCGCCGCGCCGCGCTTCACTGCGACGACAAGGGCGCGGATCTGCTGGACGACGCCCTTGCCGAACAGGAGGGCGCGGTCGAAAGGCGCAAGTTCGACAGGTTCGGCAAGCTGGACTACGACTTCCACCGCCTGCTGTGCGAGATCGCACAGGCCGATTTCGCCTTCGACGTCATCATGGCCGAAAAGTCCAAGGTCGACCGCCTCTGCATGCTGGGGCTGTCGAAAGAGGACCGGATGCCCGAACTGGTCGCCGACCACCGCGAGATCGCGGATGCGGTGATCGCCCACGACCCCGACCGTGCGATCCTTGCCGGCCGCCGCCACCTGTCCCGGCTGGACGAGACGATCGAGAGGATCACGGCCAGCAACGCGAATTATTTCGAACCACCCGAGGCCTGACCGCCCCGAAGGGCGGCCGGGCGCAAGTTGCGTCCCCATCCGGGGGCGCCATTCGAGCACTGTACATAGATGCCCTTCGATTCAAGCAAGCCGCCCGCCGATCCGGCAGGCCCGACCGCCCGTGACGTCTTCCATCTTGCATGGCCGATGACGATCAAGGCGATCTTCCTGTTCGGCACCGTCGTGATCGACGCCTATCTGGTCGCCGCACTGGGCGAGGCGTCGCTGGCGGCGATCGGCCTTGCCGCGGCCATCAGCGGCTTCGTGCTGGGCGCGATCCAGGCCTTTGCCAATGCGATGCAGATCCGCACCGCGCAGGCCTATGGCACGGCGGATCAGGTCTTCCTGAAATCCTCGATGGCGTCCGGCATGGCGATCAGCATGGCCGTGGGCCTGATCGGACTGCTGGCCATCTGGGCCTTCGGCGGACCGGTCATCGACGCGCTGGCCCCTTCGGTTCAGATCGCAGGGCTTGCGCGCGGCTATCTGGCGATCTTCTCGATGGTGATCCTGGGCGAGGCGATCGGGCAGTGCATCTCGAGCTATCTCAACGGCTGCGGCGAGACGCGCGTGCCGCTCTACAGCCTGTGCCTTGCGGTGCCCGCCAACGTGGTGGTCAGCATCGTGCTGATTCACGGATATCTGGGGCTGCCCGCGATGGGCGTGAACGGCGCCGCCATCGGCAGCGTGGTCGCGGTGGTGATCCAGGTGGCCTTCCTGCTTTGGCGGCTGGTCGGCGCGGCGGGCCATCTTCGCGCCGTCAGCGGGTGGAGAGAGGCGAGCTTCGGCCGAACCCTGATGCGCCATCTGGGCTTTGCGATGCCCATCGCCGCGACCTTCCTCAGCGCGGCGGTCTCGACCCAGGTCTGCGCGCTGATCTATGCCAAGCTGAGCCTGAACGAATTTGCCGCGATGACCCTGATCGGGCCGTGGATCCACATGACGGGAACGGTCGGCATGCAATGGGCCATCGCCACCGGCATCATCGTCGCGCAGCTTCTGGGGCAGGGCCGGGACGAGGCCGTGCTGGACCGCTTCCTGTCCAGCGCATGGCGCGCGGCCTTCATCGCATCCGCCGGGGTGGCGGTGCTGCTGCTGGGAGTCTGCCTTTCGGCCAACGCGCTCTATTCCGATCTTAGTTCAGAGACGCGGATGATCGTCATGGGCTTCCTGCCGATCCTGCTGCTGCTGCCCTTTCCCAAGGGGTCCAACGCGATCTGCGGCAACACCCTGCGCGCCAGCGGCGACACCATCTATGTCATGAATATTTTCATCACCGCGCAATGGCTGTTCCGCGTGCCCGCGACCGCGGTGGCCGTGCTGTGGCTAGATTTCGGGGCCGTCATGGTCCTGTCCATCCAACTGTGGGAGGAGGTGCTGAAGTTCCCCGCCTTCCACCGCCGCCTGCTGCGCGGCGACTGGAAAAGGTCGGTCATCGACAAATGACCGGCCCGCGCCCCCTGTTTCGGAACGGGCGGCCGCATCACATGAACGAGGAGGAGCACCACAATGAAGATCACCGAGGCCAGGCTGTTCGTCGGCGGACCCGCCAAGAACTATGTCACGCTGAAGATCATGACGGATGCCGGCGTCTACGGTTTGGGCGACGCGACGCTGAACAACCGCGAGACCCTGCCCGCGAAATACCTGCAGGATTACCTGATCCCGAACCTGATCGGCATGGACCCCCGCAACAGCGAGGATATCTGGCAGCTCTTCTATCGCGGGGCCTATTTCCGGCGCGGTCCCATCGCGATGGCCGCCTATGGCGCGATCGACATGGCGCTGTGGGACATCAAGGGCAAGCTGGCGGGCATGCCCCTCTATCAGCTTTTCGGCGGCAAGAGCAGGACGGGCGCGATGGTCTATGCCCATGCGACGGGCGCGGACCTGGAGGATCTGATGGACTCGATCGCCCATTACGTCGAACAGGGCTACAAGGCCGTTCGCGTGCAATGCGGCATTCCGGGCATGCCCACGGCAGGCTATGCCGTGCCCGAAAAGAAGGGCGATCAGCGCAATTACATCACCGATTACAGCGGCATCGTTCCCAAGGTCGAGATCTGGGACACCGACCGCTACATGCGCTACATGCCGGACGCGCTGATGCGGATCCGCGATCGTTTCGGCCCCGAGCTGAAGATCCTGCACGATGTCCATCACCGCCTGACACCGCGAGAGGCCGCCCAATTCGCCAAGGAGGTCGAGCCCGCCCGCCTGTTCTGGCTGGAGGACCCCACCCCTACCGAGGATCAGGACGCCCTGCGGATGCTGCGCCAGCATTCCACCGTCCCCGTGGCCATAGGCGAGGTCTTCAATTCGATCTGGGACTGCAACCGCCTGATCGAGAACGAACTGATCGACTTCATCCGCGTCGCCGTCACCTATGCCGGGGGCATCACCCATGTGAAGCGGATCGTGGATCTGGCAGGGCTGCACAATGTCCGCACCGGATTTCACGGTGCGCCCAGCCACTCGCCGATCTGCATGGCTGCCCATGCCCATCTGAACGCCTGGGCACCCAATTTCGGCATCCAGGAATACCTGGTCCTGGGCACGCCAGAATGCGACGCCCTGTTCCCTTCGGATCACCGCATGGAGAACGGCA
The DNA here is from genome assembly GCF_947311865.1 of Paracoccus sp. PARArs4. Taxonomy (NCBI): domain Bacteria; kingdom Pseudomonadati; phylum Pseudomonadota; class Alphaproteobacteria; order Rhodobacterales; family Paracoccaceae; genus Paracoccus; species Paracoccus sp. PARArs4. Next base: position 124,846 of record NZ_CAMZMW010000010.1, on the reverse strand, counting down.
TGTTCCATGTCAGTGACGCACCGGGTCTGGGCATCGATTTCGACGAGGCCGAGGCCGCGCGCTATGAATACAGGCCCGGAAGCCATCCCGTCGTGCGGTTGGAGGATGGCACTGTCTGGAACTATTGATCCGAAGCCATCGTGCGGCTTTGTGAAACGCTGCCGGTAGGGGCTGACGAAGGCATAGCCGTGATGCAAACAGCTCAAAAGAAACAAGGTATCCGGAGCATGATACTGTTCTGGAACGCTTTCATGCAGAACCGGTGCCTTGGCATCGCTGCCATCGAAAGTGGCGCTGAACAAGCGGCCAGAAAAGTGTGCAGGCTATACGCACAATTGGAAACTTATGGCAGAAGGCCCCCGTGCGGGGGGCCTTCTGGTCTTGTTCCTCGTCAGGTGGTCCGCAGGTGGCCCGTTCTGCGCTGCCTGGCCAGCACCACGAAGCCCGCGGTCAGGGCGAAGACCCCGAACGCCACCGGGATTGCGGCGACCGAGATCAGCGACAGGATCACCTTGAAGATGTCGCCATCCATCCGGTTGATCACGACCGCAAGCCCCGCCATCATCAGGATCCAGAAGGCGCGCGAACGGCGCACGGTCAGCATCTCGCAGACGAGGCCCGCGGAATCCGCGCTGGTCACGAAGAACAGCAGGATGTTCAGCGTCAGGATCACCGACAGGACCCCGCTGCCGTCCAGCGTGGACATCAGGGCGAAGACATCCTCGGATCCCGTCGTCAGGGCCGCGATGCCCATGACCGTGAACCACAGGCACGAGAACAGGCTGGGGATCAGCATGACGCCAACGACCATCTCGCGCAGGGTCCGCCCCTTCGAGATCCGGGCGATGAAGACGCCGGTAAAGACGAACCAGCCGTACCAGGCCGCCTCGAAGGCATAGAGCCAGTCGGCCAGCCATGCCTTGCGTTCGGGATCACCCATGCCGATATCGGTGGCCATCGCGGGGTATTGCACGATGTATTCCGGGACCAGGCGCGCGAAGGTGCCAAGGATCTCCAGCGGTTGCGACAGCACGAAGACCCCCGCCATCAGGATCAGCGCCAGCAGGGTGTTGTAGTTGCTGAGCCACTTGATCCCGCGCTTGATGCCCGTCGTGCTGGATGCGATGGCGAAGGCCGACAGGACCAGGATGACGATCGCCGCATCCAGATCCACGCCGGTATAGCGTGCGACGGCCTGCTTCAGCGGGTCGGCGGCATAGGAGAAGGTCAGCGACAGCCCGATCACGGTCGAGACGACAAGGCTGATCAGGTTGATGCGGCTGAGCACGCCACCCCCCAGCAGCGTCTCGGCCGGCTTGCCGATGCCCATGTTGTGCATCGCGTGGGCGAAGATGACGCCGACGGCCAGGTATCCGGACCAGGCCAGCAGTCCCCAGTGGTTGAACGCATAGAGCAGCGCCTGATCGCGGCTGTTCCCGGCATCGATGTGATAGTTCGGCTCGAGCACGCCCCAGGTCAGAAGGCCGATCCCCATCCCGGTCGCGAACAGCATCCCGATCCAGCTGAGGGTCGAGAATTCGGGCGGACCCTCGCCGAAGCGCAGCTTGCCGATCGGCGTGAACATCGCCACGACGAAGACGACCGATGCGAGGAATGCGGGCCAGGTGAAGATGAAGCCCATGTTGCCGATGACCGATACCTTGATCGTCTCGAGCATGGACTGGAAGGTCTGGGGTGCGATGGCGGCCGCCCCGAGAAGGGCCGCGACCGTCAGCACCGTCGCTATGCTGATGCCGAGATTATGCTTCAAATCACTCTCCTATGTTGATGTGTGGCCCGTGCGGATGCCGGGCCCTTCTTGTCATCCTTCGATTGCCGCCTTCAGCGAGGCGCAGAATTCGTCCCATGCGACCTTCATCGCGGGCAGGGCCTCGCGGGCGTGCAGGCAGCCATGCAGCATGTCGGTCGCGCAGCGATAGCCGACGCGGGCCCCGTGCGCGCGCCATTCAGCGACCGCGCTTTCAAGGGGCAGGGTCAGCGGATCGCGCGAGACGGCCAGGACCTCGATCCGCGCAGACGGGCAGGGCGCACTGACCGGGGCGTGGGGCGCGATGGCGTCCCAGGCCGACAGGACATCCGCGCGCGACAGAAGCGGCGCATCGGGCCCGAGCGTTTCCGCCCTAGGCCGTCCGACGACCGGATAGATCAGCCCCAGTGGGGGCGCCTCGGCCATGTCCTGCGCGATGTCGATGACCAGCCGTCCCCCGGCGCTGTCGCCGACGATTGCCACCGGGTTCAACGCGCGGATCGCCTCGCGGCAATCGTGCAGCGCATCGGCATAGCTTGCCTCGGGCATCAGGCGATAGCCGACGGCCACCACCTCGCGGTTCAGTGCCTCTGCAAGCCCCGCAGCGACACCCTGATGGCTGTCGAGTGATCCGATCGTGAAGCCCCCGCCATGCAGGAAGACAACCGTCCCCAGCTTACATAATGACAGTCGGTGATGGCGCAGCGGCACGTCGCCGACCGCGCCGTCGCGAATGGTCATGCCGCGCGGGATCTCGGGCGCGAAGCGGGCACAGAGCAGATCGTAGGCGCAGCGCGCATCCTGCATGGAAAGACCCGCCATCGCGTCCAGACCGGATTGGAATTCGCGTTCGAACTGTTCGATGGCAATCATGCTGCGTGGCCGTTTAGGATGACGTGATGGGATGCGCCGCCACGGATGGTGCAGCGACGCAGGATTGTCACGCGGGTTCCACCGCGGGCTTGTTGCGCTGACCCACATGGCGCCCGCTGCCTTCGGCAGGCAGGTCCGCATGCGCCGCAGCCATCCGGGACAGCTGCTCGGCCACGATGCCTTCTGGATTGCAGGTCGCGCGGGTCGCAAGGTCCATATGCAGCAGCATCACCTCGACCGTGGCGGCCAGCGTACCGTTGCCGCGCGACAGGCGATGGAACAGGTGCAGGCGCTTGCCCGCGCCGTCCAGCACCTGCGTGGTCGTGCGCAGACGGTCGCCCGCATGGACCTCGGCCAGGTAGCGGACATGCGTCTCGACCGTGAAGTAACTACGGCCCGAGGCGATGTAATCCGCATCCGCGCCGATCATCTCCATGAAGCGGTCGGTGGCATCGGATGCGGCGCGCATGTACTCGGCATCGTTCATGTGGCCGTTGTAGTCGGTCCAGCTGGTCGGCACCTGCCTGTCGCCCGTGACCGGCATGTCGGTTGCCACCGGGGCGGGCAGGGCGGCCTCGTGCGCCGCGATCACGCCGCCGGCGCCGGTGTTCGTGCGACGCAGGGCGCGCAGCATGCCCACGATGTTGTCGTCGCGGAGGCGTTCCAGTTCGCGGATCGACATGTGCCCGGACTGCGCGTCGGATTGCGACGCGATGAGGTCCACCAGCTCGTCGTTGAACTCGGGGACGTCCATCAGCTTGGTCCAGGGCCAGGACAGGGCGGGGCCGAACTGGGACATGAAATGCTTCATCCCAGCTTCGCCGCCCGCGATGCGATAGGTCTCGAACAGGCCCATCTGCGCCCAACGGATGCCGAAGCCCATGCGGATGGCCTCGTCGATCTCCTCGGTCGTGGCGATGCCGTCCTTGACCAGCCAGAGGCTCTCGCGCCAGACCGCCTCCAGCAGGCGATCGGCAATATGGGCGTCGATCTCCTTGCGGAGTGTCAGCGGATGGCAGCCCACATCGCGCAGCAGCCCCGATGCGCGGGCGCAGGTTTCAGGATCGCCCACGAGTTCGATCAGCGGCAGCAGATAGACAGGGTTGAAGGGATGCGCGACGATGGCGCGGGCGCCGTCGGCGTTCAGCTCGGACGGCTTGAACCCCGAGGTCGAGGACCCGATGACGGCATGGGCGGGCGCCATCGCGCTCAGCTGGCCCAGCACCTTGTGCTTCAGCGCCAGGGTTTCCGGCACGCTTTCCTGCACCCAGTCCGCGTCGGCCACGGCCTCGGCCATGTCGTCGTGCCAGCTGAGGCGTCCTTCGGGCGGCAATGCCCGATCATAGAGCGCGGGCAGCGCGCGACGGGCATTTGCCAGCACCTCGCCTATCTTGCGTTCGGCTTGCGGGTCGGGGTCGAAGATCGCGACATCCCAGCCGTTCAGCAGGAACCGTGCGGCCCAACCGCCACCGATGACGCCGCCGCCGATGATGGCGGCCTTCCTGTTCGCTTCGGTCATGCGAGCACCTTTGCGGCGGGGGCCTGCTTGCGAAGGCCCAGCTTGCGGCGGACATCCTCGGGGCCGATGATCCTGGCACCCATGCAGGTGATCACCGATGCGGCGCGTTCGACCAGCTGCGCGTTGGTCGCAAGCACGCCCTTCTCCAGGAACAGGTTGTCCTCGAGGCCGACGCGCACGTTCCCGCCCGCCAGAACAGACTGCGCGGCATAGGGCATCTGGTCGCGCCCCAGGCTGAAGGCCGACCACGTCCAGTCGGAAGGCACATTGTTCACCATCGCCATGAAGGTGTTCAGGTCGTTCGGCGCACCCCAGGGAACGCCCATGCACAATTGCACCAGCGCGGGCGATGCAAGCGTCCCCTCGCGGACAAGCTCCTTGGCGAACCACAGATGGCCGGTGTCGAAGGCCTCGATCTCGGGCTTGACGCCCAGTTCGGTCATCATGGACCCCATGGCCCGCAGCATGCCGGGCGTGTTGGTCATGACGTAATCGGCCTCGGCGAAATTCATGGTCCCGCAATCCAGCGTGCAGATCTCGGGCAGGCATTCGGCGATATGGGCCATCCGCTCGGTCGCGCCGATCATGTCGGTGGCGTCCGCGTTGACGGGGAAGGGGGCCTCGGACGAGCCGAAGACGATGTCGCCGCCCATGCCCGCCGTCAGGTTCAGCACGACATCGGTATCGGCCTCGCGGATGCGGTCGGTCACCTCGCGATAGAGCGCAAGGTCGCGCGAAGGCGCGCCGGTTTCGGGGTCGCGGACGTGACAGTGGACCACCGCGGCACCCGCCTTCGCGGCCTCGATCGCGCTTTCGGCGATCTGGCGGGGCGAACGCGGCACATGGAGGCTGCGGTCCTGCGTGCCGCCGGATCCGGTGACGGCACAGGTGATGAAGACCTCGCGGTTCATGCTCAGGGGCAAGGTTTCCTCCTTCTGGGTATTTCGGCTGTCCCCGGACGTTCATTTTCCGGGGGATGCGGCGATCCTAGGGGTTCACCCGTCGCGAATATTGTCCGATAATGCCATCTTCTTGTCCCAATCCGCCCCGTTTCCATGCCCTGCTATGCCGTTCTGCTGTTCGACGGGTTCTCGAACTTCGTCCTGTCCTCGTTGATCGAGCCGCTGCGCGCGGTTCACGATCACGGCTATCCCGAGCTGTCATGGTGCATCGTCACCCCCGATGACGTCCCCGTGCGCAGTTCCAGCGGCTTGCGAGTGGTGCCCGACCTGCCGCTGGCCGAACTGGGAGCGCCCGATACGCTGCTTGTCGTGGCGGGATACGGGTTTCGCGACCATTCCACCGCCCGCGTCGCGTCGCTGCTGCGGCGCGTGTCGCGACGCGGGACTCGCCTGATCGGCGCCGATTGCGGATCCTGGCTGATCGCGCGGGCAGGGCTGTTGCAGGGTCAGACCGCGACGCTTCATTGGAGCGTGCTTGCCGATTTCGCCGAGACCTTCCCGGAAGTGGCGGTCAGCCATCAGCGATACGTCCTGGACGGTCCGGTCTGGAGCAGCGGCGGCGCGGCATCGTCGCTGGACATGATGCTGGCCCTGGTCGGGCGGACATTCGGCCCCGCGGCTGCCTTTGCCGCAACCTCGATGTTCCTGCACGACGCGGTGCGCAAGCGGGCCGGGGCGGGGACGGGGCTGGGGATCGGCAGTCGCGGATCGCAGAAGCTGCAGGAAGCCATCCGCGTGATGGTCGAGCAGGTCGAGACGCCGATGCCGCTTGCCGAACTTGCCGCGACAATCGGCACGTCGCTGCGCAGCCTGAACCGCATGTTCAAATCCGAGATCGGCATGGGGCCCGGGCGCTATGCCCAGATGCTGCGCCTGACGCGCGCGCGGGAACTGGCCACGGCCACCGAGCTTCCGCTGCGAGAGATCGCCTTGCGCTGCGGATATTCGGATGCCGCCGCGCTGGAAAAGGCCTTCAGCCGGACCTACGGCCAACCGCTGCGCCGCTGGATCGGACGGCGCCCGACCTCGTGATCAGAGGTCTTGCATGAATAAGGTTTGCAGCCTGCAATGCCTGCACCGACAGCGGGCACCGGCGTCTGGTTGCCGCCAGAGCCGCCGATCCTGAAGGCACTGCGCGAGTATCCGCGCCGGCTCGGGAGTTCCCGCAGCACATGCTCGAAGCCGTGCCCCATCAGGTTCATACAATTCTCACCGTGAGCGGCATTCAGTTCGCAAAGCAGCCGCGGAACCGAAACACCATCTACTCCCGGCCAAGTCGGAAGAATGAACCTCTCCATCAAAGAGGCCACAGTGGAGCGCTTTCAGTACGACGGCCACGACCAACTTCGAACGCACCTCACCGACCTCGTGGCAGCATAGAATTTCGCGTACAGGCTCAAGAGCCTCGGCGGCCTCACTTCTTGCGAATACATCTGCAGGATCCGGACATCAGAACCGTACAGATTCATCCTCGGTCCGTTCCACCAGATACCGGGACTGAACGTCTGGAACTACGCTTCTCCCGCGATCAATCGTGTGGCTCCGCTTATGTCGGGCAGCACCTCGCCGTTGGCCAGACGTGCCAGGATGCGACGTTCCTCGGCCTCGACTTCGGCTGCGTGGATGGCCGCGGCCTCGGCCTCGGATGCGGGCATGATTAGGATGCCGTTTTCATCCGCAAGGACGGCATCGCCCGCATTGACCACGACCCCACCAACCGAGACGGGATGGTTCATCGCGCCGCTATCCATGCTGGCCCTCGCTGTCGAAGACCAACCGCACGCTCCCGCACTTACGGAATAAATCTTTCGTGGTCCTACTCATCATGCTCAATCCTACTCAGGGATTGGAGCCGCCGGCAAACTCGCTGCGGTCGATAGGCACTTCGGTGAACTCGCGCACTTAGCTCGCATTAGGTTCCATAGTACCGAAGACCGCAGGTTTGAAAGATGCATAATCTTGCTTATTCATCAAACCGGGACGCATTCAGTCTATAGCCAGAAGATGACAATTGCGGCAAGCACGATCGCTGAAAAGAAGGTCTTCGGGCATCTGTCGTATCGTGATGAAACGCGCCGCCAGTCAGCAAGCTTTCGAATTGCCCCTGTGAGGCCGTGACCGTCGAGTGCAAGCACTGCGGGGCGCTTCCCAATGCGAAGCCCGCGCAGTGGTTTAAGGATCGCGCGTTGTATCCTTCGAATATCCCGGCGCTATGGCGGCCACGGTCGTGAAATCCGACACGGTCGTAATCGACGCCCGATCAATCAGGCATCCAAAGCGGCGGTCGCTGGCAACCATCCATGCAAGACAACTTTCATGGTATGACTAAAATATCCTACCAAAGGCTTACCTCGGCCAAGATCACGGCTTCGCACACCGGAATTCGCACAGCAAAGGACAAAACTCTTGACACTCTAAATTGTCCTCATCTTGTTATGGTCTGACCAAAAAAGGTTTGTAAAGAGGGAGGAGAGCATGAAAACCATTCTTGGGTCAGGACCCATTGATTTGGTTGTGCGAGCGTGATTCACCGTTCGAAAACGAGCGGTGAACATGTCTGATCTTTTCCGGTTGAGCGATGCGCAGTTGGCGCGTCTGGAGCCTTGCTTCCCCAAGTAGCACGGCAAGCCCAGGGTTGATGACCGGTGTGTCTTGAGCGGGATTATCTTCATCAATCGCAATGGCTTACGGTGGCGAGATGCGCCAAGGGAATATGGCCCGCACAAGATGCTCTACAATCGCTGGAAGCGTTGGAGCGACAAAGGTGTCTTCGCACGGGTCATTGCGGGTCTGGCGGTCGAGCACGGCGAGGAGACGACCGTGATGATCAACGCAACTCATCTGAAGGCCCATCATACGGCGTCCAGCCTGGGCGTCAAAAAGGGGGGGCGCGGGCGTCTGTTTGGCCGAACCAGAGGCGGCATGAATCCGAAGCTGCACGCGATCTGCGACAGATGAGCCATCTCGCGCCATCGGTCCGAGCGACGATGGCGAATGCCGCCCGCTGAGCCTGTTCGTGACCGCAGGCCAGGTCAGCGACTACATAGGCGCACGCGCGCTATTGGGCGGACTGCCAAGTGTCAACTGGCTGCTCGGGGATCGCGGATACGATGCCGATTTGTTTCGAGAAACGTTCCAAAACAGAGGGATATGCGCCTACATTCCTGCGCCGGAAGCAGCGCAAGACGCCAGTCAAATACGACAAGCGCAGATACAAACGTCGCAACCGTATCGAGATCATGTTCGGCAGGCTCAAGGACTGGCGGCGCGTCGCGACCCGCTATGACCGATGCCCCCAAACCTTCTTCTCAGCAATAGCACTCGCTGCGACCGTAATCTTCTGGCTTTGAGAGAGAACGAGTCCTGACCCTAGGTAAACCGCACAAGGTCATCATCAACGCCGTCGCCACAAAGCTGGTCACCATCGCAAATATGGTGTGCCGAATGCGTCAGGAATGGGAGGACCATCCGACCTGACAGATACAGCTCGCATGGCGACGCGCCAATGTCCGATTGTCTGCCAATGCGCACAAGGCCAGGGAGCGGCGGTACGATCTTCCGACACCGCCGGATGGCCTGCGAGGCCGCGATACGACCGCAGACAGCTTCGGCCCGTCGCTATCTGGCGAGGGGACGAAACCCTGATCAGAAGTCGACCGAGGTCGAGATGGTGAAGGTCCGACCTGCCGCATAGATCGGATCGATCCCGCCCCGAGCCGAGTTCGCGGCATAGCTCGAGCGCTCGAAATAGGTCTCGTCGAACAGGTTCTCGACGCCCACGCGCAGCGTCGCGCCGTGCAGTCGCTCGGGCTGCCATTCGGCATAGGCGTCCACGACGGTATAGGAATCCATCTCGTAGAAGGTGCCCCAGTCTTCCCCGTTCAGGCTGCCGGCCCAGGCGATCGAACCGCCGACCTTCAGGTCGTACTGCGCGAATTCCTGGTCCACGAACAGGGTTGCGGTCTTGCCTACGGGCACGAAGGAGCCGCTGCTCGGCAAGGTTTCCTCGCCGTTCTCGGTGGTCTTCACGTCGGTGAAGGTCATGCCTGCGCGGCCGGCGCCCCAACTGTATGCCGCGTTCAGGGTATAGCCCTCGGAGCGGCGGTCATAGGCGTTGGTCAGCACCAGGTCGGTCCAGCCATATTCCGGCATGTCTTCGATATGCGTGTCGAAATAGGTCACGCCGAACTGCCAGGGTCCGGTATCCGCGTTGAAGCCGACCTTGACGTTGCGTGCGCTCGACGCTTCGAAATCGGGATCGGTCACGAACCCGTCCGCGCGGGCATGCAGATACCCGTATTCGGCAAGGTCATAGCCCATGAACGTCCGCGATGCGCCGGCAAAGACCTCGAAGCCCGGGCGGAACTCGTAGGACAGCGTGGCATTCGCCGACAGGCCCGCATCCGAGAAGCGTTCGTTGTTCCAGTCGGTATAGCGCATGTAATCGGCGCGCGCGCCCGTGGACAGATCGAAGCCGTTGCCGAACTCGAACCGGCCCTGCACATAGGTGCCAAGCTGCGTGGTCTGGAAGTTGCGCGTCGGATTGTCGCCATAGCTGTCGACGCGATAATCGTGCTGGTTGAAATCGACGCCCGCGGTGATCGTGCCGCTGCCAAGCTCGAAGCGGTTCTCGGCCTTGCCGCCGAACTGCTCCTCCTCCAGCCGCATGTCGCCATTCGCGCCGTCTTCGACGTAATCGGGGCGGTCATAGTCGAAGCTCGACACATAGAACTGGACCTTCGGGTCCCACGCCGCAGTCGGTGCGGTGCTGGTATAGGTCAGGCTGAGCCGATCGGTCGTCACGTCCATCGGATAGAGGATCGTGTCGTCAGCCAGGCCGAGGTTCATCTTGATCGTACGATCCGCGTGGTCCTGGTCGCGCTGGTAGGCCAGCTCCAACCGGTGCGTCTCGAATTCATATCCCAGCTTGGCCAGAACGCCCGCGGTGGCCGGGGCCGTCCCGAGGATCGTGTTGCCGTCGCCATCCTCGTAGTCGTCGCCATCCTGCTTGTGCAGCATCACCAGCCAGTCGAACCCGTCTGCGATCCCGTAGGAGGCAAGGCTTGCAGACGCGCCCTGCCCGTTCGAGCCGTAGGACAGCCGTGCGCGACCACCGACATTCTGCCCCGCCATCAGCATATCCTGCGCCGAGACGGTCTCGTAGCGCACCGCACCCGCGGCCGCACCGAAGCCCGCATCCGCCGATGCGGCACCGCTCTCGACCTCGACCGCCTTGAGGAAGGCAGGATCGATGACCGCCGAACCGGTATGGTGCCAGCTGGTATCCACCTCGGGGACGCCGTCGACGCTGACGGCCAGGTTCGACTGCTCCATCCCAAGCACATGGATCCGCTTGGCAGGTCCGCCGCCGCCGGCGACCGTGACCGTGCTTTCGCGCGAGAAGAGATCCGAGACGTTCTGCGGGTCCAGCGCGCGCAGATCCTCCGAGGTGATGACCGTTCCGCCGGTCGCCTCGATGTTCTCCTGACCCTCGTCGACAAGCGAGAGAACGATGCCCTCCAGTTGGACGGGGCCCTGCGCCATCGCTGGCGTGACGATGGCAAGGGTGGATGCGCCTGCAAGAAGCAAGCGGAGCGTTCTGTTCATGACAACCTCGTGCTGGGCCGGCGCGGTCGGGCCGCGGGCCGATCAGATCTGGTTGCTGGCTCAGGCTGGCTGGTTCGCAAAGCGATCCTGATGCCGTTCACATGCGATCAGGATCGCGTGATCCTATGTCGCGATATGGCACGGAATGCAAGGCATGGTACACCATGCACCGCGCGCAGGCTCAAAAAAGGGCGGTTGCACTTCGTTCGGGACTGCCAATGGCGATCAAACGGTATTGCGTGCGTGTCTTGACGTTCGATGAGCGGCTGGGCACCGAACTAGGCTCCAGACTCGTTAATTCTCAAAGCCAGAAGATGACAGTTGCGGCGAGAGCGATGGCGGACAGAAAGACCTTCGGGCACCTGTCGTAGCGGGTCGCAACGCGGCGCCAGTCCTTGAGCCTGCCGAACATGATCTCGATACGATTGCGCCGCTTGTAGCGGCGCTTGTCGTATTTGACGGGCTTGCCTCGGGACTTCCGGCTAGGGATGCAGGGCTTGATGCCCTTGTCCTGCAAAGCTTCACGATAGCAGTCGGCGTCATAGCCCCGATCGGCAGCAGCCATTCGGCCCCGGGCAGGCTGCTCAGCAGGGCCGCCGCGCCGGTGTAATCGCTGACCTGGCCGGCTGTCATGAAGAACTTGATCGGGCAGCCGTTCGCGTCCGTGACGGCATGCAACTTGGTGTTCATGCCGCCCTTCGTCCGCCCAATCAGCCTGCCACGCCCCCCTTTTTCAACCGCAGGCTCGAAGCTGTGCGGTGCGCCTTGAGATAGGTGGCGTCGATCATCAGTGTCTTCCGATCGGCGGCTTCGGAAGCAAGTCCCTCCATCATCCGGGCGAAAACACCCATGTCGCTCCAGCGCTTCCATCGGTTGTAGAGGGTCTTCGGTGGACCATATTCCGGCGGCGCATCGGACCAACGCAAGCCATTACGATTGATGAATATTATCCCGCTCAAGACCCGCCGATCATCGACCCTCGGCTTGCCATGGCTCTTTGGAAAGAACGGCCGCAGCCGCGCCATCTGCTCGTCGCTCAGCCAGAAAAGATTGCTCATCATGCCCCAATCAGTTTGGGAGCGTGAATCACGCCGACAAGGGGGTCGCAAGCGGATTAATGGGTCCAGACCATAGCAGCTCGCCTGCGTCATGGACGATGCTGTCACATCCGCAACCCTTTCCGATCAGATGGCACGCGGTATTCGCCGTTGCCTTTAACTCGCTGGAGTGCGCAATAGGCTTCAGGCGGCAGGACGAAGCCATGTCGGCGGATCGTCTCATCCGCCGACACCAGGGTATCGTCGATCTCGGCGCGCCTCACGCGGGCTGCCGTTCCCCTGTCAGGAACTCGATCACCATGGCCGCGGTCCATGTGAAACTGCCGCCGCCGCAGCCCTCGCCCGTCATGGGGTCGTAATATTCGGCAAACCCACCCCGATCAATCAGGCGCAGGCTGTCCGAGACGATGCGCTCGACTACCGCCGTCTGGCCTGCTGCGGCAAGGCCGTCGGCGATCATGTAGTTGACGATCAGCCAGATCGGTCCGCGCCAGTATCGCTTGCCGTCATATTCTGGCGCCGAAGGGTCATGGCTGGGCACGAGGTAGGGCAGCTTCTCGCCAAGGGTCGCGATGCGCTGCGCGATGGCTGAGGCACGGGACTGCGGGATCGCTGCAAAGGTCGCTAGCAGCCCGCCGATGGACTGGCTGGGCACCATGGCGTCGATGGCACGGTCGAAGCACAGATACTGGCCGTGCGCATCGCTCCACAGGGTCTCCATCGCTGCGATGCCCTTGTCGGCCTGCGCCCGGGAACGGGCGGCGATCTCGGGCATGTCCAGCGTTTCGGCAAGCCACGCCAGATCGGCACAGGCGCGGATCAGGATCGCGTTGAAGCCCGGATCGACCACCCGGAAGGGCGAGGCATCATGCAGTTTCGCATTGTCCCAACCCAGGTCGCGGAAATGCTGCACCAGCCAGATGAAGCGGTTGTACTGATCGTCGGTTGGACGATGGGCGGGGTTGGCATGCTGGGTGTCGCGGCGGGTGAAGGGCTCGACGCCCTCGGTCGGCACGCGGTCGAGCGCGGCGTCCCAGTCCACGGAATTGTCGCGTCCCGATTCCCAGGGATGGATGATGGCCACCAGCCCGGTGCCCCGCGGATCGCGGCAACGGAAGAACCAGTCGTGCCAGGCGGCGATCCGGGGCAGCAGCGCGCGGGCGCGGCTGCGGGCCATGTCGCTGTCGCGGGCGCGTTCGAACAGGCGCCGCACGGCAAAGCCTGCAACCGCAGGCTGGGTGATGCCCGTCGTCGGCACCGCCCGTCCGGTCCGCCAGACATCGGGACCGGGAAAATAGCCGTCGTCGAATTCGTGGAAGATGATGTGCGGCACCATGCCGTCATCCCATTGATGGGCGAACAGCGTCTCGATCTCGGTCCAGGCGCGGGCCTCGTCGAAATGGCCGAAGCCGATGGCGCTGAGGCAGCTGTCCCAGTTCCACTGGAACGGATACAGCCCCTGCGTCGGCACTGTATAGGTGCCGCGGTCGTTCTGCGCGAGGATCGCGCGGGCGGCGGTGATCATTGTGTCGGACATGAAGGGGCCTCAGGCAACGGCAAGGGTGGATTGGGGGTCGAACCAGCGCACGCGGTCGGGCTGGGGGGCAAGGGTCAGGACATCGCCGACCTTGACGGTCAGGTCGCTGTCCAGAACGGCGCGGATCATCGTGCCGTCCACGGCGCAGGTGACCAGCAGATGCGCGCCAAGCGGCTCGACCAGCTTGACGCGCGCCTTCAGGCCGTGATCGGCAAGGCGCATGTCTTCGGGGCGGATGGCGAATTGCAGGGGCGTGGCGGCGCTGACCGGACCGTCGATCGTTTCGCCCGCCACCTTCCACTTGCCGCTTCCGGCAGGCTCGGCGTGCAGGAAGTTCATCGGCGGGTTGCCGATGAACGAGGCGACGAAATGCGCGGCCGGGTTGCGATAGACCTCGATGGGCGAGGCCGCCTGCACGATCTTGCCCTGGTGCATGACGCTGATCCGGTCGGCAAGGCTCATGGCCTCGACCTGGTCATGGGTGACATAGATGGCGGTGGTCTTGCTTTCGGCCAAGACGCCTTTCAGCTCGGCGCGCATTTCCAGGCGCAGCAGCGCATCGAGGTTCGACAGCGGCTCGTCCATCAGGATCACGTCCGGCTCCATCGCCAAGGCGCGGGCCACGGCGACGCGCTGACGCTGGCCGCCGGACAGCTCACCCGAATACCGCTTCAGCAGCTGCTCGATATGCATCAGCGATGCCACGCGTTCGACGCGGCGGGTGACCTCGGCGTTGGGCATCTTGGCCATCCGCAGACCGAAGCCGATATTCTCGAAGACGGTCAGATGCGGGAAGACGGCATAGTTCTGGAAGACCATCGCGATGCCGCGGTCCTTGGGGGCCAGGTGATCGACGCGGCGCCCGCCGATCCAGACCTCTCCGGTCGAGGCGGTTTCCAGCCCGGCGATGATGCGCAGCAGCGTGGTCTTGCCGCAGCCCGATGCGCCCAGCAGGACCATGAATTCCTGGTCGGCGATGGTCAGGTTGATGTCGTGCAGGGCCTGATACGCCCCGAAGGTCTTGGCGACGTTCTTGATCTGGATTTCAGCCATTGACTCGGCTCCTTTCGAATACGCCCCGCCTCAGCGGTTGGCGATGCCCCACATGGCGAACAGGTACTTGCGGACGGCAAAGATGAAGATCAGCGCCGGGACGACCAGGATGAAGCCGCCCGCGAATTTCAGATGCAGCGGGCTTTCCGCCAAGCTCTGCAGCAGGAAGGCCGGGAGGGTGCGGTTTTCGATGGTCAGGACGGCGGCGGCGAAGACCTCGTTCCACGAGATCACGAAGGCGAAGATCGCGGATGCGGTGATGCCCGGCAGGATCAGCGGCAGGACGACCTTGGTGAATGCGCGAAGGCGGGTGCAGCCAAGCGTCCATGCGGCTTCTTCCAGTTCGACCGGGATGCCCGAGAACAGCGAGAAGGTGATCAGGACCGCGAACGGGATGGCCAGCGTGGTATGGACCAGCGCCAGGCCGAAGGCGGTGTCGTCCAGGCCGACGCGGATGAACAGCACGGCCAGCGGCAGCGCCAGAAGCGGCAGCGGGAAGGCCCGCGTCAGCAGGATCAGCAGGCGGAACAGCTCCTTGCCGCGGAAATCGAAGCGCGACAGGGCATAGCCCGCGGGGGCGCCGATCAGGATCGACATGATCATGGTCAGCACCGCCACCAGGATCGAATTGTAGAGCGCGTCGATCATGCCCTGGAAGCCCGCGAAGAACCTGAGGCTGCCGAAGTCGAACTCGGGGACGAATTCCTTCGGGAAGCTGTTCACCGTTTCGGGCGAGGAGAGCGTGTTGATGAACAGGAAATACAGCGGAACCAGCACCCAGGCACAGAGCAGGATGACGGACGCGACATAGAGCCAGCGTCCGCTGCGACGGGTGTCGATCAGGGGCGCATCGGTGGCGGCGGTCATATCGTGGCTCCTTTCGGGACGCGCAGGACGCGCAGGATGACAAGCGTCGAAGCGATCGAGATGGCGAGGATGACCAGCGCAAGGGCCGCTGCCGCGCCGCTGTTGGACAGGTCGAACTGATAGGAATAGGTCTCGCCCATCAGCACCGGGAACAGCGTGCCGCCAAGGGCCGCGACCACGGCAAAGACCTCGAATGCCAGGATGACCCGCAGCACCAGCGCGGTCTGCAGCGACGGACGCAGCAAGGGCAGCGTGATCTTCACGAACCGCTTCCAGGGCGATGCACCGAAGACCTCGGCGGCCTCGTAATATTCCTTGGGGATCAGCCCGATGCCCGCCACAAGGATCACCAGCATGATGGCCGTGGCGCGCCAGATCTCGGCCAGGGCGATGGCGATGAAGACCATCGTCATGTTCTGATAGGAAATGAAGTTCATCGGCGCGTCGATGAAGCCCAGCCCGTGCATCATCGAGTTGAGGAAGCCCGACTGCTCGAAGATCGCCAGCCAGATGATGCCCGCCGCAAGGTCCGAGATGCCAAGGGGGATTGTCCAGACGTAAAGGACAAGATCGCGCCCCCGCTTCATCTTGCTGACCATGGTGGCCATCAGCAGCGACAGGGCCAGCTGGACCGGCACCACGACGGCGGCAAGCAGCAGCGTGTTCCAAAGCGAGACCGAGAACTTCCAGTGGCTGACCACGTCGCGGAAGTTGTCCAGCGACCAGCCCGCATCGGAGCCGAAGGCCTGCTGGGCGACCAGCACGAATGGGTAAAGGAAGAAGATGCACAGGAAGACCGTCACCGGCAGGATCAGGACATAGGGAAGCAGTCGCGCGTTCATCGCATCGCTCCGGTCAGATTTGGGTGGGGTGCCCGGACCGTGAATGGTCCGGGCTGGATCGCGTCAGACGCGAGCGGTCGGGATCACTCGACCGGGCACGGACCTTCCGATGCCGCGTCGGGCGCCCAGCAGGGCGCGCCGGTTTCCTGCATGATGTCGTTCAGGCGCGTCTTCTGGTCGTCCAGCACGGCGCGGATCGGCTGGCGGGCCAGGACGATACGCTCGAACGTGTCGACGAAGATGCGGTCGAATTCGCCGCCCTGATCGCCCAGACCGGCAGGCAGAAGACCGGGATTGGCATCCTCGGCGGCACTCATGGTGGCGATGGCGGCACCGGTGGCCTGCACGGCAGGCGGCAGGTCGTCGGGCAGCTCGACATCGATGACCGGGAAGAAGTTCGTGGCGCGCAGCGTCGCGATCTGGGTCTCGGGCTGCATCATGTAGTCGAGGACGGCCTTCGACGCCTCCATGTCGCCGGCGGTCGAGGGGATGGCCAGGCCGGCCAGCACCGGCATGAAGCCACGCCCGGTCGGACCGGCAGGCGCCGGGAAGGCCACGAAATCGTCGGGGCGTTCGTTGAAGGCCTGCGCCAGTCGCGAGGTGTGGTCGAAGACGATCCATGCGTCATCCGACAGCAGCTGTTCCTGCATGAACGAGAAGTTCGTCGACGCCGGATTGGTGTGTTCCCACAGCTCCAGGAACTTCTCCCATGCCGCCTCTGCCTCGGCCGAGGCGAAGGTCCGCACCACGCCGTCGGTATAGGAGGGATAGAGATAGCCCTGGAAGAACCGATGCTTCAGCCCCTTCGGACCGGCCGGGAACCCGAACAGCGGACGGCCCTCGCCTTCCTGCACGTTCGCCGACCATTCGATCAGCTGGTCATAGGTCAGCGCGTCGATGTCGGCACCTTCGGGCAGATAGGGCAGCGCCTTCTTGTTGGCCGCCATCACATAGCTTGCCTGCATCCACGGGATGTATTTCACGCTGTCGGTGCCCAGCTTCGACAGTTCGTTGAAGGTCTCGCTGGAGGCGGCAAGCCCAAGATCGTCCAGGGGTGCCAGGATTGCGGGGTCCAGCGCGGCAAAATCGCCATGCAGCGATCCCAGCAGCCCGATGGTCCCGCTGCCAGCCTGGCTTTCGGCCTGCAGGCGGGTCAGCCAGGGGCCGGTCTCGTTGGGCTGGTAGTCCACCGCGACATCGGAACCGGACAGCACCACCTCGCGCATGGCCTGCGCTTCCTCGGCGGGTCGGGCCTGGGTCGACCAGAACAGGACATCCGCCTGCGCCGCGACGGCCGAGCAGACGATGGCGATGCCCGACACGGCACCGGCGAGTTCGAAACGTAGCTTCATGCTTTCCTCCCATGTTGGACTTTCGGGCCAGACCTCCTCGTCTGATCCGTCGGAACGTGGCCGCACCCGGACGACGCAGCCGCATCGGGGGCGCTGATCGAGCCGAGGGAAACCTGCCGACTCGCTCGACTTGTCGGCCAGTTTGATATAACGATATATCTTTGGTCAAGCAGAAATGTCCGAGGCAGCGCTTGGCTTCGAGGAACCGATCGCGGTAGATATCGGGATGACAGCTGCCCGACAGCCTGAACGTTCTATCAACCGGGAGAGCGGCGTGAGCAGGAAACCGACACTGGCCAGCGTCGCAGAGGCGGCGGGCGTTTCGATCCCGACCGTCAGCCAGGTGATGCGCGGGACCGGGCGCATCTCGGCTGAAACGCGGGACAAGGTGCTGAAGGCCGCCAGCGCGCTGCACTACATCCCGGATTCGCGCGCGGCCTCGATGCGATCCGGCGAGAACCGAGAGATCGGTTTCCTGATCAATCAGTTGGCCAACCCCTTCAACGCCGAGGTGATCGGCGGTGTCGTCGACCTGCTCGAGGCCGAAGGCTATCTGGTTTCGGTTCTGGACACGCGCGATGACGCCACAAGGCAGGGTCGCCACCTGGATGCCTTCATCCGGCATGGGCGCGGCGGGCTTCTGTGGGTCCCTGCCCTCGACACGCCCGACGAGACCTTCGACATGCTGGCCAAGCACGCCATTCCGACCGTGACCTTCCTGCGCCGGGTCACAGACAGGCTCGATCATGTCGGCATCAGGAACGCCGAGGCGACGGCGACCGCCACCGGCCACCTTGCCGATCTGGGGCACCGCCACATCGCCTATCTGGGCGGCATGGGCACGACGCAGGTGCGCGAGGACCGCATCTCGGGGTATCGCCGTGTGATGCGGGATCGCGACCTTGCCCCGGCAATCGTCTGGGATTCGGCAAATGACAAGCTCGCGGGCCTCGAGGCGATCGACCAACTTCGCGCAAAGCACCCCGATGTGACGGCAATCGTCTGCAATGGCGACATGGTGGCCCTGGGTGCCTGCCTCGGGTTGCAGCGGCAGGGGCTTGTGCCGGGGCAGGATCTGTCGGTGATCGGCTTCGATGACGTGCAGGACGCAGCCCTGGCGACACCGCCATTGACGACCATGGCCGTGTCTCCGCATCGGCTTGGTCGGAAGCTGGCGCGCGTCCTTCTGGACCGCATCCAGGACCCTGGAATGCCGGTGACCGTTTCCGAAATCTCGGCAGAGATCGCAGTGCGGTCGACGACGTCGGCCCCTCGGGACCAGCGATCCTGCGACGGGGCGTGATGCGGTGGCGTAGTTCCTGTCACGCAACCCCTGCGCTGCGCCGAAGGACCGGTATCGTCTAAAACGCCCTGCTTGAAATGCCCACACTGAGCATCAGGCTCTGCGTTCCTTCACGACCATGGACCCGCGTCCGATGCTTAATGCCCGATGGCGGGACACCGTCAGCACATTAAACGACGCAGTCCGTTACAAAACCTTCACTTGGCAGGCGCTCTATAATTCAATATTTCACGAAATATGAAAACAGAGTTCCCCGATCAGCTGTCCACCCTCGGCCATCCTCAGCGGCTGGCGATCTTCCGGTTGCTGATGCGTCGCTATCCCGACCGCGTTCCGGCCGGAGAGATCGCCTCGGCGCTCGGCGTCAAGCCAAGCACCATGTCGACCTATCTGTCCGCGCTGACACGTGAAGGACTGGTCGATCAGCAGCGGTCCGGCACGTCGCTTCTTTACGCGATCGACATGACGACCGTGCAACGGCTGTTCGGATACCTGTTCGGCGACTGCTGCCGTGGTCGTCCCGAAATCTGCATGCCTTTCAGCACAGGAACAGCCCCCATGCCTGACCGGAAATACCGTGTCCTCTTCATCTGCGTGGGCAATTCCGCGCGGTCCATCTTTGCCGAATCCATCCTCCGCAAGGTGGCCGGCGACCGGTTCGAGGTCTTTTCCGCAGGCACCCGCCCCGGATCGGAGCTCAATCCCTTCGCGGTCCAGATCTTGCAGGACAAGGGGCATGACGTCTCGGTCCTGCGCGCCAAGGACGTGTCCGAGTTCGCCCGCCCCGACGCGCCTCAGTTCGACTTCGTCTTCACCGTCTGCGATCAGGCCGCAAACGAGGAATGCCCCGCATGGGACGGCCAGCCGGTCAGCGGCCATTGGGGGATGCCCGACCCGGTCAAGGTCGAGGGCACCAATGCCGAGAAGGCGCTTGCCTTCCAGCAAGCCTACGGGTCGCTGAAGCACAGGATCGAAGCCTTCGCCGCCCTGCCGATCGGCACCCTGGACCGTATCGCATTGCAAAAGGCCGTGGATGACATCGGCCGCACCAGCCAAGAGACCCTCGCATGACCACCTACGCACTGAACGGCCTTGGCCGCATCGGCAAGCTTGCCCTGAAGCCCCTTCTGGAAAGCGGCGCCAAGATCGCCTGGATCAACGACGCCGTGGGCGATCCCGAGATGCACGCCCATCTGCTGGAATTCGATACGGTCCATGGCCGTTGGGATGCCGCGTTTTCACACGACGCCGACAGCGTCACGATCGACGGCACCCGCCTGCCCTTCATCGGTGCCCGGACGATTTCCGAGCTGCCGCTTGAAGGCGTGGACGTGGTGATCGACTGCACCGGCGTCTTCAAGACCGAGGCCAAGCTTGCCCCCTATTTCGAGGCGGGCGTGAAGAAGGTCGTGGTCTCGGCCCCGGTGAAGGACGGAAATGCCGCGAACATCGTCTATGGCGTCAACAACGACACCTACGATCCCGCCGAGCACCGCATCGTCACCGCCGCATCCTGCACGACCAACTGCCTGGCCCCGGTGGTGAAGGTGGTGCACGAGACCTTCGGCATCCGGCACGGCTCGATCACCACGATCCATGACGTGACCAACACCCAGACCATCGTCGATCGCCCGGCGAAGGATCTGCGTCGTGCGCGGTCGGCGCTGAATTCGCTGATCCCGACGACGACCGGCTCGGCGACGGCGATCACCCTGATCTATCCGGAACTGAAGGGCCGTCTGAACGGCCATGCCGTGCGCGTGCCGCTGCTGAACGCGTCGCTGACCGATTGCGTGTTCGAGCTGGAGCGCGAGGTCACCGTGGCCGAGGTCAACGCCGCCTTCGAGGCCGCGGCCAATGGTCCCCTGAAGGGCATCCTCGGCTACGAGACGCGGCCCCTCGTCTCGACCGACTATACCAACGATGCGCGGTCTTCGATCATCGACGCGCCCTCGACCATGGTGATCAACGGCACCCAGCTGAAGGTCTATGCCTGGTATGACAACGAGTGGGGCTATGCCAACCGGCTGGTCGACGTGGCGCTGATGGTCGGGGGGGCGCTGTGACCCCGCGCCCCGAAGGCATGTCCGCCTATGTCGCCGTCACGGCGGCGTACTGGGCCTTCATGCTGACCGATGGCGCGCTGAGGATGCTGGTCCTGCTGCATTTTCACACCCTCGGCTTCAGTGCCGTGCAGCTGGCCTATCTGTTCATCCTCTACGAGGTTGCAGGGATGATCACCAACCTTGCAGCTGGCTGGATCGCGCTGCGCTTCGGGCTGACCTCGACGCTCTATGCGGGCCTGAGCTTGCAGGTGATCGCGTTGCTGGCGCTGGCGCAGCTCGATCCGGGGTGGAGCATCGCGGCCTCGGTCGTCTTCGTCATGTGCGTCCAGGGTCTTTCCGGGGTCGCCAAGGACCTTGCGAAGATGTCGTCGAAATCGGCGGTGAAGCTGCTGGCCCCCTCGGCCGATGGCGGGCTGTTCCGGTGGGTCGCGTTCCTGACCGGATCGAAGAACGCGGTGAAGGGGCTGGGCTTCCTGCTGGGTGCGGCACTTCTGGCGACGGCGGGATTCGATGGGGCCGTGCTGGGCATGGCGGTCGTCCTTGGCGCGATCCTTGTCGCGGTCGTGCTGTTCATGCCCTCGGGTCTGCCCAAGGGCAGGAAGGGCACCAAGTTCTCCGAGGTCTTCTCGAAATCGGCCAACGTGAACTGGCTTTCGGCGGCGCGCGTGTTCCTGTTCGGGGCACGCGACGTCTGGTTCGTCGTGGGCATCCCGATCTATTTCTACGCCGTGCTGTCGGACGGATCCGAGGCGGGCAACCGCGCGGCCTTCTTCATGATCGGCACCTTCATGGCGGCCTGGGTCATCCTCTATGGGATGGTGCAGGCCAGCGCACCGAAGATCCTGCGCGCGGCGGGCCGCCCCGAGGCTGAGCTGATCCGCGCCGCCCGCAGCTGGGCGATTGCGCTGTTCGTCGTGCCGGCGGTGCTGACGGTGGCCGTCGCGCTTTCGCCTGCGCCGCAGACATGGCTGACGGTCACGCTGGTCGTGGGGCTGCTGGCATTCGGGGCGCTGTTCGCCGTGAATTCCTCGCTGCACTCGTATCTTATCCTCGCTTTCTCGAAATCCGAACGGGTCACGATGGATGTGGGATTCTATTACATGGCGAACGCGGCGGGTCGCCTGATCGGGACCCTTCTGTCCGGTCTTACCTACCAGGTCGGCGGGTTGACCCTGGTCATGGCTACCGCAGCCGTCATGGTCGTCCTGGCGGCCCTGACTTCGGGCCGTCTGACCGACCAGACGGCCTGAGCCTTCGGGCCTGTTCGCGGCACGGGAAGTCGTTCCCTGCGGCGATCAGGCCCCTGTCGGCCAAGTCGATGTCAGACCATGCCACCGTTGGCGCGCAGCGTCTGGCCGTTGATCCAGCCACCGTCCGGACCGACAAGGAAAGAGACCGCCCCCGCGATGTCTTCCGGTTGACCCAGACGCTCCAACGGGTTCGCCTTGGACAGCGCCTCGATCTGTTCGTCGGACTTGCCGTCCAGGAAAAGCGATGTCGCCGTCGGGCCCGGCGCCACGGAATTGACCGTGATGTTCCGGCCGCGCAGCTCCTTCGACAGAATGTCGCCCATCACCTCGACCGCGGCCTTGGTGGCGGCATAGATGCCATAGCCCGTCAGCTTGGCCCCCACCACCGAGGTCGAGAGGTTCACGATCCGCCCCCCGTCCGGCATGCGCCGCGCGGCCTCGCGCATGGTGTTGAAACTGCCCCGAAGGTTGATCGCGATCATGCGGTCGAAGATCTCGTCCTCGCTGTCCGCCAGCGGCGACAGCTGCAGGATCCCGGCCGAGTTCACCACCACATCGGGGATGCCGAAGGCCGCCTTGGCTGCATCGAACAGCGTTGCTACCTGCGCCGGATCCTGCACATCGGCCTGGGCGGCGATGGCGCGGCCCCCGGCTGCCTCGATGCGGGCCACGACATCATTGGCCGCGTCCTCGTTTCCGACATAATTGACCACGACCGCGAAACCGTCCTGCGCAAGCCGTTCGGCGATGGCCGCGCCGATGCCGCGCGACGCGCCGGTGACCAGCGCGGTCCTTGGGTGTTTCTGCGTCATTCATGCATCCTTTCTGTCCTGTCTTCAGGATTTCAGATAGGCAATTGCGCAGGGGAAATCATCCGGGCCTCATCGGCTTCAGAATCCGGGAAAGGCGAACAGTGGATCGAATAGAGGAGATGCGCGTCTTCGTCCGCGTGGCCGAAACGCGAAGCTTTCGCCGCACGGCGGAAAGCCTCGGGATTCCCAGGTCGACGGTCACGGATGTCATCAAGCGGATGGAGGCCCGCCTTGGCGTCCGCCTTCTGGACCGGACGACGCGTGTCGTCGCCCCGACGCTGGACGGAGAGATCTGGCAAGAGCGGTGCCGCGCGATCATCGCGCAGGTCGAGGATGCCGAGGCGTCCTTCGCCAGCGGGGCCGTCGCGGGGCGTCTCAGGGTGGATGTCCACGGCACGCTTGCGCGGCATTTCCTGCTGCCGGACCTGCCCGCATTCCTTGCAAGGCATTCCGATCTGGACCTGGTCATGTCCGAAGGCGACCGCCTGGTCGACCTGATGGCCGAGGGCGTGGATTGCGTCATCCGTGTCGCCGAACCGTCGGACAGCGACCTGATCGTCCGCCGACTGGGCACGCTGCCCGAAGCCACCGTTGCCGCGCCCGCCTATCTGGCACGTCACGGCATTCCGCAAACGCCGGACGAACTCGACGGTCACAAGGCGGTGGCGTTCCTGTCCTCGAAGACGGGGCCGGCGATCGATCCGGAGTTCACGCTGAACGGTCGGCAGGTCACACGCCCGCTTCCCGCCGCGCTGACCACGACGGGGGCCGAGACGATGGTCGAGGCCGCTCGGCTGGGCCTCGGCCTGATCCAGGCGCCCCGCTATCATCTGGCGGGCGATCTCGCCGCGGGCCGTCTGGTCGAGGTGCTGCCCGAGTTCGCCCCTGCCCCGTCGCCGGTCGTCGCGCTGTATCCGCGTGACCGCCAGCTCTCTCCTCGGCTGCGGGTCTTCCTCGATTGGCTGGCCGACAGATCATTTGCCGAAGGGGCTGCGGCCCAAGGCTGACCGCATTCCGTTCAGGCCCGCCAAACTCGCGTGGTGCGAAGGCATGGGCGTCCTCAGATACAGCGCGGCACCTGCAATGCCTGAAAACCCGCCAAGCGGACCGCCGCAAATCTTCGCGGCTCCCCTCCGGACATCCCGGACCTTCGCCTCGCCGCCACCAGCGGTCACTTCATCGCGAAGGATCCCCTTCATTCCAGGCCCTCGTCAGGCGGGACAAGTTCTGTGCCCTCGCCCGCATCGAGGTAACCGAACTCCGAGATCTGATGGGTTCCCCCGTCCGGTCCGTTCCATCGAACCGTGGCGCGGTGATTGCGCACCTCGTGCATCACCGCATCATATGTCAGCTTCATAGGGGCCGAACGATCCCCGACATCCTCGATCCGCCACTGGCTGACCATCAGGGCGAAATGTCCAAGGTGGTCATGATATGCGGACTGGATGCGCGCGTCGGTCATCGTCAGGTCCAGGGGGGCGGCATCCTCCGTCACCGAAAGATGCTGCCTAAGATAGCGCCCGAAGGCCGCTGACAGGTCCTGCGGCACGGGCTGGCCTGCCGGCAGTGTCTCCAGGGCGGCAAGATCGGGCGCCGCGACGATCAGATCCTCGACCGGGAACTGGATCGTCAATTCCAGCGCGTCCCCCTGTTTGCGCAGCAGCAGCACACTGCCGGGCAGGGCATGGGCAAGGACGGCCCCCGCACTGCCGGCAAGGACCGCGACCGCCAGCATCGCAGCGCGGAGGTTCACTTCTGCTGCCCGCCGTAATCGTCGTTCAGGTCGCGCCAGACCGAATGGGGATGGTTCCCGACCTTCTCGGTGGACTTGTTCGACTGCAACGAGAACTCGATCCACAGCGACGGCCCATGCACCCGGACATAGTCGTCCTCGGCGCTCAGCTGCGGCGTGCCGGAATATCCCAGATAGGTCCCGGACAGCTCGGCGCCATATTTCTCCATATAGGCTTCGGCATCGGCTTGCGCGATGTCGCCGACATAGGTCCGGATCGCGGTCAGAAGCAGCGCGGTCTGGTCGTCATCCAGTTCGGACACCGGCAGCCCTTCGAAGCTGTCGGGTATCGCGTCATCGGCCTGCGGCCCCGCAAGGATGTCGCGATAGGTTCCCTCCAGCTGGGCAACCGCCTTCTGGTCATCCGAAAGCGAGCTGAGAAGCGTGGCGAAGGCATCGCGTTCCTGCGTCAGCGGCTGGTTCACGCGGCCGTTCATCTCGAAATAGGGGAACGGCTCGACCCCCCGGAAGGAAGGCGTTGCCCCGGCCAGCTGCCCGTCGACATAAGTGTTGGCGAACGCCATGTGGTGCCCGCCGTAATACAGCTCCCACACCCCGGTGGGACCGGGCGTGCCAAGGAAGGCGAACTTGGTGTTGTAGGATGAATACCCGGCCTTGTAGTCGGTGCTGACGGTGTCGATGTAGTCGTCGGCATTCAGGGTCTGGACCATCTCGTCCCAACCCTCGTCGGTCTTGCTGCCGGTCGCTTCCATCATGATCGCCTTGACCAGCCCGCGCTGGCGGGTGTTCAGCTCTCCCAGCAGGACGCCCGGGCGCTTCGGGAAGGCCCCGGCAGGCAGGTTGCTCCAGTATTCGGCCTCGGTGCGGGAATAGTCCAGCTGCAGCTTTTCAAGGATGTCCTCGGAAACATCGGCCTTCAGCAGGTCGATCAGGCACAGCATCCGGTCGTAACCCGGCGCGTCCCCGCATTCCCCGGCATCCTCGGGGATCGGCACGGTTTCCATCAGCGTGCTGGTATCGCCCATGCGCGCCTGCAGCGCCTCGCTCAGCGCCTGGTCCTCTTCGGACATGGGCGGGGGACCGCCATCGCCCGGTGGCGGGCCATCGTGGCCCTGTGCAAGCACCGGTGAAACCAGAAGCGCGGCCAAAGCGGCGGCGCAGGCGAGTTCGAGGCGATGCGACATGGGCGATCCTTCTGCGGCAAAGCTGCGTTCGTCCCCGAACCTGGGCAGAGCCGGAAAGAAAGGCAAGGCGATACCCGGCCAGCGAAACCGGAGATGGCGGGCATTTCGGCTGGTGTCGCGATCGGCATCAGGCGGAAGAACGCTCATCGGCATGAGATTGGCCTGATTGCCGCTTGGACGCGGCAAAGCCCTCGCCAGATCCCGTCCTACGCGGTACGGCCATGTGCCACGCCCATGACGCGGCAGCCTATCTACGCGGCCCGCAACTGCATCTCGAACGTCACAGCGGCGGGGCTGTCCCATCCCGAGGCCCCGCCGGACCTTCCTGATCGAGCAAGGGCGCGGCCCGTCACGCCGCCAGCTTGCGGGCGGTGCGGAAATAGACCTCGATGCCGCGGGTCAGCTGGTCGTAGTCGGTCCATTCCTCGGGGGTGTGGGATATGCCGTCGCGGCTGGGCACGAAGATCAGCCCGACGGGCGCGATCCGCGACAGCACCATCGCGTCATGCCCCGCCCCGCTGGTCATGGCCCGCCACGCAAAGCCGCATTCCTCGGCCGAGGCGACAAGCCCTGCGCGGATATCCTCGGACATCGGCGTTTCGGGGACCGACAGCAGCTCCTCGACCTCGGTGCGGAAGCCGTCGCGGTCCAGATCGGCCAGGCGGGCGCGGATCGCGGTCTTGATCGCCGCGACCGTCTCGGCCCGTTCGGCGCGTGCATCGATGCTGAAGGCCGCAAGCTCGGGGATGACGTTCGCCCCGCCGGGCTGCACCTCGATCTGACCGACGGTCACGACCGCGTTCGGGTCGATCGCCGCCGCCAGGGCGGGCAGTTCGGCGATCACGCCCGCCGCCGCGACCAGCGCATCGCGGCGGCCCGGCATCGGCGTCGTCCCCGCATGGCCCGCCGCACCCCCGATCCGTACGGACAGCTGCGACAGCGCGACCACGGCGCCCACGATGCCCACCGCATCGCCCGTGCTTTCAAGGATCGGCCCCTGTTCGATATGCAGCTCCAGAAAGGCGTGGATGCCGCCTGCGGGGATCACGGCCTGATGCGCAAGGCCAAGATCTAGCCCGAACCCCGCCATCGCGTCGCGCAGGGCGATCCCCTGCCCGTCCGCCATCGTCCCGAGCGTGTTCTGCCCCAGCTGCCCCGTCAGGATACGAGAGCCGAGCAGCCCGCCGCCGAAGCGGCCGCCCTCTTCCTCGATCATGGCGATCACCTCGATCGGGCGGCGAGGGCGCTCGTTCAGGTCCTGCAGGCAGAAGGCGGTCTCGATGGCGGCGACGACACCTGCGGGTCCGTCGAAGGCCCCGCCATTCGGCACGCTGTCGATATGAGAGCCGATCAGCACGGGCGGCAGCGAAGGCTCGGTCCCCTCCAACCTGCCGAACAGGTTGCCGACCGCGTCGATGCGCGTGGCAAGACCCGCATCCTCCATCCGGCCGCGCAGGTAATCCAGCGCATCGCGGTGCTGCTGGCTGTAGGTCAGCCGCGTCGTCCCCCGTCCCGGCGTGGCGGTGAAGGTCGCCAGCGTCTCGATCATCTGGCGGATGCGCGTCTCGTTTGCGTGAAGTGTCATTACAGAAGCCCCGCGAAGATGCCGGCCAGAAGCACGGACACGATGGTGACGGTGACGAAGCCCGCCACCAGCATGGGCGGCAGCATATGCGCCGACAGGATGCCGCGTTCCTCCGGGTCGTCGGACAGGGCGTTCACGACCTCGTTCGTGATGACGTAATCGGCGGGAAAGCCGTAAAGCGCCGTCAGGGAACAGGAGAAGGCCATTTCCGGCGTGCTGCCCAGCAGGCGCCCCGCGATGAACGAGAAGACGTACATCCCCGCGATGCCCACGAAGATCGCGCCGAACATCGGCCCCGCCAGGTCCAGCAGCATGTCCGGGGTGGCGCGGTTCAGCCCGCCCAGGATGAACAGCATCAGCACCATGATGACGAAGCCGAAGGAATTGGCCTGCTGCAGCGGCTGCCGTTCGAGGAACCCGACCGAGGATGCCACGACCCCCGCCACGAGGCACAGCACGAAGGGGCTTATCTGGAAATAGGGGCTCACGAGTTGCGCGGCACCCCATGCAAGGAAGGCCACGATGCCAAGGCGGAACAGCTTGAAATACACCGTGTCGTATTCGGCGGGCAGGCTGCGGAACATGGCGGGGCCGGATTCAGGCGCGGCGGGCTTGGCCTGTGCGACCTCAGCGGGGCCGTTCCAGCGGCCCGCGCGGTGCAGCGCCAGCACGCGCCGCCCCTCTCGCTGCAGCATCCACGAGGTCAGCGGATAGCCGACGAAGCCCTGCATGACATAGATCAGGATCGCCAGCACCGCGAGGCTTTCAAGCCCCGCATTCGCCGCGGCCTCGGACATGATCAGCGACGAGACCACGCCCCCGGTCAGCGGCGGCGTCACCACGACGATCGTCTCGAAATCCAGGAACAGCCGGCCGACGGTGAACAGCATCGCCGCGATCCCCGCGATCCCCAGCAGCGCGATGACCACCGTGCGCCACTGGCGGCGCAGTTCCTGCACCGACAGAAGCGTGCCCATGTTGGTGATCAGCAGGTACATCGACAGGTAGACGACCGGCGTGCCGAAGCCCGCGACCTGCACGATATCCTCGGGGAAGAAGGTCCAGTATCCCAGCAGGAACAGCACCGCGCAGACGAAGATGGACGGCAGGCGCGACCGTGTCCGCGTGGCGGCGACATCGCCAAGGAACAGGATCAGCGTCAGCAAGGCGAAGGCGGCAAGTTGGGGCATCGGGCTCTCGTCTGGATACGGGTTCGTCGGATTGTTACATCCACTTGGATGTATTTCGCAAGGAGTGCTATTGATGCGGTCCGAAAAATGAAAGAATGCATCGCGCAAAGCGTCAGCACCCCTGACGCATCACCCGGAACCGGAAGGAGGCCACGTGCGATACGAGACCGACGACATCCTGCGCGAGACCTTCAGCTCGGACCTGCGCTATCTCATGGTGGCAAGCTTCATCGTGCTGGCGAACAACCAGGTCTCGAACCGCTTCTTCGAGAAGGATTACGGCATGCCGGTCCATGCGTGGTCCGCGCTCTATGCCGTGGTGCGCTTTCCGGGATTGCTGGCGCGGGACATCCAGTCGCTGTTTCCCCGGCCGCAGAACTCGATCAGCCGCGCGGTGTCGCTGCTGCGCGAACGCGGCTGGATCACCACGCGCACGAACGAGGATGACAGCCGCGCCAAGCACCTGTTCCCCACCGACGAGGGCTGCCGCGTCCTGGCCGAGATCGAGGCCCGCGTGCTGCGCAGGCAGGACGAGATCTTCGGCGGGCTGAGCGCGGCGGAACGCGACCAGTTCCTGCATCTGTGCCGCAAGGTGATCGAAGGCGGCGGGCTGCACGGCTCGGACGCGCTGCGCCCCGCGGACGATCCGCAATAGGCGCATTCGACGGCTTCATCCCGGCACCCACATCGGCTAAGGCCGCTGGCATCGAAATCGCAGCCTGACATCGACGCTCGGACCGTATTACCGGGCGGGCATGTCGTTCAGGCCATCCTGCCCCCGCAGACCCGCCCGTCCACCCGACGGGCAAGGCTTCATGAAGGAGGCAAAATGAATGCTGTCGTAGTCGCCGTCGTCACGATGATGGTGCTGAGCCTGATCCGCGTGCCGGTGATCGTCGCGCTGATCGTGGCGACACTGGTGGGCGGGCTGACTGCCGGAATGCCGATCGCGGAGATCGTCGCATCCTTCGAATCCGGCCTGGGCGAGGGCGCGACCATCGCGCTGTCCTATGCGATGCTGGGCGCCTTCGCGGTCGCGCTGTCGCGGTCGGGGCTGACCCACCTGCTAGCGACGCGCATCGCGGCGCTGGTCGGCGCGCGCAGTTCGGCCAGCAGCGGCATGTATGCGGCGATGGTGATCTATGCCGCCTTCCTGCTGACCGCGACCCTGGCCGAGACGCTGGTCCCGGTCCATATCGCCTTCATCCCCATTCTGGTGCCGCCGCTTCTGGCGGTGATGAACCGGCTGCGCATCGACCGCCGCGCGGCGGCCTGCGCGCTGACCTGCGGGCTGGTCTTTGCCTACATGCTGCTGCCGGTGGGCTTCGGGTCGATCTATCAGGACAAGATCCTGACCAAGAACATCAACCTTGCGGGCGTGGATCAAGGCTTCGAGATCAGCGCCTCGATCGTGCCGATGGCGATGCTGATCCCGTCACTGGGGATGCTGCTGGGCCTGCTGGTCGCGGTCGTCTTCTCGTATCGTGCCCCGCGCGACTATGCGACGGCGCAGATCGGCGCGGCAGCGGGCGAGACCGCGCCCGCCGACCACGCCATGACGCCGCTGCAGCTGGCGCTCAGCCTTGCATCCATCGCGGTCGCGCTGGCAGTGCAGCTGTCCAGCGGCTCGATGCTGCTGGGCGGGCTGGTCGGCTTCGCGGTTCTCAGCCTTGGCGGGTTCTTCCAGTGGAAAGAGGTCGACGACGTCTTCGTGCTGGGCCTGCGGATGATGGCGCTGATCGGGTTCATCATGGTCACCGCGCAGGGCTTTGCGGCGGTCATGCAGGCCACCGGCGCGGTCCCCGAACTGGTCGAAAGCTCGGCCGCGCTGATCGGTGACAGCAAGGGCCTTGCGGCCTTCGTGCTGCTGGCGGTCGGGCTGCTGATCACGATGGGGATCGGGTCGTCCTTCTCGACCGTGCCGGTCATCGCGCTGATCTATGTGCCGCTTTGCATCAGCTTCGGCTTCTCGCCCATGGCGACGATCGCGCTGATCGGGACGGCGGGCGCGCTTGGCGATGCGGGATCGCCGGCATCGGATTCCACGCTCGGGCCGACGGCGGGACTGAACGCGGACGGCCAGCACGACCATATCCGCGATACCGTCGTGCCGACCTTCCTGCATTTCAACCTGCCGCTGCTGGCGGCGGGCTGGATCGCGGCGATGGTCCTGTGATCCATGCGCCTGCCCGGAGACCGCTCCGGGCAGGCGCGGCGCTTCAGGCCGCGGCTTCGGACCCGCGGTCCTTGCCGAACAGCACGTAGTACAGCGTCGGCGCCGCGATCAGCGTCAGGATCGTGGCAAAGGCCAGCCCCCCCATGATCGTCACCGACATCGACGCGAAGAACGGATCCCACAGCAGCGGGGCCATCCCCAGGATCGTCGTCGCCGCTGCCAGCACCACGGGCCGCAGACGCGAGGTCGACGCCTCGACGATGGCGCGGCGCAGGGGCTGCCCCTCGGCGCGGACCAGGTCGATCTCCTCGACCAGGACGATGCCGTTCTTCAGCAGCATGCCCGACAGCGACAGAAGCCCCAGAAGCGCCGTGAACGAGAAGGGCAGCCCTGTGATCAGCAGGCCGATCACCACGCCGTTCACCGCCATCGGCACCAGCAGCCACACGATCAGCGGCTGACGCAGCCGCCCGAACAGCAGGATCGAGATCAGCACCATGATCAGGATGGTCACGGGCAGCTGGCCGCCCAGGCTCTCCTGCGCCTCGGTGCTGCTCTCGTATTCGCCGCCCCATTCCAGGACGTAGCCCTCGGGCAGGTCGACCGCCTCGACGGCGGGACGGATCTGCGCGAAGACCGCCGAGACGTTCGTGCCGCTCGGCAGGCCGGCCTCGACCGTGATCGTGGGCACGCGGTTGCGGCGCTGGATCAGCGTGTCGCGGGGTTCCCACCGCAGCCCGTCGATCAGCTGCTCCATCCGCAGGTAGTCCCCGGCGGCGCTGGAATAGATCAGCTGCTCGGTCAGGTCGGGGGTTTCCCCGAATGCGCGGGTGCGCAGGCGGATGGGGATCTGGCGGTCGCCTTCCTGATAGGTGGCGACGGCCATCCCCTCGGTCGCCATCAGGCTGGCATCGGCGATGTCGGCGCGGGTGATCCCCGCCGTCTGCGCGCGCTGCGTGGCATAGTCCGGGATCAGCACGGGTTCGTATTCGCGCCAGTCGGTGCGGATATCCATCAGCGGCGCGTCCTGGTCGCGGAAGGTCTGCCCGATCCGTTCGGCCAGTTGCCGCAGCACGACCGGATCGCGCCCCGAGATCCGCGCCTGGATCGGCGCGCCGCCGCCCGGACCGAAGGCCAGGCGCTCGGTCCTGAACTCTCCGGCGAACAGCCTTTCGCGGCCGAACCGGTTCAGGTCCTCCAGCAGCGGCGGGATCGCCTCGAGCGTGTCGGTCCGGATGATCAGGTGCCCGTAGGTCGGCATGGATTCCTCGGGGGCATAGGTCAGCATGAACCGCGTGGCCCCGCCCCCGATGAAGCTGGCGACCGACGCCACGTCGTCGCGTTCCAGCAGCCAGTCCTCGGCCTGCTGCAGGTCGCGCGACACGGCATGCAGGTCGCTGCCCTGCGGCAGCTTGTAATGGGCATAGAAGATCGGCGTGCTGCTGTCGGGGAAGAACTGCTGCGGCACCGAGGCGAACCCGCGGAAGCACAGCGCCGTCACAACGACCAGCCCCGCAAGGAACAGCCAGCGCACGTTCAGCGCCATCCCCAGCACCCGGCGATAGGCGTTGAAGATCGGTCCGGAATAGCCGTCATCCTCGCCCGTGCCGCGCTTGAAGACGTAATGCGCCAGAAGCGGCGTCACCGTCAGCGCCAGCACCCAAGACAGCAGAAGCGAGATGCCCACCACCGCGAACAGCGAGAACATGAACTCGCCCGTGGCATCGGGAGACAGGCCGATCCCGGCAAAGGCCATGATGCCGATCACCGTCGCGCCCAGCAGCGGCAGCTGGATGCGGGCCGCGCCCTCTTCGGCCGCCTGCCGCGAGGACCGGCCCTGCTGCATCTTGATCTGCATGGCCTCGGCCACCACGATCGAGTTGTCGACCAGCATCCCCATCGCGATGATCAGCGCCCCGAGCGAGATGCGCTCCATCTCGATGCCGCCGAGCGACATGAAGAAGAAGGTGCCGATCACGTTCAGGAACAGCGTGACCCCCACGACCAGCGCCGAGCGCCAGCCCATGAAGACCGCCAGCACGACCACGACCAGCGCCACCGACATGGCGAGGTTCTTGAGGAACCCGTTCGAGGATTCGTCCACGACGACGTGCTGCTGGTAGATGGGGTGGAATTCCACCCCGTGCGGCAGGTCGTGGCGCAGGGTCTGCAGCTTGGCATCCACGCGGTTGCCGATATCGACGATGTTTTCGGAGGCGATGCCCGCGACGGCAAGGGTGAAGGCCTCCTGCCCGTTGAAGCGGATGATCTGGCTGGGCGTGTCCACGCGCCCGCGTTCGACCGTGGCGATATCGGTCATCTGCACCGTGTTCGCGCCGACATTCACGGTCAGTTCGCGCAGCGCATCGACGCTGTCGGTGCTGCGCGGCACGTCGATGTCGAAGCGCTTGCCGTCCGATTCCATCGAACCTGCGGGCGACAGCTGCGCCGCCGCCGCGATCTGCTGGGTCAGCGCGTCGGGCGCCACGTTCAGGTTCGCGGCGATGGCCATGTCGGGCATGACGAAGACCGCCTCTTCGGGCAGTCCGGCCAGCGCGACATCCGACACGCCCTCGACCGTCAGGATCTCGCGGCGGAGATAGCTGGAGATGTCGTGGATCTCCGCATCCGAGAAGCCGGGCGCGGTCACCGCGAAATAGATGCCGAAGACATCGCCGAAATCGTCGTTCACGATGGGCTGCCCCGCGCCCTGCGGCAGCTGGGCTGCGGCGTCGGCCACGCGGTTGCGCAGTTCGTCCCAGACCTGCGGCAGCTCGTCCCCGCCGACGGTCGGCAGGATCTCGACATCGATGCGGGACACGCCCGGCTTGTTCGACGAGGTGATGGTGTCCAGCACCCCCATCTGCTGGATCGCCGATTCCAGCGGCTCGGTTACCTCTTCGGCGACCTGCGCCGCCGATGCGCCGGGATAGGTGGTCAGCACGACCGCCGTCTTAATGGTGAAGGCCGGGTCCTCCAGCCTGCCGACCGTGGCATAGCCCCACAGCCCGCCGCCGAGGCAGCCGAGGATCAGGAGCCAGGTGAGAAGCGATGCCTCGATCGCCTTGCGTGCAAGATTCACGGCTGCCCCCCGTCGCCCGACAGGCTGGTGAAGCGGCGCACGCGGTCGCCATCGGAAAGCATCGCGGCCCCTGCGGCCACGATGGTCGTCCCCGGCGCGGGGCCGCTCGTCATGCGGAAATCGGTGCCGGTCGCAGGCTCGATGGTGACATCGGCGATGCTGACGCTGCCGGTATCGTCGTCGCCTTCGTCAGGGGTGAAGACCAGGACCTGCGCACCGCCTTCGGGGGTAAAGCGCAGCGCGCTGGCGGGAACGACGGGATGGCCGTTGCTGTCGCGGTTGCGGATCTCGGCCAGCACGGTGGCCGAGGAACCGGGCAGCAGGTAATCCGGCACATCGGCCCCAAGCGCGAAGGTCAGACGATAGCTCTGGCCGACCTCGGTCGCCTCGGCGGCCAGTTCGCGGAATTCCAGCGGATAGAGCGGGCCTTCATGGGTCAGCTGCGCGCTGGCGGTGAATTCGGGCTGCTCGCCGAACTTGCGGAACAGGATCTCGGGCGCCTTGATCTCGACCTGGATCTCGCTCATGTCGTGGGCGCGCACGATGGGCTCGCCCGCGGCGACCGTGGCGAAGCGATCCGCCAGCCGCTCCGAGATCAGCGCGTCGAAGGGTGCCGTCAGCGTTGCGTCGTCCAGGTTGTCCAGCGCGTCGTCATAGGCGACCTGCGCGACCTCGCGCGCGGTCTGGGCATCCTCGATATCGGCTTGGGGAACGATGCCTGGCCCCAGATTGCTGAAGCGTTCCAGCTGACGATCGGCTTGGTCCAGCTGGGCGCGGGCCTCGCGCACGGCGCGTTCGAAGGGCGCGGGGTCCAGACGGCCCAGCACGTCGCCGCGCTCGACCAGCTCGCCCTCGCGCACGGACAACTCCTCGATCTGGCCGCCCGCGCGGAACGACAGGTTCACCGTGTTGCGCGCCGTGATGCGCCCGAAGAAGCGGCGGCTCAGCACGTCGGCCGAGCGTTCCAGCTCCATCAGCTTGGCCGGGCGCAGATCGTCGGCCTGCCCGTCCTGCGCGATGGCGCGCGTGGCGGTCAGCGTCGTCAGGAAGGCGAGGACCAGTGCAGTCGCTATTCGCATGAGAGACCTTCGTGATGTGTGGGGTGCCCTGCGCCCCTCCGAGGGCGCGCGCGGGGTCCGCAATCCCGGCCCGGGGAACCCCGGACCGTGCCGCGGCGATATTTCATGGGCCATGCCGAAGCCTTTCGATTGATCATGTT
The DNA here is from genome assembly GCF_947311865.1 of Paracoccus sp. PARArs4. NCBI lineage: Bacteria > Pseudomonadati > Pseudomonadota > Alphaproteobacteria > Rhodobacterales > Paracoccaceae > Paracoccus > Paracoccus sp. PARArs4. The sequence goes on along the minus strand of NZ_CAMZMW010000010.1, from coordinate 89,788 downwards.
GCATGTACAAGTTAGGCATCAGCCAATTACGGAACCCGCAAGTTCCGGAAAGGCTCTTACAGCGACGAACGCCCAAGGAAAAGCCGCAATGAGACTGCAGGACCGCATCTGCCGCACGCGCGGGCGCCCACCGTCACCCGAGGCGGCCGAACGCATCGTCAAGGCCGCGACCGAGTTGTTTCTGACCAAGGGCTACTCGGCGACCTCGATGCAGGACGTGGCGCGGCAGTTCGGCGGATCGAAGCAGACGATCTATGCCCGCTTCCCCGACAAGCGCGCGCTGGTCGAGGCGGTGGTGACCGCCTTCGCGGAACGGATGCTGCAATCGCCCCGCCAGGTCACGGGCACCGACGGCGACCCCGAGACGCGGCTGCTTGCGCTGGCGGATGCGATCCTGCGATCCGCGCTGGCGGGCGAGGCCGTGATGATGCTGCGGCTTGTCATCTCGGAATGCGAACAGATGCCGGAGCTGGCCGAGATCGCCGAGCGTCGCGCCCGCATCCCCGGACAGATGCTGGTGGCCGACGTGATGTCGCAGCTGATCCACGAAGGGCGCGTGAGCGGCGATCCCGACACACTGGCGCGGCAGTTCACCGACCTTGCGCTGGTCCCGCATATCTGGGACCGGCTGACCCTTGCGCGCCCCGCCCGCAGCATGGAGCAGATCGGGCCGGAACTGGAGGCGGCGACCCGCCTCTTCCTGAAGGCCGCCCGCCCGGAGTGACGGCGATCGCAGGCGGACCGCCACAGCCAGCGGACGCGCCCGAATGCCTTTCGCGCGGTTCCCGATTTCATGTCGTACCGGGCCATCCCCTGCTCGGCAGCGTTAGGGACCGTATCGGGCACTCGCCATTTCGGCGTCGTTCGGCGTCCCCATCGGCCAGTCGGTCCATGCCATGCCGAAGCTTACAGGGAAGGTCGCCGCGCGATCCCCAATCCTGCGCATCAAATCTGCGCCGATCTCGCAGCGCCCCCATTGCGGCAGAAAGTGGCGCATGGCGTATTCCATCTGGGATTGCAGCAGCCGCCAATGAATGCGCGCCAATGTGAACAGCCTGCCTGAACGACCACCTCAGATGCCCAAGCGGGACCAGTTACCGCAGCGATCCTGCCATCATCAGGACGCGCAATGTCGCGATCAACCTAAACCTTACGATATCAGCCGAGCTTCCGAGCGCCTGTCGTAGCCGCAACCCGAAGGGAATGGGGTGATCCGGCCGACTGCACGAGCTGCTGCTGTAACAGGGACGGCGGCCGGATGCAGCTTAACGCCGCAGGGCGAAGCGCACGATCAGTCCGAACAGCAGTGCCCAGAACGGGGCGCCGATGCCCATCAGCCCGAAACCGCTGGCGGTCGCCATGAAGGTGACCAGCGCGGCCTCTCGGTCGGTCTTGTCGGTCAGGGCGGCGGAGAGGCTGTTGCCGATGCTGCCCAGGAGCGCCAGCGCGGCGATCGTCAGCACCAGCGCCTGCGGCAGGACCAGGAATAGCCCGATCACGGCGGCCCCCATCAGCCCGACGATCACGTAGAAGATCCCGGTGAAGACGCCCGCCTTCCAGCGCGTGCGCGGATCCTCGTCGGCATCGGGTCCGGTGCAGATCGCCGCCGTGATCGCGGCAAGGTTGAAGGCATAGCCACCGAAGGGCGCAAGCAGCAGGCTGAAGACCCCCGTCACTGTGATCGCACGGCCGATCCGAGGCTCGAATCCGTCGGCGCGCAGGGTGGCGACGCCCGGCATGTTCTGCGAGCTCATCGTCACAAGATACAGCGGCAGGCCGAGGCCGATCAGCACGGCGGGCTGGAACTCGGGCATGACGAAGGACGGGCGCGCCAATGACAGGGGCAGCGCTGCATCCGCGAAACCGCCCGTCACGGCGACATGGGTCAGGCCCGCCAGGAACACGACCGCGATGGCATAGCGAGGCGCGTATCGCCGCATCGCAAGATAGGTCGCGACCATGATCCCGACCAGAACCGGATTCGAGCTTATGCCATCGAATATCTTGATCCCGAATGAAAACAGGATACCGGCCAGCATCGCATTCGCAAGGCTGTCGGGAACCAGCCGCGCCAGCCTGTCGAACCAACCGCCGAGGCCGGTCACGATCAGCAGGACCGCACAGAAGAGGAACGCCCCCGTCGCCTCGGGCAGCGTCGCCCCGGTTCCAAGCGCGATCAGCGCCGCCCCCGGCGTGGACCAGGCCGTCAGGACCGGCATGCGAGAGGTGACGGACAGCAGCAGCGTCGACAGGCCCATCCCCACCCCGAGGACCAGCATCCAGCTGTTGGCCTGCGCCTCGGTCGCGCCCAGCCTGTCGATGGCCTGGAAGATGATCGCGACCGAGCTGGTATATCCGACAAGGACCGCGATGAAACCGGCCACGACATGAGAGAGCTTGAAGGGAAGCATGGCAGTCTCTAATCCGGGAATCGTGCGCTATGACGCACGCAGGCCTAGCACGCGTGCGTTATGACGCACAACACTGGAATGACGGGGATGCACATGACCGAGCCACGCAGGGATGAGATCGTGGGCGACAATCTTCGCGAGGCGCGCGCCCGTGCGGGCCTCAGCCTCAGCGCGGCGGCCGAGGCGACGGGGGTTAGCAAGGCGATGCTGGGCCAGATCGAGCGGGGCGAGAGCAGCCCGACCATGGCCACGCTGTGGAAGCTGTGCCGGGGGCTGCAACTGCCGCTGACCGCGCTGATCGGACCGTCGCGCAGTGACAGCGCCCCCATTCGACCGCATGAGGGGATCGTCGACGGCCCCGCCTTCCGCACGCTGTTCCCCTTCGATCCCAAGACCGGCACCGAGGTATTCCTGCACGACCTGGCCCCGAACTGGGAACATCGCTCGGAACCCCATGCCCCCGGCGTCGTCGAGGACATCTTCGTCCTCGAGGGCGCGGTCGAGATCTGGCTGGGGTCCGACTGGATCAGGGTCGAACCCGACCGCGCGCTCCGCTTCAATGCGGATCAGGCGCATGGGTATCGCAACCCGCTGGACCGCAGGTCGCGGTTCCTGAACACGATGCATTATCCGGGCTGACGCCGCTTGAAGGATCGCGACCGATCCGCTAACAAACCGACCGGATGGTTTGTTAGCGGGGCCGACATGCAGGCATGGCTTATCCTTGGGGTCGCGATCGTGGCCGAGGTCGCGGGATCGACGGCACTGATGAAATCGCAGCAGTTCACGCGGCTACTGCCGTCGCTGGCGACGGTGGCGCTGTATGTGCTGGCCTTCTACTGCCTGTCGCTGGCGCTGCGGCAGATCCCGCTTGGGATCGCCTATGGCGTCTGGGCGGGCGTGGGCATCGTCCTGACGGCGCTGATCGGCGTGGTGCTGTTCAGGCAGGCGCTGGATCTTGCGGCGATCGTGGGCATCGGCTTCATCGTGACCGGGGTGGTGCTGATCAACGCCGTATCGGGTTCCGCGCATTGAGCGGGCTTCACCGACCCAAGCGCCCGGAACAAGTCCAGCAGGCGATCCTGCACGCGGCAAGCGGCATCGCGGTCCGGCACGGGATCCAGACCGTGACCCTGCAGGCGGTCGCGGATGCGGCGGGCGTCACCAAGGGCGGGCTGATGCATCATTTCCGTGACAAGAGCGCGCTTATCGATGCGATGCGCGAACATGCGATCACCACATTCTCGGCCATGCTGGACGATCACCTGGCGTCCGAGGTCGGCATGGGCCGCTTTACCCGCGCCTATGTCAGGACCTGCCTGGATGTGACGGCAGAGGATGTGGAGCTGCAACTGACCGCCGCGATGTGGGCCGATCCGCAATTGCGGGCGGATTGGTATGCGTGGATGGCCGATCAGGAGGCCCGCCACGCCGCCACGGATGCGGGCACGCGGTTCAAGGTCATCCGGCTGGCCGCCGACGGCGCGTGGCTTGCCGCCCTTGACGGCTGCGACACGGCCGATTGGCAGGCCGAGCTGCTGGCGATGGCATAGGGGCGCGCCGCCCGACATCGCGGGCGGCGCAATTCGGGATCAGGCCAGCAGGGCCAGCACCTTCTCGGCCGCGCCATCCGAGGATGCGGGGTTCTGGCCGGTCACCAGACGCCCGTCCACGACCGAATGCGGCTGCCAGTCGGCGACGTTCTCGAAGATCGCGCCCAGCTCGCGCAGCTTGGTCTCCAGCAGGAAGGGCATCGCATCGGCCAGGCCGACGGCGCGTTCCTCGCTGTCGGTGAATGCCGACACCTTGCGGCCCTTGACGATGGGATCGCCATTCGCATCGACCGCCTTGGCGAAGGCCGCCGGACCGTGGCAGACCGAAGCGACGACCTTGCCCGCGTCCCATGCCGTGCCGATCACTCCCGCGACCAGGTCGCTTTCGGCCAGGTCGTACATCGCGCCATGCCCACCGGGAACATAGAGCGCGTCGAACTGCTTGACGTCCATATCCTCGAGCCGGCCCGGCGCGGCCAGCAGCGCGGTCGCCGCCTCGTCGCCGCGGAAGCGCGTGACGCTGGCGGGGGCGTTCTCGCCCGTCTCGTCGGAATTGGGGTCGATGGGAACGGGCTTGCCTTCGGGGGTCACCAGCACGACCTCGTGCCCGGCATCGAGAAAGGCGTAATAGGGGGTCGCCAGTTCCTCGTACCAGACGCCGGTCGGCTTGCCGGTATCGCCCATCACGTCGGCGGCGGTCGAGAGGATCAGGATGCGTGCCATATGCGGATCTCCTTCTGTTCGATTCCTGCGCACGGGCATTTGCCGTGCTTCGGGATGGAACATAGGGGCGCGCGTGTGGTTCGGGAAATTGATGCAAGCAACGTCAGATATCGATATGCTGGACATATGACGCCAGATATCTCCCTGCTTCGCGTGTTCCATGCCGTCATGGAGGAACGCAACGTGACCGCCGCCGCCGAAAGGCTGGGCCAATCCCAGAGCACCGTCAGCGCGGCCCTGTCCCGCCTGCGAGAGGCCCTGGGCGACGAGCTGTTCCTGCGCGCCCGCTATGGCGTCGAACCGACCGAGAAGGCGCTCGAGATCGCCCCCGACATCGCGGCGGGCCTCGAACGGCTGGAACAGGCGTTCCGCGCGGCCGAGCCCTTCGACCCCGCGCGCACGACGCGCCGCTTCAGGCTGCTGCTGGGACCCTATGCCGAGATCGTGCTGACGCCCGCGCTTGCGGCGGCCTTCGCAACGCAGGCCCCCCAGGCCGCGCTCGAGGTGTCGCCCATCGGCCCCGACCTCGACCCGCGCCACCTTGCGGGGCGGGCCTTCGACCTGGCGATCGGGCGGTTCGACACCCCGCCCGAGGATCTGGTCGTGTCCGAGCTGTTCAGCGACGGGTTCCGCTGCATCGTCGCCCCGCAGGCCCTGCCCGACGGCGCGGCGCTGGACCAACCCCGCTACGAGAGCCTGCCGCATGTCGTCGTGGCCCCGCCCGGAAAATGGCGCACCGGCCTGCACAAGCGGATGGAGGGGACGGGCCTTCGCCGCAGGACCGCGGTCGTCGTGTCGCACTTCCTGTCGGCCCCGCCCGTGGTCGCGCGACTGGGCGGCATCGCCACGGTGCCCGCGCGCGTGGCGGCCATGACCGCGGATGCCTATGGGCTGCGGAACCTGCCCGTCCCGGTGGATCTGGGCCGCTTCCCCAGCCAGATCGCATGGCATCCCCGCCTGCGCCGCGATCCCGGCCACCTGTGGCTGCGCCGCATGATCGGCCAGATCGTCGCGGATTTCGACTGATCGACGCGCCGTCCTCGCCTGCGACCGGCAGTGCCGCATCCTGCCCAAGCTATGGGACTGCGCCATCTGCCTGCCGACACGGGTGGAAGCAACAGCGCCCATGCGTTGCACCGCCTCGACCGACGGGAAATTGGTTCAGGGCAATGACGCGGTCGTAGTCCGCGGGGTCCTTTGCATCGGGTCACCGTGGCGGGCAAGTACCGAGTGCCCCCCCACGCCCACGCAGCAGCTCAAGCACCTCTTTGCAGGCACACTCGACCGCGCGGGGAGAATCCTGCCCAGTGGTACCCTTTTACGCGTTCAACGCCCCTCGAACGGCGCGATCAGGCTGGCGTCGGGGAACAGGGACAGCACATCGGCGGCGCTGCCTTCCTCGAAGATCAGCTTGACGTTCGGGCCGGCATCCATCGTCGCAAAGGCCGCAAGCCCGTCCGCGCGGGCCTGCCACAGGCGCTCCAGCACCTGCCAGCTGCCGCCCGTCAGATAGCAGAGCGGCGGGCGCGCGGCCATCATCGTGGCGTGCATCGCAAGGGCGTTGGCCTCGACCCGCGGACCCAGGGCGGCCATGTCGCGGGCGGCGATCGCATCCTCGATGACGCGGCAATCCGCTTCGGCCTGCGCGGGCCAGTGCGGGAACAGCGGGCTGGTCTCGACCGTGTGGTTCATGCCGTCGCGCGAACTGAAGGGCTTGGGTCCCTTGTCCACGGCCACGATCGCGATGCGGAAGCCGGGCCAGCGCAGGTCCAGCGGGACGCCGTGGCTGTCATGCCCGTCCTCGGCCTCGCCCCGGTTCCAGCGAACGAAGCCGTGCCAGATCGAGCGGGCGGCGCTGCCGCTGCCGATCCGGGCGATGCGGCTCAGATCCGTGTCGTCCAGATCCAGCCCGAACGCGCCCGCCAGCGCACGGGTCAGCGCCGCGAACCCCGAGGCCGACGAGGCAAGCCCCGCCGCCGTAGGGATCGAGTTCTGCGTCGTGATGCGCAGCGGCAGGTGCCTCTCCCCCCGGAACAGGTCGGCGAATGCCAGCGCGCGGCGTGCGAAGGCGTCGTCCGGCCCCAGCAGCGTTCCGTTGTGATGCACCTCGTCGTGGCCCGTCACGGACCCCTCGACCCGCGTATGAGAGCCCCAGTTCGCCAACGAGATCGAGACGGAGCTGTTCAGCGGAAGGTTCCGGGCGGCGTCCCGCTTGCCCCAATATTTCGACAGCGCGATGTTGCTGGGCGCATAGGCCTCGGCTGCGCGGATGTCGGTCGCGCCCGCCATGGCACGGGCGATCATGTCGCGGACGGCATCAGTCATCGAAAACAAGTCCCTTCTCGGCAATCCTTGCGGGCACGAAGCCCGTGGGCTGCTCGCCCAGTGCCAGCACGCAATCCCCCAGCCCCGAGCCGGATATCTTGGCGACCGCCGCGCCCGCCTCGCGCGCCTCGCGGATGATCGCGTCCAGCGTGTCGTCGGACACGCCCAGCTGCTCCATCAGGCGCTGGTATTCGTTCAGCGCGTCGTGGAATGCGGCCCAGTCGCGACCTTGCGCGGCACGGATCGCGTCATCCGCGCTTGCGCCCATCCGGGCATAGAGCGCGTCGAACGCGGCCTCGTTGCCCGCCATCCGTTCGGCCACAAGGCGCAGCACTTCGGATGTCGGGGTCTTGTAGCCCGCATAGCGCAGGCCGAACGGACCCGGCGGCACCGGAAGCGCCTCGATCTGCGCGGCGCCGCCATCGGGCGCGCGATAGGCGACGAAGCCGCCATGAAGGCTGGCCGCCAGATCGGCGCCGCTGCCCCTGCCCTGAATGGCGCGGACGATGCGCAGCGCGTCGTCATGCAGCCCCTCGGTCCCCCGACCCGCCAGCCGCGACAGCGCGCCGAGGCAGGCAACCGTCACCGCCGCCGAGGATCCGAGCCCAAGCGTCGGATCGATCCCCGAGGCGATGTCCATGTCGAACCCACAAGGCAGGTCCGGCGTGTGTCGCGCGATGGCGGCCAGCACGAAGCGATAGGTCCCGCCCATCGGCAGATCGTCCAGCGACCCCTGCTGCGGCGCCCCGATCTGCGAGGTGATGCGAAACATGCGGTCGGCACGCGGCACGATCGTGACATGGGCGCGCTGCTCGATCCCGGCGACGATGGCGCGGTGTCCATAGACCACGGCATGTTCGCCCGTGATCATGACCGAACCCGGCGCGCTGGCGCGGATGACCTGATCCATCAGCCCTGCCCCGGCAGCGGTTGGGCGCGCGGCGCGGGGCCGGGTGCCGCCCCCGTGCGCGACATGCGCAGGGGCGCCCAATCCAGGTCGGGATGGCGCGCCATGACCGAAGCCATCGCCTGCGCGTCGTCGATCCGCACGAGGACGGCCCCGCCGTGATCGCCCCGCACGGATCCCGCGCCGCAGATCTTGGCCGCGCCGCCCGCAGCCTCGATCTGGGCCACGAGGGCCTGCGTCGCGGCGGGCACGACGCCGATGCGTTCCAGCAGGCGCTGGTTCTCGGTGATGGCGGCGTCGGGGCTGTCGCCAGACAGCAGCGCGGCCTCCAACGCGCGGGTGCAAGCCGCGAAGGCGTCCCACAGGGCCGCATCGCGACCATGCGCCGCCGCGACCGCGCTGACGCATTCACCGGTCCCGCTGACGGGGCGACCGTGCAGCACCCAGTACCAGCCGCGCCCCGCGACAAGGTCGTGATCCTCGGGCAGATCGAAGCTGCTGATCGATCCCGGCCCGTTCCCGCCCACACGGACCAGACCGCCGCGCACGACGCTGGCCGCGTCGATGGGACCGGCCTTGCCGTGCTTCAACCGCTCGCAGAAGCGGACGCGGTCGAAGCGCTGTTCGGGCGTCTTGGGCCGGTCCAGCAGCGTCTCGAACAGGACCGTGGTGGCCGCGACGATGGCCGCAGACGACCCCATGCCCGCGCCGATGGGCAGCTCCGTCCGGCTGCCCAGCTCTCCGGGGCGCGGCAGGTGGTGCATCGCGCCGATGCCCGGCATCGCGGCGGTCCCGGGCGGCTTGTCGTGCAGAAGCGACGCCAGCGCATAGACCGCCAGATCGTCGGGATGGGTCAGCACCTTGTGCACCTTCAGGTCGCCGTTCAGGAACTGCTCGAACCGGCGGTCCAGCCGCGACTTGAACCCCGACAGCAGCTTCAGCGAATAGGTCGCCCCGCCCGAAAGATTGGCGAATGTCGTGCGTATCCCCTCGCCGATGCCAAGCGGCGTGAACCACACCTCGGTATAGCGGGCGATGGCCATGGCAAGCGCGGGCGCACCATAGAGCACGGAATGTTCCCCGGACAGGATAAGCTTGCCCGGGGCATGGGCGCCTGCTTCAGGCCTGCCGGTCGACATAGATGCGCTTCTCGTCCTCGATACCTGCCAGCCTGAAACGACCGCGCGCCTTGTCGGGCGCGCCCTGCGTCAGGTCGATCTCGTCCCACAGGGCAACGTATTCGTCATATGTGACGGGCGTGCGATCCTGCAGCAATTCGCGATGGCGTTCCGCGAACAGGTGGTCGCGGTAACCGGGCGCGATCCGCGCATCGAAGAATTCGCCCGTCGCCCCCGAGCCATAGCTGAACAGCCCGATCAGCGCGCCGGTCAGGTCGTCCTGCGCGTTTTCCAGAAGCGAGGCGAATGCCAGGTAGATCGACCCGGTATAGCAGTTCCCGACCTGCCGGTTGTAGATCAGGCCCGTCTGCACCTGCCCCATGTCCACCGGCGTCTTGTTCGCCTTGGCCAGGTGGCTGTTCGCCTTCTCGCCCATCCGGGAGAAGGGCACGTGATAACAGAAATGCGCGAAATCGCCGAACTCGTGGCCGCCATTCGCGCGATAGTCGTTCCACGCCTCGACCAGCGCGTTCAGATAGCGCAGCGTCGATGCCTTGCCGTCGAACAGGGGCGTGCGGCGGTGGTTCGGCCGCCAGAAATCCATGATATCCTCGGTGAACAGCCCCGAGACGGTGCCGATCTCGGCCACCTTGGGATCGGCGCTGACGAGGATGGCGACGGCGCCCGCACCCTGCGTCGCCTCGCCCGAGCTTTCGCGGTCATAGCGCGCGACATCGGACGCGATCACCAGCACCTTGCGGTCGGGCTTGCGGGCGACATGCGCGCAGGCCATCTGCAGCGCCGCCGTCGCGGAATAGCAGGCCTGCTTCAGCTCGACGCAGCGGCAGTTGGGCGACAGGTCCAGCAGGCGGCGCAGATAGATGGCGGCGGCCTTGGACTGGTCGATCCCGCTCTCGGTGGCGAACAGAACCGTGTCGATGCCCTGCGTGCCCGCGCGTTCGATGATCGGCAGCGCGGCCTCGGCGGCCATGGTCACGATATCCTCGTCATGGCCGGGCAGCGCGATCTTCTCCTGCCCGATCCCCTTCGAGAACTTCTCGGGGTCGATCCCGTGATGCGCGGCAAGGATATCCAGTCCCACGTAGTTCTGGGGGGTGTAGAAGCTGATCGCTTCGATTCCTGTCACGGTCATCTTAGGCACTTTCATTGACGGATAAGCGAGGAATTGTCCTTCAGGTCGGCAAGCGTGCCGCAACCCAGGAGGAACATGGCTGTCCGGAACTCCAGATGCAGTTTCCGGATGGCGGATACAACCGCCTCGCGCGAGTTTTGGGCCGCTTTCAGCAGGGGCGCGGCGACCCCGCACATATCGGCCCCCAGAATGACGCATTTCGCCATGTCGACGCCGTTGCGGATGCCGCCGCTGGCGATCAGGACGCTGGCCCCGTCATGGGCCGCAAGCGCGGGCCGTGCCTCGCGCAGGGCGTCCACGGTCTGCAAGCCCCAGTCCTGGAAGACCAGGCCCAGATCGTCATCGGCCCGCTGGCGGCGGCGATACTCGATCCGGCTCCAGGATGTGCCGCCGCGACCGGCCACGTCGAAATGCCGGATCCCGGCACGCAGCCCGATGGCGATATCGGCCGCCGACAGGCCGCAGCCCACCTCCTTCAGCAGGACGGGCACGGGAACGTCGCGGGCGATGGCCGCGATCTTGCTGCCCAGATCGGCAAAGTCGCGATCCCCTTCGGGCTGGACGGCCTCTTGCAGGGGGTTCAGGTGCAGATACAGACCGTCCGCCTGCAGCACCTCGATCGCGGCCAGGCATTCCTTCAGCCCCAGCCCCATGTTCAGCTGCACCGCGCCGATATTGGCCAGCAGCGGCACCGTGGGCGCATGGGCGCGCAGATCGAAGCTGGCCCGTGCCGAGGGGTCGGTGAACATCACGCGCTGCGAGCCCACCGCCATGGCGACGCGGGCCTCCTCGGCACCTGCGGCCAGGTTGCGGTTGATGCGCTCGATCTCCTCTCCGGTGCCGCCGGTCATGGAGGAAATCAGCAGCGGGAAGGACAGTTCACGGCCCAGGAAGCTGGTCGCCGTGTCGATGGCGTCGAAATCCACCTCGGGCAGGGCGCGATGGGTCAGCGCGATGCGGTCGAAGCCGCTGTCGCCCCGGTCGATATCCGCATCGTCGTCCAGTGCACGCAGATGGTCCAGCTTGCGCCCCGCGACATGGTGATCCTTGCTGTCGGTCATCGCTCCATCTCCATGTGGGTGCGGACCAACTCTCCGGGGTTGGTCTGGGCCGCAAGCAGCGACAATTCACCACACAGCACGACGCCCGCGCAGATCGCCGCAAGACGGCGCGCGTTGTCGCCGGGCTCGCCCGGCTGGCGGCAGCCCATCCGCGACAGGTTCTCCTCGATCGAGGGGATGCCCTTGCCGGCGCCGACCGAGCCCATGATCAGGTTGGGCAGCGTGCACGAGAAATACAGATCCTCGCCGCGGGCCTCACAATGGACGAAGCCCTGGCTGGCCTCGATGATGTTGGCCGCGTCCTGCCCCGTCGCCAGGTAGAAGCCCAGCAGCATGTTCGCGAAATGCGCGTTCGCGCTGCGCAGCGACCCCGCCAGCGTGCCCCCGACATAGTTCTTCTCGTAGTTCAGGCGGACCATCTTCTCGGCGCTGGTGCGCAGCACGCGGGTCAGGATCTTGCGCGGGATCTCGACCTCGGCGACGGCGTATTTGCCGCGGCCCAGGATGCCGTTGACCGCCGACGCCTTCTTGTCGGTGCACAGGTTCCCCGAGATCGTGGAATAGGCCAGCATCGGGTATTCCGACAGGATCCAGCCCTGCACGGCCTCGGCGGCCTTGGTGACCATGTTGTGACCCGAGGCGTCGCCCGTCACGCATTCGATGCGGATGAACAGCAGGTTGCCCACGATCTGGCGGTTCAGTTCGACAAGGCGGGCGAAGCGGCTGGTGGTGGCGACGACGGCCGCGACCTCTTCCTGGCGGGCCTTGATCGACTGCCAGGCGGCGGTCGCTGCCGCCCCGTCATGCGCCCGCAGCGCGATCGAGCGGCTCATGCGTTCATCGACCAGCGAGACCTGGATCCCGCCCGAATGCCGGGAAACCCCCGCCCCCCGCGCGGTCGAGGGCCAGAGCGGCGTCTCGTAGGTGGCCAGCGGCGCGCTGATCGGGCCCTCGACGACGGGGCCGCGGAACAGGATCGGGCCGACCCATTGCGTGGGCACCGGGGTATGGGAAATCATCTGGTCTTTCACGGGCGCTTCCGCTTCTTCGTTCTGCATCATCTGGATGCATCGCATTCTTCGCGGGCAGAATCGAGACGTCGCGTGCAAGTTATGTCAACTTGCCGCGCGTTTCCGTGCGGAAATCGGCGTCGGACGCGCGGTTCGACGCGTGTCGGGCATGTTGGCGGAGCGGTTTCCCGCCCAGCCTGTCCGCGCCCCCGTCGCGCGGCCCTAGAAGTCCCCCGGCGCGCATTGCAGGCAGACCAGCCCCTCGGCCCGCCAGGCATCCACGACGGACCGCCGGTCGTCCACGACCAGCCAGGGCGCCAGCCCGTCGGCGCGCATCTCGGCCAGGGCGCGGCGCTTGACCTCGGGGTCGCTGGCGCCGTCCTGATCCTCGGGGCGCAGATAGATCCCGTCGAAGGGCAGGTCGTGCTTGCGCAGCCATGCGATCGTGTGATCCTGCCAGCCGCGGGGCCGCCCCGAGCAGATGACGACCGTCTCGCCCCCCTCCTTCAGCTTGCGCATCAGGCGGGCGACCTCGGGGATGGGCGGGGCGTCGGCCATCGCGTGGTGGAAGGCGTCCCAGTGCTTGGTCGTGCCGTGGACAAGATGGCCCAGGCGGTCGGCGTCGAATTCGGCAAGCGTGCCGTCCACGTCGAAGACGACGCAGGGGGTGGTGGCGGTCATATCGTTCCTTCCTTGAATCGGTCGCCGTCCGGGCTGAACAGGATCGGCGTGGCGTTGGGCGGACGGTCGCCCGCATCGCCGGTGGTCCACAGCACGCGCGCGGCACGGATCACGCCCGAATGGCAGACCAGCACCGGCAGCGCATCGCCCGAGGTCGCGCAGATCCGCCGGATCGCACGGTCCACGCGGGCCAGCATGTCGTCCCAGCCCTCGCCCCCCTGCGGCGTGATTTCGCGCGGGGGCAGATCGGCGACGGGGCGTCCCTCGAAGATGCCCCAGTCGCGTTCGCGCAGATCGGGCTCGGGCTGGTGGTCGAGCCCCGGAAAGGCCAGCAGCGCGGTATCGCGGGCGCGCGACATCGGGCTGGCGAACAGCGCGATGCCCGATGGCCATTCGCGCCCTGCCAGGGCGCGGGCCTGATCGCGACCCCTTGGCGTCAGGGGCACATCGGTCGCGCCCGCGATGATCGCCTCGGCATTGGCGGCCGTTTCGCCGTGGCGGATCAGGCAGAAGCTGCGGGCGGGGATCATGGCGTCACCTCCTGGTGCATGAAGACCTGCGCGCCCATGTCCAGCGCCAGATAGATCTCGGGGTCGGGGCAGAAGGCCGGGGCAAAGCGCCGCGCGGCCAGCCGTTCCAGCATCCGTCGCTGGTCGCGCAGCGGCGGATGCACGTTCCAGCGGCGGAAATGCCCGCCGGGGCGGTCGCAGAAGCCGCGCGCATGGGCGTTCATGTGGCCGGTGAAGACGACATGCGCGTCCTGCCCCAGCCTGCCCGCATCGCGCCACGCGCGCAGATGCCGCCATGCCGCGCCGGCTTCGGCGTTCGGCGTGTCGCAGACAAGAAAGCGCGCCTCGGTGGCGGATGCCAGTCCGCGCGCCTCGGGCAGATGCGCGATGGCCGGCAGGCAGGCGTCGTCGACCATCACGCTGCCCGGTCCGTGGCGGCGGATCAGCCGCAGGGCCAGCTCGGCCGCGCGGCCCGATGGCGGCACCGGCAGCAGCACCTGCCCCGGCAGCACCTCGAGCAGGTCGTCCAGGTCCGCGATGCAATCGGATTGCGCCACGTCGAAACCGCCATAGGAGCAGTCGAGGATCGCCGTCCCCGCAGGCGGGGGCGGATCGAAGGCGAACCAATCGGATTCCTCGGACCAGTCGCCGGAATAGAACAGCCCCTCGCCCATGTCGAAATGCATCCAGACGCCGCCCGCGGCATGCCCGTTGCGACCGGTCGTCAGATCGACCCCCGCGATCCGCGTGACACCGCGTTCGGGCAGCAGGCGCAGATCCGCCCCCGCGGGCAGCAATGCCGCCGTCTGCCGTGTCGCGTGGATCGGCAGCCCCGCCGCGACCGCGTGACGCGCGCCGCCGATATGGTCCACGTGGTCATGGGTGATCAGCACCGCATCCGCGCCCGCCAGCCAGGCGGGGTCGAAATCCGCGCCCTCGTCCGGGCCCGTCCCGCAATCGAGGATCAGGCGCATCCCGCCGACATCCAGCCTGATGCAGGCAGGGCCCTTCACGCCCATGCCCGAAAGGATCTTCACGCTGTCCATTCAATCCTCGGCAAAGGCCCAGGGGGCGTTGATGGTCAGGCCAAGCTGCGCGCCCGGATCGAAGCGGGCGCGGGTCTCGGTCACCAGGCGGGTGCCGCAATCCAGCACGGTTTCCAGCAGGTATTTCCCGCCAAGATAGGTGACACGCGCGACCTTGGCGCGCAGGTCGCCCGTCTCGGAGATCGCAAGGTTCTCGGGGCGCAGGCAGACGTGATCGACAAAGCGCGATTGCGGGGCGGCGTTCACCGCAACCTCGGCCCCCAGGATGCGGGCGCGGCCCGCGCCGTCATGGGCCTGCACGGGCACCACCGTCCCGCGCCCGACGAATTCCGCGACGAAGCGGCTGGCGGGGCGTTCATACAGGTTCTGCGGCGTGTCCAGCTGCCGGATCCGGCCCCGGTCCATCACCGCGATGCGGTCGGCCATGGCCATCGCCTCGGACTGGTCATGGGTGACATAGACCATCGTGGCCCCGGTGCGGCGGTGGAAATCGGTGAAGACCGCCTGCATCGAGGCACGCAGCGCCACGTCCAGGTTCGCCAGCGGCTCGTCCAGCAGGACGGCCTGCGGGTCGGACACGAGGCAGCGCGCAAGGGCCACTCGCTGTCGCTGCCCGCCCGACAGGTCCGACGGCATCCGGTCGGCATAATCGCCAAGGCCGGTGGCCTGCAGCGCGGCCTCGGTCCGGGTGGCAATGGCATCGCGCGACAGGCGGCGTATCTCCAGCGGATAGGACACATTGCGGCGCACCGACATGTGCGGCCACAGGGCATAGGACTGGAAGACGAAACCGATATTGCGGTCCTCGGGGGGGACCATCGCGCCCCGCCCCGCATCCGCCACGTCGCAGCCGCCGATGGCGATGCGGCCACGGTCCGGCATCTCGAACCCCGCCAGCAGGCGCAGTAGCGTGGTCTTGCCGCAGCCGGACGGACCCAGCAGGGCGATGAACTCTCCGTCATGGAACCGGGTGGTGATGTCCTGCAGGGCGGGCGTGCCCGCGAAATCCTTGCCGACAGAGGACAGGTCTATGTCTGCCATGGGACGACTCCTTTGGGGAAGCGGCGCGAGAACAGCTGGATCAGGCCCATCAGCGCCATGACGACCAGCACGATGGTCATGGCAAGCGCGCTGGCCATCGCGGTCTCGCCGCTGTCCTCGAGGTTGAAGATCACCACCCCGAGCGTCTCGGTCCCCGAGGACCACAGAAGCGCCGAGACGGTCAGTTCGTTGAACGCGGTCAGGAAGACCAGGATCGCCCCCGCGGCGGCGGCGGGCGCCGTCAGCGGCAGGACCACGTCGCGCATCCGGCGCGACAGGCCCGCGCCCACCGATTGCGCGGCCTCGGCCATGGCGGGGTCAAGCTGCTTCAGGCTGGCCTGCACGGGGCGGAACATCACCGCGAAGAACCGCGCCAGATAGGCAAGGAAGATGATCCAGACGGTGCCATACAGGGTCGCATCCGTCAGCGGCAGGTCGATCAGCAGCAGGATCATCGCGATGGCCAGCACCACCCCCGGCAGCGCATAGGGCAGGTCCAGCAGGCTGTCGAACAGCCGCGTCAGCCGCGTGGGGTTGCGCGACATCAGCCATGCCAGCGGCAGGCACATCGCCATCAGCACCAGCGCGGCCCCAAGCGCGAGGCCAAGCGAATTCGCGAAGGCGCGGCGGGTGACGGGCTGGCTGAACAGCACCTCGGCCCAGGATTTCAGCGTGATCGTGTCCAGCCGCAGCGGCACGCCATATGCCGGCACCAGCGAGGTCGCGATCAGCCCGAGCATCGGCAGCACGAGGATCGCCGCGACCACGGCCCACAGCGCGATCTCGACCGGCAGGCGGGCACGGCCAAGCGGGATCGCCAGCGGGCGCGAGGTCGATCCGACCAGATGCACGCGCTGGCGGGTCTGGAAGAGGCGCTGCGCCAGGATGCCCGCGATCGCGACTGTGCCGATCAGCATGGCCAGCACCGACACCTCGGCCAGGACGCCCGTGCCCATGCCCGCCAGCTTCTGATAGACCAGCGTCGGCAGCGTGGAATAGCCTGCGGGAATGCCCAGCATCGCGGGGATCCCGAAATTCCCGAGCGCGGTGACGAAGGTGATCGCGCTGCCCGCAGCAAGGCTGGGCAGGGTCAGGGGCATCACGACCTGCCACCATGTCCGAAGCCCGCGCGCGCCGCTGATGCGGGCGGCCTCGACGACCTCCTGCGGGATGGCGCGCAGGCCCGCGCGCAGGGTCAGGAACACGATCGACATGTGCTGGATGCCCAGCAGCAGGACGATCCCCCCCGGCGAATAGAGCGGCTGCGCCGAACCCAGTGGCGGCGCGATCCAGAGCGTCTTCAGCAGGACCGAGGACGGCCCCATCAGCTGGATCCAGGACAGCGCCGTGATCTGCGGCGGGATCATCATCGGGATCATCAGGCAGAAGACCAGCGCCGCCTTGGCGCGCAGATCCGTCAGCGCCACGATGAAGGCGAAGGCCGATCCCAGCACGACCGAGATCACCGTCCCCAGCCCCGCCGTGACCAGCGAATTGCGCAGCGCATCCAGCGTCGCGGGCTGCGACAGCACATCCGCCGCAAGGCCAAGACCCGGGCGCGTGCGGTCGGTCAGCCCCTCGACGAACAGGCGCATGACCGGCGCCAGCGTCACGAAGGTCGCGATCAGCAGCACGACCGAGAGCAGCCGGTTCTCGGACCGGCTGCCCCCTTTCTGCATGGCAGCCTGCATCACTCGGCGCCGAACAGCTCGGTGAACTTCGCCTTGTCGGCCTCGGCCTGTTCCAGCGCGGCGGCGGGGTCGAAATCCATCAGCCGGATCTGGTCGCGGGCGGGGAAGCCCTCAGGAACGCCCATGCCCTCGCGGGCGGGGATGTAGCCCATGTCCAGGACCAGCTGCTGGCCTTCCTCGCTGATGAGGAAGTCCACGAATTTCTGCGCACCCTCGAGGTTCTTCGCGGTGGACATGATCGCCACCGGTTCGGTCACGTAGGACACGCCCTCGGTCGGGAAGACGAATTCGACCGGCGAGCCTTCGGCCTTGTTGCGGATCGCAAGGAAGTCCACGACCATGCCATAGGGCTTCTCGCCCGAGGCGACGGCCTTGAAGGTGCCACCATTGCCGCCCTGCGCGCGGGCCTCGTTCGCGGCCAGCGTCTCGTAGTATTCCCAGCCCAGGCTGTCATCGCCGGTCAGCGTCGCCAGGTGGATCAGCGCGGCGCCCGAATACAGCGGCGACGGCATCGCGACCTGCCCCTTCAGCCCGTCCTGCGCCAGGTCGGCCCAGGATTCGGGCGCGGTCTCGACGCCGGTATTGTAGACGATGCCGGTCGTGATCAGCTTGGTCGAGTGGTAATACCCCTCGGGCGAATTCAGCGCGGCGTCGTAATTCGCAGCCTCGGGGGACTGGTAGGCGGTCAGCAGACCTTCCTGCGCCATGCCCTCCAGCGTGACGGTATCGGCGATCAGCAGCACGTCGGGCTGGGGATTGCCGGCCTCGATCTCGGCGCGCAGGCGGGCCATCAGCTGGGTGGTGCCGTCGCGGACCCATTCGACCTCGGTGCCGGGATTGGCGGCCATGAAGGCATCGACGGTCTGCTGCGCATCCGCGTTCGGCTGCGAGGTATAGAGCGTGATCGTATCCGCCATGGCGGTGCCCGCCAGCAGCACGAGGGCGGTCGAGGTGAGGAAGGTCTTCATCGGGCTCTCCTGAGGTTTGCTTTCGTTCGAAAGCCAAGCACAGGGGCCTTATGGTCGCGCAATGTGACGGTTCGACGACGCGAGTTTGAAGAATTTATTATATTGCAGACACTTGCGCCGATACCCTAGGCTTCGCGCAATCTGCGGTGGTTTCGAAGGAAAATCATGTCACGGCTTGATCTGGTCGAACGGCGCGATGTCATCGTTGCGCTTCTGTCCGAGGGCGGCCCCCTGTCCGCGACCGAGCTGTCGGACCGGCTGGGCGTCTCGGTCCAGACCGTGCGCGCCGATCTGCGCGACCTGGATCAGGCGGGGCTGGTGCAGCGTCGCAATGGCCGCGTGCAGCTGCGCAACCGGACCGAGAATATCGGCTATCACCCGCGCGTGGGCATCGCGTGGCAGGACAAGCAGCGCATCGCCACCGTTGTCAGGGGGCTGATCCCAGACGGGTCGCGGCTGGCGCTTGGGACAGGGACCACGGTCGAGCATTGCGCGCGCTTTCTTGCCGGGCATCGGGATCTGTTCGTGGCAACGAACAGCATCCACGCGGTATCGGCGTTGCAGAACGCCCCCGGCATCGCGGTGGCCATGGCGGGCGGGACGGTGCGGATGCGCGACCTGGACCTGGTGGGCGCGACCGCGCTGGAGTTCTTCGCGGGCTACCGGATGGATTTCGCGATCTTCAGCTGCGGCGGCCTGACCCCTTTGGGCGAGGTGCTGGACTATGACACCGACGAGGTGATGGCCCGCCGCGCGATCGCGGGTTGTGCTGCGACCCGTATCCTGGTTGCCGATGGCGGCAAGATGGGGCTGGACCTCGCCTGTCGCCACGGGCGGCTGTCCGATCACGACATCGTCGTGACCACCGCCCCGCTGCCCGATCGGGTCATGCGCGAATGCGCGGGGCGGGGCACCAGGGTCCTGGTCGCCTGACGCCCCGCGCCGCCTACATCAGCCAGTTGGGCAGGAACATCACCACGCCGGGGAACAGGATCATCAGCACCACCGTTCCCAGCACCGCCGCGATGAAGGGCAGCGCCTCGACCGTATAGTCGCGATAGGAACAGCGCAGGATCCCGCAGACGGTGAACATCGACACCCCGACCGGCGGCGTCATGCCCCCGAAGGTCACCAGCGTCATCATGATCAGCCCGAAATGCACCGGATCGATCCCCGCCGCCGTCACGACCGGCACCAGGATCGGCGTCAGCAGCATCACGAGGACCGTCGCCTCGATCAGCATGCCCAGCACCAGCAGGAAGGCCGAGACGACGAACAGCAGCACCGTCGGGTCGGTCAGCGCGGTCAGCGCGAATTCCGCGATGTCCTGGGGGACGCGCTCGAAGGTGATGACATAGCCGAAGGCCCCCGAGAACAGGATGATCAGCATGATCATCCCGATATCGCTGAGCGTCTGCATGAACGCCTCGTAGACGCGCCGCAGGGTCAGTTCGCGATAGATGCCCATTCCCACGATCAGCGTATAGGCGATGGCGAAGGCGCCGGCCTCGGACGGGGTGAAGAAGCCGAAGCGGATCCCGACCAGCAGCCAGACGGGGAACAGCACGGCCCAGAACCCGTGGATGAAATCGCGCCAGACCTCGGACAGGGTGGGTGCGCGGTCGCGTTCGGGCACATAGCCGCGCCTGCGGGCGACGATGGTGGTGGTCAGCATCAGCGCGATCGTCAGCAGCACGCCCGGCACGATGCCCGCGATGAACAGGCGCCCGATCGACACCTCGCCCAGATAGCCATAGAGGATCAACCCCAGGCTGGGCGGGATGGTCGCGGTGATCAGCCCGCCGATGGCCAGCAGCGACCCCGCGAAGCCGGGGGAATACCCGCGCGCGACCATGGGGACGCCAAGGATGCGCGCCTGCATCGCGGCATCCGCCACCGCCGATCCCGACACGCCGCCCATCAGCGCGCTGAGCAGGATCGAGGATTGCGCCAGCCCGCCCCGCATCCAGCCCGCAAGCGTGGTGGACAACCGGATCAGCCGCTCGGTGATGCCCGATCCGTTCATCAGGTTGCCCAGCAGGATGAACAGCGGCACCGCCAGCAGCGGGAAGGACTGGCTGACGGCCACGATCCGCTGGACCGAGGTCTGGTCGGGCAAAAAGGTCGAGGGCAGCAGGAAATAGGACGTTCCGGCGATCCCGATGGCGAAGGCCACGGGCATGCCGATGGCGATCAGCGTCAGCGCAAGGATCAGGATGAGGCTTGAGATCACAGGATTTCCTCCTTCGCCGCATGTTCGGAAGGGCCATCCGAGGGGGCGTCCTCGTTCGCCAGGTGGTCGAACAGCCCCGCCAGCCCCTCGGCGCACAGGCGGCGCGTGAAGGACAGGATCAGCAGCACCGCGCCCACCGGCAGCGCCAGCGTCACAAGGCCATAGGACAGCCCCGAGGCACCCAGTTCCCGCTCCCAGTTGTTGGTCGCAAGGAACCATCCGTGCCAGGCCACGAAGCCGAGGAAGGGCAGGATCAGCGCAAGGCTCAGCGCGGTGAGGGCCGCGCGAACGGGGCGCGGCAGCATGTCGAAGATCGCGCCGACGCGGATGTGCTGCCCCTGGCGGGCGGCGATGTCGGCACCCAGCATGCAGGCCCAGATCAGCGACAGCTGCGCATATTGCGGCGCGGCGGCGACGGGCCAGCCAAGGCTGCGCCCGATCCCCGCCACCAGCACCGACAGGACCACGGCCACCAGCGCCAGCAGCGCGGCCAGCCGTTCGGCCCGGTCGAAGATGTTCCAGAACGTCACGGCGTCCCCCATTTCCGTCATGGACCCGCCCCCGGTCCGGCCGGGGGCGGGCACCCGTGTCACTGGCTCAGATAGGGCTGCAGCACCTCGCGCGCCTCGACCAGGTCCAGCGTCTCGTAGACGGCGGCGGTCGCCTCGCGGAAGGGGGCGGTGTCCAGCTCGTTGAAGCTGACGCCCGCGGCCTCCATGTCGGACTGGACCTGCGCCAGCCGCGCGACGGTGCCTTCGGTCGCCATGTCGCCTGCGGCCTTGAACTCCTCGTCCAGAATCGTGCGCAGGTCGTCGGGCAGCGACTGGTACCAGTCCTCGGATGTCACGAGACCGGTGAACAGCTGGATGTGGTTGGTGAAGGCCACGTTGGTCGAAACCTCGTGCAGCTTGATCCCGAAGGCCCCGGTCAGCTGGGCCTCGGCGCCGTCGATGGCGCCCAGCTGCATCGCCGAATAGACCTCGGACCAGGCCATCGGCGCAGGCGTCGCGCCCATCGCCTCGACCGTGGCGACCCAGCCGGGTGCGTCGATGGTGCGCACGCGGACGCCCGACAGGTCGTCCGGCCCCTCGACCAGCTTCTTCGTGAACATCTGCCGCGTGCCCTGGAACCAGTTGTAGTTCATCAGCCGCAGGCCCGAGCTTTCGGCCAGCTCGTCCGCCCAGCCCTGGAAGACCGGCGACGAGGTGATCGCCGCGTATCCGGTGTAGTCCTCGACCAGGTAGGGGGCGGCAAGGATGCCCAGCTCGCGCTTGAAGGCCGACAGGCGGCCCGCATCGACCAGAACGGCGATGGGCGCGCCACCGCGGATCTGTTCCAGCACGTCGTTATCCTCGCCCAGCTGAGAGCTGGGATAGATGGTGACCCCGATCCGGCCCTCGCTGCGCTCCTCGATCTTGGTCTTCGCCTCCTCCATGGCGATGACCATCGGGTCCGTGGTGGGCTGGGACGTGGACAGCGCCAGCTTGAAGTCCTGCGCCATTGCCGGCGATACGGCCAGCGCAAGGATGGCGGCGGCGGTCGCCTTGGTCAGATGGGTCATTGTGTCTCCTCCTTGTTGTTCGGTCATGTCGTCGTTACGACGCATCATGCGGTCGCGGGGCCGATCCTCCAGCAGCCCGCGCGATGCCCTTCGGTCACGAAGATCGCCACGTGATAGAGAAGCCGCGTCAGTGCGGCATCCCACGTGGTGCGACCCTCGGCATCCAGCCGGTTGATCCAGCGGGGGTCGTGATCCGGCGCGAAATAGGCGCCGAAGATGATGTCCGCGATGCGGATGGTCCGGTCCCGATGGCCAAGCCGCGCATGCAGCTTGCCCGCCTCGGTCAGCGGCCACAGAAGGTGCTCGGGCAGGGTCGGACGGCCCGTGGCGTCCACCGCCTCGAAGGGCGCGCCGTCCAGCGGGCCGCCCCGGCGCAGGCCGTGCGTTTCCGCGAATTCCGTCATGCGGGCCGCGGCCTTGCGCAGGTCGTCGCGCCCCGTCGCGTCGGCCAGGCAATGCAGCAGCCACGCCCATTCGTACTGGTGGCCCGGCTCTCGGCGGGTGCCGCTGGCGTCGTCGGTCGGTTCCAGGTCAGGGCCCGTGAACTCGCGCACGGCACCCGTCGCGGGATCGACGAAGTGGCGCAGGCCGACCGCCGCAAGACCTTCGGCGCGGGCCAGCCAGACGGGATCGCCCGTTGCGGCATGCGCCTCTAGCACGGCCTCGAGCATGTGCATCTGCGGGTTCTGGCTGCGGGTGTCGGGGCTGTCTGGGCCGCGCTCGTCCTGCCACAGGGCGCCGGTCGCGGGTTCGATCAGCCTGGTCTCGATGAAATCCCAGATGCGGTGCAGGTCGCGGGCATCGACGCGGTCCGACCCCGCGCGCATCAGCGCCGCGACGGACAGAAGCGCGAAGCTTTGATCATAGCTGCGGCGCAGGCAGGCATCCGGCCCCTGCCCGTCCGAGAAACGGTGCCCCCAATCCGCGCCGCGCAGGTGCAACGACACGAAACCGTGGATGCGATGCGCCGCGTCCAGCAGATCGGGGCGGTCGGCCACGCGCGCCAGATGCGCCAGCGCAAAGACCGTGCGGCATTGCGCCAGCGTGGTGCGGGGGCCGTCATCGCCAAGCGCCTCGATCACCGGCGCGGGACCCTCGCCCTGCGGCAGCGCGACGGCCAGCCAGGCAGGGATCAGCCGCGAGGCGAAGCCTTCTGCGCCCGCGACCCCCGTCATGACGCCACCAGCGGATGGGACAGCGCGGTCATGATCCCGCGCAGCTCGGCCAGCCCCTTCAGCCGTCCGATTGCCGGATAACCGGGCTGCGCGTTACGGCGCAGATCGTCCAGGATGTCCTGCCCGTGATCGGGGCGGAAGGGGATCGAGGCATCGTCGCGCCCCGCCGCACGTCTCGCGGCCTCCTCGGCCAGCACGGCGTGGATCAGGGCGACCATGTCGGTGCCGCCGCCCAGATGCTCGGCCTCGTGGAAGGAACAGGGGGTGGCGTCTTCCTCGCGGGTGACGTTGCGCAGGTGCAGGAAATGCACGCGATCGCCCAGGCGGCGCATCATCCCCGGCAGGTCGTTATCGGCCCGCGCCCCAAGCGATCCGGAACACAGCGTCACGCCGTTCGCGCGCAGATCGACCGCGTCGAGGATGGCGCGGTAATCGGCCTCGGTCGACATGATCCGCGGCAGGCCCAGCAGCGGGAAGGGCGGATCGTCCGGGTGACAGCACAGGCGGATGCCCAGCCGCTCGGCCTCGGGGGCGATTTGCGACAGGAAGTCGATCAGGTTGGCGCGCAGACGCTCGGTCGGGATGGTGGCGTATTCCGCAAGGTGATCGCGCACATCGGACAGGCTGAAATTCTCGGCCGCGCCCGGAAGGCCGAAGACCACGTTGCGCGACAGCCCCTCGCGGCGGGCATCGTCCATGGCGGCGAACCGGCGGGCGGCCTGATCCGCGACGCCCTCGGGGAACGCATCCGCCGCCCCTTCGCGCTGCAGTATGTGGATGTCGAAGGCGGCAAAGTCGATCAGGTCGAAGCGCATCGCCGTCCCGCCATGCCCGACGCGCCAGGCAAGATCGGTCCGCGTCCAGTCCAGCACCGGCATGAAGTTGTAGCAGACCGTCCGGATCCCCGCCGCCGCAAGGTTCGCAAGGCTGTCGCGATAGGCCGCGACATGCGCGCGCCACTCGCCCGACTGCCGCTTGATGTCCTCGGATACGGGCAGGCTCTCGACGACCTCCCAGGCAAGACCCGAGGGTGTCCCGTCGGGCCGCGTCGCGATCTCGGCCTGGCGGCGTGCGATTTCCTCGGGTGTCCAGACCGCGCCGGTCGGCACGTGGTGCAGCGCCGAGACGACCCCCTCGACCCCTGCCTGAAGCATGTCCTCGATGCCGACCCCGTCACGGGGGCCGAACCAGCGCCATGTCTGCCGCATGATTCCTCCCTTGTCCCCCTTCATGCCTAGCGCGGGTCCGCGTTGATTACAAGTATGGTAGTATATCAACTTGGCAGGGGCCGTGTGGCAGAGTAGAACGCTTGGCATGGATACGCTTGCCACAATCGAAGCCACCGCGCCGCTTGGCGTTCAGCTGATCGCCGATCTGCGCAACCGCATCGTCAGCGGCAGGCTGCAACCCGGAACGCGGCTGTCGGAACAGGAAATCGCCGCCGCCTATGGCCTGTCGCGCCAACCCGTGCGCGAGACGTTCATCAAGCTGGCAGCCGAAAACCTGGTCGAGATCCGCCCGCAGCGCGGCACCTTCGTGTGCAAGATCGACATGAACGACGTGACGCAGGGCCAGTTCGTCCGCGAGGCGGTCGAGGCCGATATCGCACGCATCGCGGCGGACCGCGCCGATGCCGCCGCCATCGCGCATCTGCGGGGCCTGATCGCCGAACAGCGCCGCGCGAAGGGCGGTGCGGGCTTCTTCGCGCTGGACGAACGCTTCCACCAGGCGCTGGCGGCGGCTGCGGGCCGTGGCGGGGTCTGGGCGCATATCCAGCAGATCAAGATGCAGATGGACCGCGTGCGCCACCTGACCGCCGAGGAGTTTCCGACCGATCACCTGATCGACCAGCACGAAGCCATCGTCGAGGCCATCGCGGCAGGCGACGCGACCGCCGCCGAGGCCGCGATCCGCACCCATCTGCGCGGCGTGCTGGCGGACCTGCAGAAGGTCGCCCGGCTTCAGCCCCATTGCTTCGAGCCGGGCTGAGCCGTCAGGCCCCCGGTCCGAAGGTCTCGAACAGGATCCGTTCAGGCGGGATGCCCGCGTCCTCCAGCCCGTTCCGCAGATCCGCGATGAAGCCCGCCGGTCCGCAGATCATGTAATCCGCATCGGGTCCGACACCCAGTGCCAGCACATGCCCGGCGGTGATCCGGCCCGTCTCGTGATGATCGCCCCCGATCCGGTCATGGGGCTCGGGCCTGCTGTAGAACACGCCCTGCCGCAGGTTCGGGTGGGCCGCGACAAGGGCCGCAACTTCGTCCCGCATCGCGTGATTGCGCCCGCTGCGGGCCGCGTGCAGATACCAGGTCCTGCGGTCGGTCCCCGCCAGCGCATGCAGCGCCGACAGCATCGGCGTCAGCCCCACGCCCGCCCCGATCAGGACCACCGGCCCGCGCCCCTCGGGCAGCACGAACTCGCCCGAGGGCTCGCCCGCCTCGATCACGCCTCCTTCTGGCAGCGCGTCATGCAGATGGCGCGAGACGAGGCCGCGATCCTCGCGCTTGACGGTGATGCGGTACTCGCCCCCCTTCGGATCGCCCGACAGGGAATAGCTGCGGCTGCTGGTCCCAGCCTGCCCCGGCACCTGGACCGTGATCGGCAGATGCTGCCCCGCGCGAAACCGCGGCAGGGGCCGCCTGTCCAGCGATGCCAAATGAAACGAGGTGATGGAGGCGGACTCGACCGTCTTGCGCACCACCCGCAGCTTGCGCGTCCCAGCCTCCGTCCGCGACCAGCGCAGCGACAGCGCGGCGGGCCGGTCGATCACGGCCTCGACCTCGACCCGGATCATGCGCCAGGCGTCGGGATCATGCGCACCCTCGGGCGACCAGTCGACGCTGGCCCGCCCGCGAAGATGCAGCAACCCGCCGGTCGCGAAATCGACGAAGACCAGCCCCACGCGGGGATCGGCCATGATATTGCCGATGGTGTTGAAGAAATTGTTGCCCATGTAGTCGGGGATCAGCAGCCGGTTCCGCCCCTCGACCCGCACGAAGCCGGGCGCCCCGCCCCGATGAGAGGCGTCGTACCCGTCCGAGGCCGCGCCCGCGCCCTCGTGCTGACCCGATCCGATGAACAGCGTGTCCGCCGCGTGAATCCGCGCGATCTGGTCATCGTCCAGCGCATCCGATCGGCGCACGGGGCCGGGGGATGACGGAACGCGGGCAAGGCTGCGCTCGTGGATGTATTGCGGGCAATTCCCGAAGGTCTGCGCCACGCGGATGACGAAGCCGTCCGGCACGGGGCGCAGCCGCCCCGAGAACCGGTTGCGCCGCCGCGTCGCAAGGTCGATCCCCACCGCACCCACATCGCCCCCCTGCGCGAAGCGCTGCGCCAGTGGATCGTCGTCCGGGACATGGGCGCGAAACGCCAGATGCCGCGGATCGGACGAGGTGACGAAGCCGTCTTGGCCCTCGACCAGGGTCACCCAGACATGCCCCGAGGCGTCCGCGCCCGCCAGGACCATGAAGGGCAGGCCCGCGTGGAACCTGCGATGCTGATCCGGCAGGTGATCGCGGACGAAGCCGCCCGCCCACCGCGACACGTCATCCACGCCCGCCCGCATCTGGGCCGCACGCTCGGCTTCGTGAAAGGGGTTGGCATGGGTCATCGGGACATCAGGCCAGCTGGGGGATGGGCGAACGCGCCATGCCGACAAAGCCCGGCAGGGACTCGATCCGGTCGATCCACGCGCGGACCCGGGCATAGGGCGACAGGTCCACCCCACCCTCGGGGGCATGGGCGACATAGCTGTAGCCCGCGACATCCGCGATGGTGACGCGATCCGCGCCCAGCCAGTCGCGGCCCGCCAGATGCGCCTCCATCACCGACAGCAGCCGGTGCGCCCGGGAAACCGCAGCGGCATGGTCGTGGTCCGTGCCGAAGACCTTGACCAAACGCGCGGCGCAGGGTCCGGCATAGATGTCGTCGGCGGCAATGCTCAGCCAGCGCTGCACCTCGGCAGCATCCTTGGGGTCGGCAGGGATCCAGCCCGCATCGGGCGCATGGGTGCCCACCAGATAGACGAGGATCGCGTTGCTGTCGGCCAGGGTAAAGCCGCCATCGTCGATGGCAGGGACGAGGCCGAAGGGACTGATCCGCAGGAAATCGGGCGCCTTGTGCGCACCGTTCGCCATGTCCAGATCGACGGTCCGGTAGGGGATGCCCAGCAGGGCCATCATCAGTTCGACCCGGTGGCAATGGCCGGATTTCGGGTGGCGGTACAGGGTGATCGGGGTCATCGGTCTTTCTCCTTGCGTGACGGGGCGTTCCAGCGTCAGCGGGATGGCCGCCCTGTCGATCTTCGGGCCGGGCGGCGCGTCGTCCGGCACCAAAGTTAATTTGCCGCGCAGGGCGAATGAATATACCCTTTGCAAAAGGAATAATTTCACCGGATGGCATGAATGGACCGGCTCCAGACCCTCGAGATCTTCATCGCCGTGGCCGAATCCGAGAGCTTTGCCGAGGGCGCGCGGCGCGTCGGCATCAGCGCGCCATCCGCCACGCGCGGCGTCAACGCGCTGGAGACGCGTCTGGGCGCGCGCCTGTTCACCCGCACCACCCGCCGCGTCCGCCTGACCGAGGTCGGCAAGACCTATCTCGAGGATGCGCGCCACGTCCTGGCCCAGCTTCAGGCGGCGGATGATGCGGCCTCGGGCGCGGCGCTGAAACCCAAGGGCGAATTGCGGCTGACCTGCTCGAACGAGTTCGGGCGCATCTACGTCACCCCCATCCTGACCGAATTCCTGGACACCCACCCCGAGGTTTCCGCCGATGTGGTGATGGTGGACCGGGTCGTGAACATGGTCGAGGAAGGCTTCGACGTCGCGGTCAGGATCGGGCCGCTGCCCTCGTCGGGGCTGGTCGCGATCCGCGTGGGCAGCGTGCGCCGGGTGGTCTGCGCCTCGCCCGGCTATCTTGCGCGGCACGGGACGCCCCGCACCCCCGAGGATCTGGCGCGGCACAGGATCGCCGCGGCGGCCCCCGTCAGCCCGCTGGTCGAATGGCGCTTCGGCGGGGACCCCGCGCAGGTGATCCGGATGAGGCCGCGCCTGCGTCTCAGCAGCGTCGCCGCCGCAATCGAGGTCGCCCGCCAGGGCTGGGGACTGACGCGAGTGCTGTCCTATCAGGTCGGCCCCGACCTTCAGGCGGGCCGGTTATGCGCCGTGCTGACCGACCACGAACCCGAGCCGCTGCCCATCCACCTGGTCCATCCCGAGGGCCGCCGCGCCCCCGCGAAGGTCCGCAGCTTCATCGATCTCGCGACCGAACGCCTGCGCGCATTGCCGGTTCTGGCGTGATCAGCGCGACAACCCCGGCCTTGCACCCCGTCGCGCGACATCCCACACATGGCCCCACAGGCCAGAGGAGCGCAGCATGACCACCGCGACACCGAACCATGAAAAGGCCATCGCAAGGCTGCGCGACCTTCTGGGCGACAGGCTTGCGACCGGGCCGTCCATCCGCGACCTGCACGGGCGGGACGCGGCCTATGCGACGCCGCACCTGCCGGACGCCGTGGCATTTCCCGACAGCACCGAGGAGGTCGCGGCGATCATGCGGATCTGTTCGGAGCATCGCTGCCCGGTCGTGCCCTTCGGCATCGGCTCGTCGCTGGAGGGGCATGTCGTGCCGCTGAAGGGCGGGATCAGCGTCGATACCAGCCGCATGAACCGCGTCCTGGCCGTCAACGACCGCGATCTGGACGCGGTGGTGCAGCCGGGTGTGACACGGACGCAGCTGAACGCCGAACTGCGCGCCACGGGGCTGATGTTCACCGTCGATCCCGGCGCCGACGCCACGATCGGCGGCATGGCGGCGACGCGGGCCTCGGGGACGAATGCCGTGCGCTATGGCACGATGCGGGAAAACGTGATGGCACTGACGGTCGTGCTGGCCGACGGGCGCGTGATCCGGACGGGCAGCCGCGCGCGCAAATCCTCGGCGGGGTACGACCTGACGCATCTGTTCGTCGGCTCGGAAGGGACGCTCGGGATCATCACCGAACTGACGGTCCGGCTGCACGGATCGCCCGAACGCATCATGGCCGCCACCTGCGCCTTCGACACGGTCGAGGACGCGGTCGATACCGTCATCCTCGCCATCCAGAGCGGCCTGCCCATGGCCCGGATCGAGCTGCTGGACGAGATGCAGATGCGCGGCATGAACATCTTCAACCCCGACCTGGACCTGCCCGAGAAGCCGCACCTGTTCCTCGAATTCCACGGGACCGAGGCCGGGGTCGAGGAACAGGTCGCGACCTTCGGCGACATCGCGGGCGAATTCGGCGTCAGCGGTTTCCGCAGCGCCAGCCGGACCGAGGACCGCACCCGCCTGTGGGAGGCGCGGCACAACGCCTATTTCGCGGCCAAGGCGCTGCGGCCCGGTTGTTCGGCGGTGCTGACCGATTGCTGCGTGCCCATCTCGGCGCTGGCGGAATGCATCGCGCGGACCAAGGTGCTGATCGCGGAATCCGGGCTGGTCGCGCCGCTGGTGGGGCATGTGGGCGACGGGAATTTCCACCTTGCGATCCTGATCGACCCCGACGATCCCGACGACATGGCGCGCGCAAAAACGCTTGCGGGTGCGGTGAACATGATCGCGCTGGAACTGGGCGGGACGGTGACGGGCGAACATGGCGTGGGGTCCGGCAAGACCGCCTATATGCGTGCCGAACACGGCGAGGGTTGGGACCTGATGGCCCAGATCAAGCGCAGCATCGACCCCCTGAACATCATGAACCCCGGCAAGGTGGTCGAGGTCTGACCGCTCACATCCGCGTGAGCGGCTGTCACGTTCCGCCCCCCGCGCACGTATCGGCCCCGAAGCACGGTTACCACAAGGAGAATTCCGATGCGTCTTGCGATCACGGCAGCCACCTTCATGGCGCTTGGCGGCGCGGCCATGGCCGGGCCGATCAGCTTTGCCAGCGGTTGGCAGGAACAGCGCCTGTCGCTGTTCAGCACGAACGACTATCGCTTCGGGTCCAGCCTTTCGATGCAGTCCGAGGGGTCGGTCTCGATCGCGTGGACGCGGGTCGGACAGGGCGACTGGGGCGCGGATGCCGCATCCTGGAACTGGACGGTCGAGGAATCCGTGCCCGCGACCGACCTGTCGCGCAAGGGCGGTGACGACCGGAACCTGTCGATCTATTTCGTCTTCGTGCCCGAAGCCTCGGCGCCCGGACTGGCGAACGCGAACATCCGCAGCCTGCTGGGCAATTCCGAGGTGCGGATCATCCAATACGCCTGGGGCGGCAATCACGGTCGGGGGCAGGTGCTGCCGTCACCCTACGGGCCGCGCGGACAGGGCGTGACGATCCCGCTGCGCCAGGCTGGCACCGGTTCGCATTCCGAGAATGTCGACCTGGCGGGCGATTACGCGCGCGCCTTCGGGGGCAGCAAGGGTGCGCTGGTCGGGCTGGCCGTGTCGGGCGACAGCGACGACACCGACAGCCGCATCCGCGCCGCGATCGGCGGGCTGACCCTGCGCTAGGGGATCACGTCGCCGCGACGGCCCCATTTGCGAATTGCGGGGACCGTGCGGGCATCGTAACCCACGGGAATGGCAAACGATCCCTTCCAGCCCGTCGGTCCGATCCTGCTGCTCGATGACATCTCGGGGTCACAGATGCGGCTGGCGGCCATGTTCATCATGCCCGCAGGCGATGTCCCCGGCCCGCTGACCCTGGCCGAAGGGACGGCCCAGCCCGAGCGTATCGCAGATTTCGACCGCGCCTCGGTCTGGCGCGCGCGCTTCGCCCTGCCTGCGGATCGCGCGTCCAGCTATGGCTGGGGCGGTCGGGAATACGAGGTCGCGGGCGACATGACCGGCGACCTGCGCCTGGCCTATGTGTCCTGCAACGGTGAAGAGGTCGGCGACATGGACCGCGAGGGGTCCGAGCGCAACGTGATGTGGTCGCGCCTGCGCGACGAACATCGCCGCGTGCCCTTCGCGCTGATGCTGCACGGGGGCGATCAGGTCTATGCCGACGAGGTCACGCAGGGCCATCCGCTGACCGAGGACTGGCCCGACCGCCTGCCCGCCGATCCCACCGCAGAACAGCTGGCCGATCTGCACCGCCATCTGCGCGAACGGTTCTTCGACCGCTATGCCGCGCTCTATGCCGCGCCGGAACTGGCATGGCTGTCGGCGCGCGTGCCCTCGTTGATGCAATGGGACGACCACGACATCTGCGATGGCTGGGGCTCGCTGCGGACCGAACGCACCCGCTCGGACATCGGGCAGACCCTGTTCCATGCCGCCCGAGAGGCGTTCCTGCTGTTCCAGCACGCCACGACCGAGGGCGACCTGCCCGCGCGCTTTGCCGATCCGGCGGGCGCGCATCTGGGCTGGTCGGTCGCCGCGGGCGACCTGCGAATCCTGGCACCGGACCTGCGCGGCGAACGCACGCGCCGCCGGATCATGGGTCCGGGCGGGTGGTCCATGATGCAGGATCAGGCCCGGGCAACGACGGGCGGGCACACGATGCTGATGTCGAGCGTGCCCCTGCTGGGTCCGCGCATGTCGATCCTGGAGACCGTCATGCTGGCCATCCCAAGCATGCAGAAATACGAGGACGACCTGCGCGACCAATGGCAGAGCCGCGCGCATCGCGACGAATGGCGGCGCATGCTGGGGCTGGTCCGCGACATGGCCGAGGCCCCCGGCCACCGCCTCACCACCCTCTCGGGCGAGATCCACCTGGCGACCCGCGCGGTCATGCGGCTGTCGGACGGTCACGCGATGCATCAGCTGGTCGCCTCGGGGATCTCGCATCGCGCCCCGCCCAAGGCATGGGCGCGTTTCCTGGGAATGCTGTCCTGGCTGGGCGAGGATCCCCTGCCGCGCCATCCCATCGCGATCCGCACCCTGCCCGGCCAGCGCCACCGCTATGCCGCCGAGCGGAACTTCCTGGTGCTGGACAGGCACGGCGCCGATTGGTCGGCGGTGTGGCACCTGGAACATTCCGGCCCGACCCCGCCCCTTCCGCTGGACTGATCCGACGCGGCGTTCCGGCACTGCATTTGCTGCAAACCTGCCGGAACACGAAAAAAAACTGTGGAAATCCTGTCGCGCATGTCGTTTCCTTGCGCCCAAGGGCAGCATTCAAGCCATGCCCACGGGGAGGATGACCATGAAGAACACCACCGCACTTGTCGCCGTGCTGATGCTCGCGGCCACCGGCGCATCCGCGCAGAACGAGAAATATGCCGATCTGGACCGGACCGACTGGCCCGAGAGCTTCACGGTCGGCACCGCCTCGCAGGGCGGGACCTATTTCGTCTATGGCTCGGGCTGGGCGAACCTCGTGGGCGAGGAGCTGGGCATCTCCGGCGGCGGCGAGGTGACCGGCGGCCCGATGCAGAACATGGCGCTGGTCCATACGGGCGACGCGGCCTTCGGCATGACCACCATGGGCCCCGCGCGTGAATCGCTGGAAGGCACGAACCCGATCGCGCCCGGCCTGCAGATGACCAATGCCTGCGCGATGTTCCCGATGTACCAGACGCCCTTCTCGATGGCGGCGCTGGCCTCTTCGGGGATCACGTCTGTCGAATCGATCCCGGACGGCGCGCGCATCGGCTTCGGTCCCGCGGGCTCGACCTCGGACACGTATTTCCCTGCCATGCTGGAATCGCTCGGGGTGAACTTCGAACGCCGCAACGGCGGCTGGGACGATCTTGGCGGTCAGCTGCAGGACGGGCTGCTGGACGCGGTGGCCTTCGCGGTCGGCATCCCGACCCCCGCCATCAGCCAGATCGAGGTCCAGGCCGAAGTGAACTTCATCGACTTCACCGACGAGGAAGAGGCCAAGATCATCGAGGAATTCCCGGTGGCCGAGTTCGGCATCCCCGCCGACACCTATTCCACGCTGGATCGCGACATGCAGTCGGTGGCCATGTGGAACTTCGCCATCGCCAGCTGCGACCTGCCCGAAAGCTTCGTCCATGCCGCGACCGACATCGTCATGTCGGACAATGACCGCATGAAGAACATCCACGGCTCGGCCCGCGAGACCCTGCCCGAGAACTGGGAGAAGAACACTGTCATGAAATGGCACCCGGGCGCCGCCCGCTGGTTCCGCGAGAATGCCGGCGCCGAGATCCCGGACGACATGGTCCATTCCGCCGAATAAGGTCCGGCTGAAATCCTGACGACAACAGGCGGGCCGCGGCGACAGCCGACGGCCCGTTTCACGACCCAAGCGACGGACGGCCAAGCGCCGCGGGATGGAACGGATGCCGGAACAGGACCACGAAACGGGGCGTGAAACGCCCGAAATGCAGGCCAGCGCCCTGCCCGAAGGCGGCGGCGTCATCGCCGAGGGCGTGGACGACGAACCCGTCGAGGCCAACCGCCGCGCCTTTGCCGGATGGCGGCTGACGGTCGTGACGTGGTTCGCAGCACTTTACGCCGCCTTCCACATGATCGCGCTGAATGGCGTGTCGATCCGCGACTGGACGGGCATCAACCTGTCCTTCCTGCCGACCTTCCCGATGGAGACGTGGAATTTCCGCATCATCCACGTCGCGGGCGCGCTTTTCCTGGGCTTCGTGCTGTTCGCCGCCCGCCGCTTCCCCGCCGAGGACGAGGACGAGAGCCGCGCGATCCGCCTGCCCTCGGCCGCCTTCGGCGTGCTGGCGCTGATCTCGCTTGCGACGGCGGTGTCCTTCGCGCTCGACATCGCGGGCGGGACCATGTGGAACGGCATGGACGAAGGCATCCGCAACCGCGAGATCTGGTGGTTCGGCGTGCCCCTGCTGATCGCAACGGCAGGCGGGACTGTGCTGGGCTGGATGGACCTGCGCCGTCGCGACGGGTTCTCGGCCCCCGATATCGTGCTGGGCATCTGCGCCTGTGCGGTCGCGGTCTACCTGATCACCATCTATGGCACGCTGATGCGCAATTCGACGGGCACGCCCTTCGCGCCCATCGGCATCTCTCTGGCGGCGGTGGCGGGGACGGCGCTGATCCTTGAACTGACGCGCCGCGTGGCGGGGATGGCGCTGGTCATCATCTCGGCCGTGTTCCTGGCCTATGTGTTCACCGGGCAGTACATGCCGGGCTTCCTCAACTCGCCCGCGATCTCGTGGGAGCGGTTCTTCAGCCAAGTCTACACCGATGCGGGGATCCTGGGGCCGACCACGGCGGTCAGCTCGACCTATATCATCCTGTTCATCATCTTCGCGGCCTTCCTGTCGGCGTCGAAGGTGGGCGACTACTTCGTGAACTTCGCCTTTGCCGCGGCGGGCCGGTCGCGTGGCGGGCCCGCCAAGGTCGCGATCTTCGCGTCGGGCCTGATGGGCATGATCAACGGCACCTCGGCGGGCAATGTCGTGGCGACCGGATCGCTGACAATCCCGCTGATGAAGAAGGTCGGCTATCGCCCGACCACCGCCGGCGCGGTCGAGGCCGCGGCATCGACCGGCGGGCAGATCATGCCCCCGATCATGGGCGCAGGCGCCTTCATCATGGCCGAGATCACAGGCATACCCTATACCGAAATCGCGCTGGCTGCGGTGATCCCGGCGATCCTCTATTTCGTCTCGATCTACTTCATGGTCGATTTCGAGGCCGCGAAGCTGGGCATGCGCGGCATGCGAGAGGATGAGCTGCCGAAATTCCGCGCCATGGCCCGGCAGGTCTACCTGTTCCTGCCCATCGTGATCCTGATCGCGGCGCTGTTCATGGGATATTCGGTCATCCGGGCGGGCACGCTGGCCACGATCTCGGCCGCGGTGGTGTCCTGGCTGACGCCCTATCGGATGGGGTTCGGCGCCATCGCCAAGGCGTTCGAGCTGGCGGGTATCATGTCGATCCAGATCATCACCGTCTGCGCCTGCGCGGGCATCATCGTCGGCGTCATCGCACTGACCGGGGTGGGGGCGCGGTTTTCGTCGCTTCTGCTGGGCATCGCGGGCGCGTCCGAGCTGCTGGCGCTGTTCTTCGCCATGTTCATCGCCATCCTTCTGGGAATGGGGATGCCGACCACGGCGGCCTATGCGGTCGCCGCCAGCGTCGTGGCCCCCGGCCTGACGAACCTGGGCATCCCGCCGCTGACTGCGCATTTCTTTGTCTTCTACTTCGCGGTCGTCAGCGCGATCACCCCGCCCGTGGCGCTTGCCAGCTATGCGGCGGCGGGGATTTCGGGGGCGAATGCGATGGCCACCTCGGTCGCGTCCTTCAAGATCGGGATCACCGCCTTCGTCGTGCCCTTCATGTTCTTCTACAACGCGGCCCTGCTGATGGATGGCACCTGGCTGGAGATCATCCGCGCGGGTGCGACCGCGATCGTGGGCGTGTTCCTGCTGTCGGCGGCGGTGCAGGGATGGTTCATGGGCGGGCGCATGGTCTGGTGGCTGCGCCTGGTCCTTGGCATCTTCGCGCTGTTCATGATCGAGGGCGGGCTGCTGACCGACCTGATCGGCATCGGCGGCGGCGTCGCGGTCTGGGCCGTCCAGAAGATGATCCGCCCCGATCCCGACGCCCCCTTCGAGGTGCGCGGGGCAGACTGACCAGGACCCCACGATCCCACCCCGCCTTTGCATCGAACACGGCTTTGTTACATAAGGTGCAAATCGAGGGGGCGGGATCGCGGTTCCGCGCCTCAAACTCAATGAAGGGAGGCGCATCATGGAAACAGGCGTCTGGGTCAGCCTTGCTGCCTATTTCTTGCTGATGCTCGGCATCGGCTTCTATGCCTATCGCAAATCCACCGCCAGCAGCGAGGAATACCTGCTGGGCGGTCGCAACCTGCCGCCCGCCGTCGCGGCGCTGTCGGCCGGCGCATCCGACATGAGCGGCTGGCTGCTGCTGGGCCTGCCCGGCGCGCTCTATGCCACGGGCCTGGTCGAGGCCTGGATCGGGATCGGCCTCTTCGTCGGCGCATTCGTCAACTGGCTCGTAGTGGCCCCGCGACTTCGCGAACAGACCGAACGTTACGACAACGCGCTGACCATCCCGTCCTTCCTGGCGAACCGCTTTCCCACCAAGGCCAAGGCGCTGCGCGTGGTGTCGGCGGTGATCATCGTGGTGTTCTTCGCGGTCTATACCGCGTCGGGTCTGGTCGCCGGGGGCAAGCTGTTCGCCAGCGCCTTCGACGGCGGTTACATGACGGGCGTCTGGGTGACGCTGCTTGTCGTGCTGGCCTATACGATGATCGGCGGCTTCCTTGCCGTCAGCCTGACCGACTTCGTGCAGGGCTGCATCATGATGATCGCGCTGGTCATCATGCCCGCCATGATCCTGTGGCTGGGCAAGGGCGACGGCTTCGCGCAGGCGGCCGAGACCGTCTCGACCGTCGACCCGAACTATCTGTCGCTGACCAACGGGCTGACCTTCGTGGGCTTCCTGTCGGCGGTGACCTGGGGCTTGGGCTATTTCGGGCAGCCGCACATCATCGTGCGCTTCATGGCCGTCCGCAGCGTCCGCGAGGTTGCGACCGCGCGCAATATCGGCATGGCCTGGATGGGCATCTCGCTGCTGGGTGCGGTGGGCGTCGGCATCCTGGGCCGCGCCTATGCGGTGCGCAACGACCTGGCCGTCGAGGATGCCGAGACGATCTTCATCATCCTGTCCGACCTGCTGTTCCACCCGCTGGTGACCGGCTTCCTGTTCGCCGCGCTGCTGGCGGCGGTGATGTCCACCGTCTCCAGCCAGCTGCTGGTGTCGTCCTCGTCCCTGGCCGAGGATTTCTATCGCCTGTTCCTGCGCAAGGACGCGTCCGAGCGCGAGGTCGTGAACATGGGCCGCATCGCCGTCGCGCTGGTCGGCGTCGTGGCCGCCCTGATCGCGGGCGATCCCGACAGCCAGGTGCTGGGCCTGGTGTCCAATGCATGGGCTGGCTTCGGCGCGGCCTTCGGTCCGCTGATCCTGCTGTCGCTGACCTGGTCGCGCATGACCGGATCGGGTGCGGTCGCGGGCCTGGTGACCGGCGCTGCCGTGGTGATCGCCTGGATCGCGCTTGGCTGGAACAAGTCCTTCATGGGCGGTGCCGGGATCTACGAGATCATCCCGGGCTTCGTCGCGGCCTTCGCGGCCATTGTCATCGTCAGCCTGGCCAGCCGCCAGCAGAACGAATACCGCGCCTGACGACGGCGCCATAAAAACGGAAAACCCCGTCGGCGAACCGGCGGGGTTTTCTTTTGACGTCGGCAAATTGTCGACGAAGGGGCGTCGATCAGCCGTTATTCGCGCTCGAGAAGTCGACGGGACCGCCTTCGGGGAACTCGCTCAGCGTGATCAGGTCGTCTGCGTTCAGGTCGCGGCGGTGCAGATCCTTTTCCTGCAGGACGTCACCTGCGCGGACCTGGCGGGTCGACAGTTCCTGGACCGGCTGCTCGTCGTTGAAGCTGGGGCCGTTGCCGCCCTGGACGGTGGCGAAGGCCGGGAATGCGGTCAGGGCCGAAAGGGCTGCGACGGCGGTCAGTTTACGGATAGCCATGGTATGTCTCCTGTTTCGTCATTGCGTTCAGGGGTGCACTACGCATGACCCGGGGGGATCGTTTCATTGCTCGCATTCCTGTGATTGAATGCGAGAACGGGTGAACGGAACGGTTTTGTATGGCCATTTCGCCGTGCCGCGACGCATCCGCGCATGGGGGAACCCGAAGGCCGCTCAGCGCGGCTTGCGACCCCAGCCGATCCGTTCCCAGGCCATCTCGTGCAGGAAGTAGCACAGGTATCCCGTGACCCCGCTGACGAGCGCGATCCCGCCCCCCGCGCTGAGCGATCCGGTAAAGGCAAGCCCGATGCCCAGCATCACGACCAGCCCCAGAAGCTGCCATGTCAGTGCCTTGATCGCGATCCGCGCCCTGCTTTCCATGCGTTTCCCTTTCCTGACCTGTCACGATCCCTAATCGCCGGGGGAGGCGCCGAAAATTCCGATAATTCGCTGCGGATTGTTTGCGTTGTTGCGCAAAGACTGCATTGTAGCGGAATGGCAACCAGAGACAGGCATCAGATCTTCCGCGCGCGGCTGGAACAGGCCATGGCCGACAGCGCGACCAGCAAAAGCGCGCTTGCCCGCGCGGCCGGGGTCGATCGTTCGACCGTCGGGCAGCTTCTCAAGGGCGATCATCCGCGCCTTCCCAACGCGCAGCTTGCGGCGGACATGGCGGAGCATCTGGGCGTCAGCCTCGATTGGCTGCTGGGGCTGACGAACCGTCCCGAACCCGCGGGCGACATCCTGGCCTCGGCCATGGGGCTCAGCCCCGCCGAACGCGACGAGGCCGACCGCCAGATCATCGAGTGGCACCAATCCGCCATCGGCAGCAAGATCCGCCACGTCCCCGCCACCCTGCCCGAGATGCTGAAGACCCCCGCCCTGCTGGAATGGGAATACGCCGCCTGCCCGCCCGCCACGATCGCGCAGATCATCGGCACCGCACGCGCCTATCACGACTGGGTCCGCACCGGAGAGGCCGATTACGAGATCGCGATGCCCCTGCAGGAACTGCAGTCGCTTGCCTCGGGCGAAGGCTATTATGCCGATCTGCCCGCCGATATCCGCCGCGACCAGCTGCGCTTCATGGCCAGCCGATGCGAGGCGCTGTTCCCGCGCCTGCGCCTGTTCCTGTTCGACAAGCGCCGCGCCTTCAGCGCACCGGTGACGGTCTTCGGAAACGGGCTGGGGATCATCTATGTCGGGCAGTTCTACCTGTCGCTGAGGGAACGCCAGCGCGTCGGCGCCCTGATCGACCATTTCGACTGGCTGATCCGCAATTGCGACACCGACGCCCGCGACGCGGCGGCCTATCTGGCGCGGCTGGCAGGCGGCTAGAAGCTCAGCCCGCGTAGCCAGTCCACGAAGATCGCCACGTCCTCGCGCGGGCCGAGGTCGTCCTGCTCGACGACGTAGAAGCTCTGGGACATCGGGACCTCGACCGGCAGGGGCGCGACAAGGGTGCCCGCCTCGAAGGCGTCGAAGGCGAAGCTGCGGCTGACGATCGCACAGCCGTGGCCCGCCGACAGCATCTGCAGCGCCAGCAGCGACGAATCCGCCCGCATCCAATGCACGGGGCGCGGCAGGGGCATGCCCTCTTGCAGGAACAGCCGGTCCCAGTCCGTCTCGCAGCCGACGATCTGGACGATATCGGCGCGGGCCAGCGCGTTCAGGTCCGGGATCGCGGGGGCATAGTCCGGGTGACAGACCACGGTCGCCGGCGCGGTCTTCAGCGGATGGATGTTCTGCTCGGGCCAGTCGCCCGCGCCATAGCGGATGTCCAGATCGATGCTAGCGCCGTTCATGCGGTCGGCCCAGACGGCGGTCGACAGCTCGATCTCGATCCCCGGATGTTCGTTGCGGAACGCGGCCAGCCGACGCGCCAGCACCAGCGCCGCATAGGAGATCGAGGACCGCACCCGGATCACCGAACTGCGCCGGTCGCTGAACAGCCCGTCGGTCGCGACCTGCATCTCGGCAAAGGATTTGCGCACGGGCACGGCATAGGCCTGGCCCATATCCGTCAGCTCGACCCCGCGCGCCAGCCTGCGGAACAGCTGGATCCCCAGATGCCCTTCCAGCAGGCGGATCTGCTGGCTGACGGCGGCGGCGGTCAGGCCCAGCTCGTCCGCGGCGGCGCTGAACGAGGCATGGCGCGCGGCGGCTTCGAAGGCTCGGAGCCATGTGACATGGGGCAGCTTGCGCATGGGCGAGGTCCGTTCCTGCAGTCGGCGGCCATCCTGACGCAGGCGATGGGCAAACGCAAACAATGCCTCAGCGGTCAAAGGCATTGTTTGCATTGCAGGCACCGCTCTGGCTTGCTGGCGCGGAATTCGGGACCGCAAGGCAGGGGGCGATGACCGGGACTGCATATGATTACATCATCGTCGGCGCGGGTTCGGCCGGCTGCGTGCTGGCCGAGCAGCTGACGCGCTGCGGGCACCACAAGGTCCTGCTGCTCGAGGCCGGGGGCAGCGATGCGCGCTTCTGGATCAAGGTGCCGATCGGCTATGCCGTGAACTATGCCAATCCCGCGCTGAACTGGGGCTATCGCACCGATGCGGACGAGGGGCTGGCCGGGCGCAGCACCTATTGGCCGCGCGGGCGGGTCGTGGGGGGCAGCAGCTCGATCAACGCGATGGCCTATGTGCGGGGGCTGCCGCATGATTTCGACGATTGGGCGGCGACGGGCGCGACAGGCTGGGACTGGGACGCGGTCCGGCAGACCTATGACGCGATCGAGGATGCGGGCGGCGGGCCGGTCCGCGTGGCCGACCTGTCCGACCGGATGCACCCGTTCTCGGCCCGCTTTCTGGACGCGGCGCGGCAGGCGGGTCATCCGCTCAGCCCCGACATGAACCGGGCCGAGGGCGTCGGCCATTATCGCAGCACCGTCTGGCGCGGTCGGCGCTGGTCGGCGGCCGACGCCTTCCTGCGCCCTGCCCTGCGCCGTCCCAACCTGCGGATCGAGACCGACGCCCATGTCACCGGCCTGCGGATGGACGGTCGGCGCGTGACCGGCCTGACATGGTCGCGGCGCGGCCACACGCACCACGCCCTTGCCGGGCAAGAGGTGATCCTGTCGGCGGGCGCGATCAATTCGCCGCAGATCCTGCAGCTGTCGGGCATCGGGCCTGCGGCCTATCTGCAAACGCTTGGGGTGACGCCTGTGATCGACCTGCCGCAGGTGGGCGAGGGGTTGCAGGACCACCTGGCGATCACCCACCAGTTCCACGCCACGGTGCCGACGCTGAACGCGATGCTGGGCCGGCGGCGGGGGCGGCTGGCGGCGGGGGCGCGATACCTGCTGACGCGGAACGGGCCGCTGTCGGTTCCGGTCAACCAGGTCGGCGGCTTTGTGCGGTCCAGGGACGGGCTGGCGCATCCCGACATGCAGCTGTTCTGCAATCCCGCATCCTATTCGCTGACGACGGACGGCCAGGTGGAGATGGATCGCGACGGCGGCTTCATCCTGTCGGGGCAGTTCTGCCGCCCGACCAGCCGCGGGCAGGTGCGCATCACCTCGGGCGATCCGGGGGCCGCACCCGCCATCCGCCCCGCGTCGCTTGGCACCGCAGAGGACCGCGCGGCGGCCGTCGCCGCCAGCCGCCTTGCACGCGACCTGTCCCGCGTGCCCGCGCTGCGCGACGTGACGCGTGCGCCGAAATGCGCCGACCTGCACGCCATGGACGACGCCGCGCTGCTGCAGGATTTCCGCGAGAGGGCCACGACGGTCTATCATCCCAGCTGCACCTGCCGGATGGGCCACGATCCCGCCGGTTCGGTGATCGACGCGCGGCTGCGGGTTCACGGCATCGACGGATTGCGCGTCGTCGATGCCTCGAGCTTTCCGAACATCACCTCGGGGAACACCAACGCGCCGGTCATGATGCTGGCGATGCGCGCGGCGGGAATGATCCTGCAGGACGCGCGATGACGAACGACACCGACGAAAGGGGACGCAATGCGCCTTGAGAAGCTGGAAACCTTCGTGATGGGCAACCCGCCCCCCCGCCACGGGGGCCGATATTTCATCTTCGTCCGACTGACGACCGAATGCGGCATCACCGGCGTGGGCGAGATCTACAACGCCACCTTCGGCCCCGACATCTGCTGCGCGATGGCGCGGGACATGTTCGACCGGCAGTTCGCGGGCACCGACCCCGCCAATATCGAGCTGCTGTTCCGCCGCGCCTACGGGGCGGGCTTCACCCACCGCCCCGATGTCAGCGTTATGGGCGTGTTCAGCGGCCTTGAGATGGCGTGCTGGGACATCCTCGGCAAGGCCGCCGACAAGCCGGTCCATGCGCTTCTGGGCGGGCGGGTCCATGACCGGCTGCGCAGCTACAGCTATATCTATCCGGCGGATGGGGATGTCTATCCCGACCCCGACGCGCCGAACGTCTACAACGACGCCGAGATGGCCGCCGAGGTCGCCGCGAAGATGGTCGATCAGGGCTTCAACGCGCTGAAATTCGACCCCGCCGGTCCCTACAGCATCTTCGACGGCCACCAGCCCCGGCGCGAGGACATCACCCGCAGCGTCGCCTTCTGCCGCGAGATCCGCCGCGCCGTGGGCGACCGCGCCGACCTGCTGTTCGGCACCCACGGGCAGTTCACCGTCTCGGGGGCCAAGCGGATGGCCCGCGCGCTGGAACCCTACGACCCCCTGTGGTTCGAGGAACCGATGCCGCCCGAAAGCCCCGCCGACATGGCGGCGGTCGCGACCTTCACCTCGATCCCCGTCGCCGCGGGCGAGAGGCTGTGCACGAAATACGAGTTCGCCCGCGTGCTCGAAGCCGGTGCCGCCTCGATCCTGCAGATGAACCTGGGCCGCGTGGGCGGCCTGCTCGAGGCCAAGAAGATCGCCGGCATGGCCGAGACGCGGCAGGCGCAGATCGCGCCGCATCTCTATTGCGGGCCTGTCGTGGCGGCGGCGAACATCCAGCTGGCGGCCTGTTCGCCGAACTTCCTGATCCTCGAAAGCATCGGAACCTTCGACGGCCCCTACATGTCGGGCGTGAAGGGCCGGATCGAGTGGGAGGACGGCTATGTCATCCCCTCGACCGCGCCGGGGCTAGGGCTGGAACTGGACGACGAGGCGATCGCCGCGAACCCCTGGACCGGCACCGATCTGCACCTTGGCATGACCGAAACGCATGTGACCCACTAGGAGGACCATGATGACCGATATCGACACGTTCTTCATCGGCGGTGAATGGGTCGCCCCGCAGGGCACCCGCACCATGCCGATCCTGACGCCCCGCGACAATTCGCGCATCGGCACGCTGACACTGGGCGATGCCTCCGACGTGGACCGCGCCGTCGCCGCCGCGCGCAAGGCGTTCGACAGCTTCTCGATCACCACCAAGGCCGAAAGGCTGGAACTGCTGCGCCGCATGGCCCGCATCACCGAAAGGCGCATGGACGACCTGGCCCATGCGATCACCACCGAGATGGGCGCCCCCATCACCATGTCCCGCGACGTGCAGGCCGATAGCGGCCTCGGGCACCTGAACGCCTTCATCGCCGCGCTCGAGGCGCTGGACGAGGAAGAGACCCTGCCCAACGGCGACATCCTGTCGAGGGAGCCGATCGGCGTCTGCGGCCTGATCACGCCCTGGAACTGGCCCATCAACCAGATCGCGCTGAAGGTCGTGCCGGCCCTCGCCACCGGTTCGACCTGCGTGCTGAAGCCGTCCGAGCACACCCCCCTTTCGGCGCAGATCTATGCCGAGATCGTCGAGGAGGCGGGCTATCCCGCGGGCGTCTTCAACCTAGTCCACGGCGACGGGCCGACCGTAGGGGCCGCGATGTCGCGCCATCCCGACATCGCGATGATGTCCTTCACCGGCTCGACCCGCGCGGGCAGCGCCGTGTCGCGCGACAGCGCCGACACGATCAAGCGCGTGACGCTGGAACTGGGCGGCAAGTCCCCGAACCTGGTCTTCGCGGATTGCGACCTGGAAACCCGCGTGCGCGAAGGCGTGCAGACCTGCTTCTACAATACCGGCCAGTCCTGCGACGCGCCGACCCGCATGCTGGTCGAACGCGGCGTCTATGACCGCGCGGTCGAGATCGCCCGTAAGGCCGCCGAGGAACAGCAGGTCGGCGACCCGCTGGAACCGGGCGATCATATCGGTCCGCTGTTCGACGGGCTGCAATACGACCGCGTGCAGGCGATGATCCAAAAGGGCATCGACGAAGGCGCCCGCCTGCTGGCCGGCGGCCCCGGCCGTCCCGAGGGCCTGCCCGAGGCGCTGCGCGAGGGCTGGTTCGTGCGCCCGACGATCTTTGCCGACGTGACGCCCGACATGGCGATCTGGTCGCAGGAGATCTTCGGCCCGGTTCTGGTGATGACCCCCTTCGACGACGAGGATCAGGGAATCGCGATGGCCAACGACACCGAATACGGGCTGGCAGCCTATTTGCAGACGGGGGACGAGGCGCGGGCGACGCGTGTCGCACGCCGCCTGCGCGCGGGCGGCATCCATATCAACGGTGCCGATGCCGATTACGGCTCGCCCTTCGGCGGCTTCAAGCATTCGGGCAT
Source organism: Paracoccus sp. PARArs4 (assembly GCF_947311865.1). Lineage (NCBI taxonomy): Bacteria > Pseudomonadati > Pseudomonadota > Alphaproteobacteria > Rhodobacterales > Paracoccaceae > Paracoccus > Paracoccus sp. PARArs4. Next base: position 45,620 of record NZ_CAMZMW010000010.1, on the reverse strand, counting down.
CGGCCGCGAGGGTGGTCGCTTCGGTCTCGAGGATTACCTGGAACTGAAGGTGCGCCCGCCCTTCAAGGCGTGATGCGCGGATCCTGACAACAAAAGGCCCGGCGCGGATATCCGCGCCGGGCCTTCTTCGTCTTACGGCTGAAGCAGCGCCGATTCAGCCCCGCGCCTGCTGCGCGGGCTGTTCGACCGAACCGTCGTGACCCTTCATCGCCAGCACGCGATAGGTCGAGCGCAGCGCCCCCCGATCGGTATAGCAGCCCCGCAGGTGACGCTTGCCGCTGTCGGCGACATAGCCTTCGCGGCCATGCACGATGCGGTGGTTGTCGAAGACCACGCAATTGCCCGCCTCGGACCGAAAGCGCAGAAGGAAGCGATCCTCCTGCATCATGCGGATGAACTTGATGAACGCGGGATAGTAGTCGTCCAGCAGGTCCTGCGGCAGGTCCATATAGTCCTGAAGATGCTGCGAGATGGTGACCCCGGTCACGCGCCCGTCCACATCCGTCTCGATCACGCGCTGGTGGGACCGGTAATCCCAGTTGTCGTGGCGATAGAAGAACGGGATGTCGTGGCCCGCCAGCAAGGCAAAAGCCTCGGGGTCCTCCTTGCGCAGGGCCTCGGCCACCGCGGCACCGTCGAGGAACAGCGAATTGCCGCCCTCGACCGTATTCTCGAGGCAGTGCAGGAACTGCACGCCCGGCGCGGTCTCCTCTCCCGGCAGGTCGGTATGCATCTCCAGCGGACCGGCGGTGAAGGCAAGGTTCGTCGGCGCGATCTCGACGCGGACGTTGAAGAACAGACCCTCGGCCGACGGGGTGACGGGGCCGACCGCGTTCACCAGGCGGGGAAGCGATCCTTCGGACTTCTCCATATTGGTGACGATGGCGATGCCGTCCTCGATCAGGGCGCGGGTCAGGCAGGCGCGGCCTTCCTCGGTGCCCACCACCGCATCCTGGTCGATGCGCGTGATGTCGGGCGTGTGGTCCTTGTACCACAGGCGGCGCGGCAGGTCGGCGGGATCGGCGCGGCGACCGGTCGCGAAGACCTCGCGCAGCAGCGACAGCGGCACGCGAGAGGCCTGCGCCTCGTCGGCCCAGCCGATGACGACCGTGTCCTCCTCGATCACGGCCGAGGTGGCACGCGGCGGGGACTGCAGCTCCGACGCGTCGAAGATCCGTTCGCGCGTCTGGGGGTCGATGCAGGACAGGCACGCGTCGCGCAGCCAGTAGTAGTTGAAGTACTTCTCGCCCTCGGGCAGGCCGACGACCATGCCCTTCTCGCGCAGGTCGAAGCTTGTTTCGGTCATGCGACCTCTCCTTTCAGGTTCGTCTCAGTTTGCATAGCTGTCGCCCTCGGCATCCAGGATGGCGCGCAGCTCGGACAGGTGCGCCTCGGCCTGGCCGGGATAGTCCTCGAGTTCCCGGGCGGTCTTTTCGGCGATGTCGTCGGACATGATCCGCAGCGGACGCCCGGTCTGCAGCGCGCGGACATAGGTTTCCGCCGCGCGTTCGAAATAGAACAGGCGGTTCCACGTGTCGGCCACGCCGTCGCCCACGACCAGGATGCCGTGATTGCCCATGACCAGCACCTTGCTGGCGGGGTCCGACAGCAGGCTCGCGCAGCGGCGGCCCTCCTCCTCGAAGGCGAGGCCGCCGAATTCCTCGTCGATGACGTGGCGGTTGAAGAAGGTCGCCGTGTTCTGGTCGATCGGCGGCATGCGGCTGTCGGCCAGGCAGGCCAGCACGGTGGACCAGATCGAATGCGTGTGCATGACGCAGCGCGCATGCGGGCAGGCGCGGTGGATCGCGGCGTGAAGCCCCCAGGCGGTCGGATCGGGCGCGTTCGGCGCGTCCATCACCGACGGATCGTCCACGTCCAGCATCAGCAGGTCCGACGCCTTGATGCGCGAGAAATGCACCTGGTTCGGGTTGATCAGGAACCGCGTTCCCTCGTCGTTCACCGCAAGGCTGAAATGGTTCGCCACCGCCTCGTGCATGTTCAGCCGCGCGGCCCAACGGAAGCTGGCGGCAAGGTCCGCGCGCTCGGTCCAGTGATCCAGATTGGCGTGCTGCATGGGGATCACCCCTCGGCCAGCGCGGGGCGCGATTCCGTCAGGCCCGCGGGCGCCGACAGGCCGGTCGGGATGACCTCGTAGCCGCGTTCCTCGGGTTCGTCATCCACCAGTTCGGGCGGGAAGCCCGGCGCGGTGATCGACAGGCCGGTGGCCTCTTCCAGGCGGCGGATGATGTTCGGCGACAGCTCGCGTTCGCCGAAGCGCGCGATGCCGTCGTTGAAGATCTCGATCATCAGGGGGCTGATCTCCAGCGGCACACCGGCCTCGGACGCGATCTTCTGGAACAGGCCGATATCCTTCTTCACCAGGTCCATCGTGAACGAGATGTCGCGCGAGCCGTTCAGGATCACCTGGCTCTCGGTCTCGTGGACGAAGGACGTCCCCGACGAGATCTTCATGGCCTCGTAGGTGGTGTTCAGGTCGATCCCCGCGGCCTTCATGGTCACCAGCGCCTCGCAGCAGGTCAGCAGGTTCGCGGTCGCAAGATAGTTGGTCATCACCTTCAGCACCGAGGCCGTGCCGATATCGCCCGTGTGCAGCACGCGACGCCCAAGCGTCGCCAGCGTCGGCAGCATGCGTTCGAACGTCGCGCGGTCGCAGCCCGCGAAGATCGAGATGTTGCCCGTATCCGCCCTGTGGCACCCGCCCGAGACCGGGCATTCCATCGCCGCACCGCCGCGTTCCTGCACGAGGGCCGCAAGACGCTGGACTTCGGCCTGGTCGGTGGTGGACATCTCCATCCAGATCTTGGTGTGATCGACCTCGGGCAGCATTTCCTCGACCACGGCGGCCGAGGCGGCGGGCGATGGCAGGCAGGTGATGACCGCGTCGCAATCGCGCATCAGCTGGCGCGGGCCGCCGGTGGACTTCGCGCCCTTGGCGACGAATGCCGCGACCAGCCTGGGATCGAGATCGTGGACCGTCACGTCGAATTCGTTGCGCAGCAGGCTGCCCGCCAGCTTGCCGCCGACATTGCCCAATCCGATGAAGCCGATTTTCATGTGATGCAGCGCCTTTTTCCGAGCTGTTTCAATTCCCCTTCAGGCTGGTGCAGATCGCCCCGGATTTGAAACAATGCGTTTTCACCCACAGGGCCCGCTGGCGTTGCCGCAGGCTGGCGGCAGACCGGTCCCCGTGGCCTGTCAAACTTTCGACTTGACCCGGAACATATCGTGATCGCATCTATGGCGGGATGCAGTCGGGCAATACAACATCTAGAAACGACCCTGTGATGCGGAACGTGAAGAACACCCCGCATCCCATTGTGCGATAAACGCTTTCCCGACGCAGCGGCACAAACGGCAACGACGACCCCTTGGATTGGACGAATTGGAAGACCTCAGCCCCGAAGGCGCTGCCCCGGCAGTCGGCCTTGACCTCGAACCGGTGGACCGGATCAACTTCGCCCTGTCGCAGAACGGACTGTCGATCCTGCGACGCGTCGCGCTGCGAAACGACGGCGACGAGGCGCTGGAAAATCTGGACGTCACGCTGCTGACGCGCCCCGCCGCCATGCGCCCGCGCAGCTTCCGCATCGACCGGATCGCGCCGGGGGCGACCGTGACGCTGCCGCAGGCGGAAACGCCGCTGGACAATGCGCTGCTGGGCGGTCTGAACGAGGCCGAATGGGGCGAGGTCGTCCTGCAGGTCCACCAGTCCGAGACGCTGCTGGCCGAAACCTCGCGCCCGGTCGAGATGCTGGCGCGGGACGAATGGGGCGGGCTGTCGATGGCGCCGCTGCTGGCCGCCCACCTGTCGCCGAACGACGCGCTGGTCGCGGGCATCCTCAAGGACGCCGCGCGGCTGCTGGAAGCCGTGGGCGAACCCGGCGACATCGACGGATACCGCTCGGGCGATCCGGGCCGGGTCTGGATGCTGGCGGGGGCGATCTGGTCGGCGCTGACGGGATGGGGCCTCAGCTATGCGCTGCCGCCCGCGTCCTTCGAACGGCAGGGCCAGAAGCTGCGCGACCCCGCGCGCATCCGCTCCGAGGGGCTGGCGACCTGCCTCGACACGGCGGTCCTTCTGGCCTCGTGCTTCGAGGCTGCGGGCCTCAACCCCGTCGTGCTCTTCGCCGAGGGGCATGCCTGGACCGGCTTCTGGCTGACCGACGCCGATTTCGGCTGCGTGTCGGAACCCGACGTGATGACGGTACGCAAGGCCGTCGATGCGCGCGAACTGGTGATGCTGGAAACCACCTACCTGACGCGCCGCCCCGCCATCGCCTTCGAAGAGGCCGCCGCCGCGGGCCGCGATCTCGTTGCCGAACGGAACGAGCACGGCTTCCTCCAGGCGCTGGACATCCGCCGCGCACGTGCCGCGGGCATCCGCCCGATGGCCAGCCACCGCCCCCCCGAGGATGCCGATCCCGACGCCCCCGTCGCGCCCGCCGCCCTGCCCCGTCCGCTGCCGCCCGGCATGATGCCCGCCAGCCCGATCGCGGACGACACCCCGCAGAACGCCGCCGACCGCATCGCCCGCTGGCAGCGCAAGCTGCTGGACCTGTCGCTGCGCAACCGGCTGCTGAACTTCCGCGACACGCGCCAGACCCTGCCCTTCATCTGCCCCGACATCCCCGCGCTGGAGGATCGGCTGGCGCAGGGTCAGGGCGTGCGGGCGGAATCGCTGGCGGGCGACGCCCTGCCCGAGGATCCCGCGATCATCGACCAGATGGCCCGCGACGCCTTCCAGCGCGGGCGCATCGCCGTCCCGCTGCCCGGCAAGGACATGCAGGACCGGCTGCTGGACCTGTATCGCAAGGCCCGCAGCGACCTGCAGGAGGGCGGGACGAACACGCTGTTCCTGGCCGCGGGCTTCCTGCGCTGGAAGAAATCGGCGCAGGATACCCGCAGCTATCGCGCGCCGCTGTTGCTGATCCCGGTCCGGCTGACGCGCCGCTCGGCCCAGTCCGATTTCGTGATCGAACCGCACGAGGACGACATCCGCTTCAACACCACCCTGCTGGAGTTCCTGAAGCGCGATTTTGACCTGAAGATCCCCGAGCTGGAGGGCGATCTGCCCCGCGACGAGGCAGGCTTCGACCTGACGCGGATCTTCACGACGATGCGCGCCCGCATCCGCGACGTGCCGGGCTTCGAGCTGGTCGAGGAATCCGCCCTCTCGACCTTCTCCTTCGCCAAGTTCCTGATGTGGAAGGACCTGGCCGACCGCACCGACAGCCTGCGCAACAGCGCGCTGGTCCGTCACCTGGTCGACAACCCCGAAACCCCGTTCCTGCCCGAGGGCGATCCGGGGCTTGCAGGACCGCGCGACGTGGACCGCCGCCTGCCGCCGCAGGACCTCTTCGCGCCGCTGCCTGCCGACAGCTCTCAGCTGGCCGCCGTCCTGTCGGCGCAGGAGGGGCGCGACTTCGTGCTGATCGGCCCGCCCGGCACCGGCAAGAGCCAGACCATCGCAAACATCATCAGCCAGTGTCTTGCGACGGGCCGCACGGTCCTGTTCGTGGCCGAGAAATCCGCCGCGCTGGATGTCGTGCATCGCCGCCTGAACGCGCATGGCCTGGGCGATGCCGTGCTGGAGCTGCATTCCAACAAGGCCGACCGCAAGTCGGTCATGGCCCAGCTGGGCCGCAGCTGGGATCGCGCGTCCGAGGGCAGCGATGCCGAATGGGCGCGCGTCACGGCGGATCTGGATGTCACGCGGCAGGAGCTGAACGCCTATGTCGCGGCGCTTCATGCGACGGGGCGGCAGGGGTTCAGCATCTTCCAGGCCATCGGCTGGGCGCTGAACGCCGATCCGGCGCTGCGCCTGCGTTTCGACAATCGCGATGCCCATGACGAGGAAAGCTTCCGCCGGATGCAGCAGATCGCGGCCACGCTTGGCCGCACGCACGCGGTCGTGCGCGATCTGCCGTCATTCCCGCTGATCGGCGCGCAGGACTGGTCCTTCGGCTGGCAGGCGCGGCTGCTGGAAACCGCGGCGCCGCTGGCGCGCGCGGCACGCGACCTGATGGCCGCACGGCGCGACCTGATCGCGGTCGCGGGCCTGCATGACGACACCCCGCCCGAGGATCTGCTGGCGCTGGCCCGCGCAGGCGACGGCACGGACGACCTGGTCTGGGCGCTGGATCGCCAGCCCCAGGACCTGCCCCGCCAGGGTCAGGACCTGGCACAGGCCCTGCGCAGCCGCGACGAGGCCAGCGCCTGCCTTGCCGCGACCTATGATCCCGGCGCGCGAATTCCGGTCGATCGGCTGGACAGCGACTGGCGAGAGGCGCAGGCCAGGATCTGGCCGCTGTCCTCGCTGGCGACGGGCCGCCTGCGCAAGCTGCTGCAGACCTATGCGACGGCAGGACAGGCCGATCCGCAGACCGACATCCCCGCACTGGGCGCCATCGCGCAGGCGCAGGCGGCGATCGACGCATCGCCCCTGCGCGAGGTGGCGGACGATGCCGCGACCCTGACCGCGCGCGTGCAGGCGGCCACAGCCCTGCTGGGTGCCGTGGACGCGCTGCGCCCGCATGTCGTCGAACCGGCGCGATGGCAGGACAGCCTGCGCCGCATCGCCTCGGGCGGGGCGCATCCCGCGCGGGCGTTGCTGGCGGCGCAGGACGCCTTTGCCGCCGCCTGCCCGCCCTTCGCCGATGCGGCGGGCGGCAATCCGGCCTCGGTCCCGCTGGCCGAACTGATCGCGCAGCTGGACGCGCTGGAACAGGCGCGCGAACATCTGCCGGACTGGACCCGCTGGAACGCCGCCCGCCTCCAGGCCGAGGGGGCCGGGCTGGACCCGCTGATCGAGGCGCTGGAGGATGGCCGCCTGACGCAGGACGCCGAGACGGCCTTCCGCAACGCCTATGCCGCGTGGTGGCTGCCCGAGGCGCTGGATACCGACCCCGTTCTGCGCGGCTTTTCCCACTGGGCGCACGAGGACGCGATCGCGCGGTTCCGCGACCTCGACCGCGCCGCGACCGAGATGGCCGCCGGGCAGGTGCTGGCGCGCATCCGCCACGGCCTGCCCGCCCGCGATGCCGTCCCACGCAAGTCGGAACTGGGCACGCTGCGGCACCAGCTGGGGCTTCAGCGTCCCAGCATGCCGATCCGGTCGCTGATCGCGCAGATGCCCGGCGCCTTCACGCGGCTTGCGCCCTGCGTGCTGATGTCGCCGCTGTCGGTCGCGCAATACCTGCCCGCCGGGCAGGCGGCCTTCGACGTGGTGATCTTCGACGAGGCGTCACAGATCACCACCTGGGACGCGATCGGCGCTATCGCGCGCGGGCGCCAGGCGATCATCGTGGGCGATCCCAAGCAGCTGCCGCCGACCAATTTCTTCGGCAAGGTCGAGGACGACGCCGACGACATCCCCGAGACCGAACGCGACCTGCCCTCGATCCTGGACGAGGTGGCGGCATCGGGCGTGCCGACGCAGCAGCTGGACTGGCACTATCGCAGCCGCGACGAGGCGCTGATCGCGTTTTCCAACTGGCACTATTACGGCGGGCGGCTGATCACCTTCCCCTCGCCGCGGACGCAGTCGAACGCGGTGCGGCTGCACCCGGTCGACGGCACCTATGGCCGCGGCAAGGATCGCCGGAACGAGGTCGAGGCCCGCGCCATCACGCAGATGACCGTCGCGCGCCTGACCGAATGGCTGACCCTGCCCGAGGCCGCGCGCCCGACCCTGGGCGTCATCACCTTCAACGCCGAACAGCAGGCGCTGATCCTGGACCTGCTGGACGAGGAACGCCGCCGCGATCCCGAGCTGGAATGGTTCTTCGAGGATGCCCGCGAGGAGCCCGTCATCGTCAAGAACCTCGAGAACATCCAGGGCGACGAACGCGACGTGATGCTGTTCTCGATCACCTACGGGCCGGATCACGCGGGCAAGCTGTCGATGGGCTTCGGCGCGCTGAACGGAACGGGCGGGGAAAAGCGGCTGAACGTCGCCGTCACCCGCGCGCGGTCGGAACTGCACGTCTTCGCCTCGCTGAGGGCCGAGCAGATCGACCTTGCGCGCACCAACGCGACGGGCGTGCGGCACCTCAAGGCGTTCCTCGATTACGCCGAACGCGGGGCCGTGGCGCTGCCCGCGCAGGATACCGGGTCGCAGGGCGGCGTCGACAGCCCGTTCGAGGCCGCCGTCCTGCAGGCGCTGGAACTGCGGGGATGGGAGATCCGGCCCCAGATCGGGGTGTCGGGGTTCCGCATCGACCTGGGCGTCGTGCATCCCGACCATGCCGGGATCTATCTTGCGGGGATCGAATGCGACGGCGCGACCTATCACGGGTCGGCCACGGCGCGGGACCGCGACAAGGTGCGACAGGCGGTGCTGGAGGGGTTGGGCTGGACGATCCTGCGCATCTGGTCGACCGACTGGTTCCGCCACCCGCCCTCTGTCGCAGACCGCATCCACGAGGCGCTGCAGCAGCACCTGGAGGCCGACCGCGCCCTGCGCGCGCAGAAGGACGCTGAAACGCAGCCCCCCGCGCCGCAGGCCGCGACCGCCACGCCCGAGCCCGATCGGTTCTTCGACGCAGCCTATCAGCCGGTGCTGGTCGCCATGATCGCCGAGGAACTGTCGCGTGAGGCTCCGCTGCCCCTGACCGATCTGGCGGGCCGGATCGCGGCGCTGCACGGCTGGCCCCGCGCGGGCGACCGGATCGAGGACAGGGTCCGCGCAGCAATCGACCCCGCCCGGATCGAGTGCCGCGACGGGGTCGAGATGGTGTCGATCGAAGGGGCCTGAGCGGCCCCCTCGCGTCACTCGGCGATGGCCTTGTCGGTCAGCATCCCCATGGCGCCCGCCAGCTTCTCCAGCGGTTCCTCGGCGCCGTCGATCTCGTACAGGTCCTCGAACTCTTCGGGGTCCATGTAGCCGACCTTGGTCTGCCCGTCCTCGTCCCAGATCAGGACGCGGGCGGGCAGGTCCAGCGCGATGCGCGGATCGGCATTCATCAGCGGCGTGCCGATCTCGGGGTTGCCGAAGATCATCACGGTCGCGCCCGGCATTTCCAGGCCGGCAGCCTCGGCTGCGCGCTGGTGGTCGATCCGCGTGACCAGCTTGGCGGGGCTTTCCTCGATGGCGGCTTCCAGCCGGTCGGCGGTCGTCACCACGTCATGCGGGCTGTCCTTCACGATCCAGTCGTCGGGGCCGTCATCGGCCAGAGCGGGCGCGGCCATGAGGGTCATGGCGGTCGCGATCATCGGCAAACGCATGGGCGTTCCTTTCTTCCGTCCCTTGGACGCCCCGCCCCGGATCGGGACAGGGCCGGGGCGGAACACCCGAAGGGCGTGGCCGGTTCCTCAGCCGCCCGTAAGCTGCAGCAGGACCAGGTAGATGACCGACGGCCCCATCAGGCAACCGAGGCCCGTGTAGAACGTCGCCGTCATCGCGCCATAGGGGACCAGCCGCTTGTCGGTCGCGGCGAGGCCCCCCGCGACGCCGCTGGTCGTGCCCATCAGCCCGCCATAGGCCATGGCCGATTTCGGGTTGTTCAGCCCGATCAGCGGCGCGACGAAGGGCGTGCCGATCATCACTAGCACGGCCTTCAAGAGGCCCGCGGCGACCGACAGCGCGATCACGTCCGAACTGGCCCCGAGCGCGGTCCCGGTCACCGGACCCACGATATAGGTCGCGGCACCCCCGCCGATCGTCGCCATGCTGACGGCATCGGTATAGCCGAAGGAGGCGGCGACGACCGCGCCCACCACGAAGGACAGGACGATCCCCATGATCAGCGACAGCACGCCCGCGGTGCCCGCCTTGCGGATCTCGCGCATGTCCACGCCATAGGCGGTCGAGACGATGGCCAGGTCGCGCAGCATCGAGCCGCCCATGATCCCGATGCCCGCGAACAGCGGCATGTCCGCCAGCCCCGAGGACCCGCCCGTGACGCGCCCCCCGATCCAGGCCAGCACCAGGCCCAGGATGATGGCCACGGCCGATCCGTGGACGCGACCCGCGCTCAGCCGGTCAGACAGCTGGTAGGACACCCACATCACCACGCCCACCACCACGAAGGCGAAGACGAGGCCGTTCTTCTCGATCAGTCCGACGATCTCTTCCATGGCTCATGCCTCCTGCGGCATGAGGGGCGGAAGCGGGGCCTCGCGGCCGCCGATACCGGCGATGACGGGAACCATCGCGACGCAGACGACCGTCGCGCCGACCCCCGCGATGATCGCGACGGGACCGCCCGCAAGGGCCGCGACGACGTTCTGCTTGGCCGCCATCGCCACGACGATGGGGATGTACATCGCGCTCCAGAACAGGACCCCCTGTTCGGTCAGCTTGGGCAGCCGACCGGTGCGGCGCATCCAGTCGGTCAGCACGACAAGGATCAGCATCGCGAACCCGACGCCGCCCACATTCGACTGGACGCCCAGCACGGCCCCCAGCAGATCGCCCAGGATGACGCCCGCCAGGTGGCAGGCGGCCAGGGCCGCAACTCCGTAGATGATCATTTCTCTCCTCCCTCTCGTTCGTTTTCCCCGTTTCGCGCGACCTCCTCCGTCGCGCGAAACGGGGCCTTCGTTCAGGCATCCACACCGGCATAGAGCGTGGCGTGATTGCGGCGCAGTTCGGCCTTCTGGACCTTGCCCATGACGTTGCGCGGCAGGGCATCGGCCAGGATCACGCGCTTGGGCTGCTTGAAGCGGGCCAGCTTGTCCGACAGCGCGGCGCGCAGGGCCTCGGGGTCGAGGCTTGCGTCGCCTTTGGGCACGACGACCGCCGTGACGCCCTCGCCCAGGTCGGGATGCGGCAGGCCGATGACCGCGCTTTCCAGGACGCCCGGCAGCGCGTCCAGCGCCTCCTCGACCTCCTTGGGATAGACGTTGTACCCGCCCGAGATGACCAGGTCCTTGTCGCGCCCGCTGATGCGCAGGTATCCGTCATCGCCGATCAGGCCCAGGTCGCCCGTGATGAAGAACCCGTCCTCGCGGAATTCGGAGGCGGTCTTCTCGGGCATGTTCCAGTAGCCCTCGAAGACGTTCGGGCCCTTCACCTCGATCAGGCCGATCTGGCCGTCGGGCAGCGGGGCGCCCGTCTCGCGGTCGGTCACGCGGATGGCGATGCCCGGCAGCGCCATGCCGACTGCGCCCGGAATGCGGTCGCCCTCATAGGGGTTCGACGCGATCATGCAGGTCTCGGTCATCCCATAGCGTTCGAGGATCTTCATGCCGGTGCGTTCCTCGAAGGCGCGGTGATCCTCGGCCAGCAGGGGGGCGGAACCCGACACGAACAGGCGCATGTTCGCCGTCGTCTCGCGCGTCAGGCGGTCGGACTTCAGCAGGCGGGTGTAGAAGGTCGGCACGCCCATCAGGACGGTCGCGCGATCCATCAGGTCGATCGCCTGTTCGGGGTCGAACTTCGTCAGGAAGACCATCGTCGCACCTGCCGTCAGCGCCATGTTGGCGGCGACGAACAGCCCGTGCGTGTGGAAGATCGGCAGCGCGTGGATCAGGCGGTCATCCGCCGTGAAGCGCCAGCATTCCAGCAGCGCCTCGGTGTTCGAGGTCAGGTTGCCATGCGTCAGCACCGCGCCCTTCGACCGCCCCGTCGTCCCCGAGGTATAGAGTATCGCGGCACGATCGGACGGCCCGCATTCCACGCGATCCTCGCGCGGGGTGGCGCTGCGGGCGGCGTCCATCAGCGTGCCGTCGGCATCCGGCCCGAGCGTCTCGACGCGCAGCGCGTCCGAGGCGCGATGCGCGTGATCGGCAGCCACCGCAGGGTCGCAGACGAAGATCCGGGGCGAGGCGTCGCCCACGAAATAGTCGATCTCGGGGCCGGTATAGGCCGTGTTCAGCGGCAGGAAGATGCCGCCGACCTGCAGCACCGCCAGGTACAGCGCGATGGCCTCGGGCGATTTCTCGACCTGGACGGCCACGCGGTCGCCGGGGGTCACGCCCATTTCCGTCAGCGCGCCGGCCATGCGTTCGACGATGTCGCGCATCTGGGCAAAGCTGATGTCGGGCTTGCCGGGGCGCTGGAACAGGGGCTTGCCCTCCAGCAGCTCGGCGGTCTGGATGAATTGCTCGTGGATGGTCTGCATCAGGGTCTCCTCCCCCTCTTATCGTTGCAGGGCTTCGGCAAGCTGTTCGCCATGGGCGACCGTGCCGTCGCGGACGAAGCCCTCGTGGCGGGCCTCGATCAGCGAAAGTTCATAGAGATAGTTGATCATCAGCCCATGCGCGGACCGCATCGCGCCCGACGACAGATCGGCGGGCCAGTTCAGGCGATGCGCGCTGGCACCGTTGCCCAGGTGGAAGCGGGCGACCGGATCGGCGGGCATGCCGCCGCGGCCCTTTTCCTGCACAATGTATCGCGCGGCTATGGCCTCGATCTCGGGGCGCAGGGCCTCGATGGCGTCGGCATCCTCGGACCATTCGCCCGCCGACAGCGCGCGCCCAAGGGCTGTGGCGCGGTCGTCATCCTGCGCGGCCAGCCAGCGGGCAAAGCCCGGCACGGGCGACAGCGTCACGAAGCGCGACAACTGCGGCAGCTCCGCGCTGAGGACCGCGACCACCTGCTTGATCAGGAAGTTCCCGAAGGACACGCCCTTCAGCCCGGCAAGGCTGTTGTTGATGGAATAGAACACGGCCGTGTCGGCATCGACGGCCTCGCGGGCCTCGGGGGCGGTCAGGATCGGGCCGATCGCATCGGGGATGCCGCGCGTCAGGGCGACCTCGACGAAGATCAGCGGCTCGTCGCCAGTCGCGGGGTGGAAGAAGGCATAAAGCCTGCGGTCGTTGTCGGCCAGGCGCCGCTTGAGGTCGTCCCAGCCCCGCATGCGGTGGACGATCTCGTAATCCATGATCTTTTCCAGGATCGCGGCGGGCGAGGCCCAGTCGATCCGGCGCAGCGTCAGGAAGCCGCGGTTGAACCAGGACGCGAAGAGATGCGCGAAATCCTCGTCGATGGGCGCAAGGGCCGGATCGTCGGCGATGGCCTTCAGCAGGTCCTCTCGCATGCGGACCAGCCGCAGGGTCGCGCCGGGCGCCAGGTTCAGACGGCGCAGCAGGGTCTGGCGCGCGGGCTCGACCACACGGAACAGGTCCGCCACAGCGACCGCGTCCCCGCCCGCATCCCATGCGGCATAGGCGCTGCGGATCGCATCGGCATCGACGCCGTAATCGTCGCGCAGATGGGCGAAGAAGGCGCGCTTCTCGTCGTCCGACAGGTCGCCATAGGCGGCCAGCGCCTGTTCGGCCACCGCCACCCGAGAGGCGTCCCCGATCCGGCCCATCAGCACGCTGCAGGCGGCGATCAGCCGCTCGGGTGCGGGGTGGGACAGCGCCTTCAGCGTCTCGGCCTCTCCGGCGCGCTTGCGCCGGGTGATCGCCTCGACGAAATCGGTCAGGAAGGTCAGTCGTTGCTTGCCCATATGCGATCCTCCTCGGGACCAGATATACACCTTCTGGATGTTGTTGTATATAACAGGCTTGCAAATGGACAATTCCCCGCCCGTCGGATGAAATGGGCAGCAAGGACAAGGACATCGCGTGGCCATGAACATCCCGACCGCCCAGAGAATCCGCCTTGCGCTGGAAAACGACATCGTCGACGGGCGCTTTCAGCCGGGCGACAGAATCGACCCCGATGCCATCGCCGCCGACTACGGCTGTTCGCGCACCCCCGTCCGCGAGGCGCTGCAGGCGCTCGAGGCGTCGGGCCTGCTGATCGTCCAGCCCAAGCGCGGCACCTTCGTCACCAAGCTGGGCGTCGCGGAGCTGATGGAGCGGTTCGAGCTGATGGCCCAGATGGAGGCGTTCTGCGCGCGCCTGGCCTGCCGCCGCGCCGAGGATGCCGATCACCGCCGCATCGAGGCCAGCCTGTCCGCCTGCGAACTGGCCGCCAAGGCGGGCGACAGCGACCGCTACTATGCCGAGAACACCGAGTTCCACCAGGCCATCTATCACGCCGCGCATAACGCGTTCCTAGAAGCCGAGACGCTGCGCCTGCAGGCGATCCTGCAACCCTATCGCCGCCGCCAGCTGCAGGCGCGGGGGCGGGTGCGGACCTCGCTTGCCGAACACCGCCAGATCGCCCGCGCCATCCGCGACGGCGCCGAGGACGAGGCCGCCCGCGCGATGCAGGATCACGTCCTGATCCAGGGCGAACGCTTCCGCGATCTGGTGGCGCTTCTGGAAAGGTTGGACAATCGTGCCTAGCTTGGGGGGCTGAACAAGGAAGGATCCCATGACCGAAGCATCCCCGATCCGCGTCGATATCGTCTCGGACGTCGTCTGTCCCTGGTGCGTGATCGGCTATCGCCAGCTTGCGCTTGCCAGCGAACAGACCGGCATTCCCGTCGAGGTGCACTGGCACCCGTTCGAGCTGAACACCGACATGCCCCCCGAAGGCCAGAACCTGCGAGAGCATATCGCCCAGAAATACGGCTCGACCATCGAGGAATCCGAGGCCTCGCGCCAACGCCTGACCGAGCTGGGGGCAGAGCTGGGCTTCGAGTTCAACTATGCCGCCGACATGCGGATGGTGAACACCTTCCGCGCGCATCAGCTGATCGACTGGGCCGCGACCAAGGGCAAGGCGCACGAGGTGAAGATGGCGCTGTTCGCATCCTTCTTCACCGATCGCCGCGACGTGTCCCAGCCCGACGTGCTGGGCGATGCGGCGGTCGCGGCCGGTCTGGACCGCGACGAGGCGCTGGAGGTCCTGCGCGACGAACGCATGGCGGGTGACGTGCGCAAGAAGCAGCAGTTCTGGACCGGGCACGGCATCTCGGGCGTGCCGGCGATGGTGTTCAGCCAACAGCACCTTGTGACCGGCGCGCAGGGGGTCGAGAATTACGGCCGCATCCTGCAGCACCTGGCAGAGGCCTGATCAACATCACGGGTTCGTGATCCGTGTAACGATCGGTTCGGTCGCTCCGAATGGTCAGGGGAAGGACGGCGCAAGATCGTCCTTCCCGTCTGACAAGGAGGACCCGATGACAACCAAGACCAACACGCTTGCACTGGGCGCCGCGCTGACCTGCGCCCTTGGTGCGATGGCAGCCACCCCCGTCCACGCGCAGGGCATGGAAAAATGCTTCGGCGTCTCGCTGGCGGGCGAGAACGACTGCGCCGCCGGACCGGGCACGACCTGCGCCGGAACCTCGAAGGTGGATTACCAGGGCAACGCCTGGACGCTGGTGCCGGCGGGGACCTGCGCGGATATCGCGCTGCCCGCCGCCGATGACGGCACCGCGCGGCAGGGATCGCTCTCGGAACTCGACCGCGACATCCCTGCCTGACCGGCAGGGCGCGCGTGCGCGGGTTCCCCCGGCCGCGCACGCGCCATCCGCCCCGTTCCATCCGCCAAGGTGAACACCATGTCCCATCTTCCCGCACGCCCCGGTGTCGGCTTCAAGTCGAAGCACTTCGCCGATATCGCTCGCGACCCCGGTCCGGTCGGCTTCTTCGAGGTCCATGCCGAGAACTACATGGGCGCGGGCGGGCTGCCCCATGCGCAGCTGACCGCGCTGCGCGCCGATCACGCGCTGTCGGTGCATGGCGTCGGCCTGTCGATCGGCGGCCACAAGGGGCTGGACGAGGATCACCTGGCGCGGCTGAAGACCCTCTGCGACCGTTACCAGCCCGACAGTTTTTCCGAGCATCTCGCATGGTCCAGCCACGGGGCGGAGTATCTCAACGACCTGCTGCCCCTGCCCTATACCGAGCAGACGCTGCAGATCGTTGCCGATCACGTCGACCGCGTGCAGGAGGTTCTGGGCCGGCCAATGCTGCTCGAGAACCCCGCGACCTATGTGCTGTTCGAACAGTCGACCATCCCCGAACCCGAATTCATGGCGAGGGTCGCCGACCGCACCGGCTGCGGGCTGCTGCTGGACGTGAACAATGTCTTCGTGTCCTGCGTGAACCATCGCTGCGATCCGCTGGACTATCTTGCGGATTTCCGGCTGGACCTCGTGGCCGAGATCCACCTGGGCGGCCACGACCAGGAGGACCTGCCCTCGGGGCCGCTGCTGATCGACAGCCACGGCGCGCCCGTGGCGGACCCGGTCTGGGCGCTGTTTCGCGACATCATCGCCCGCACCGGCCCGCTTCCCACGCTGGTCGAATGGGACAACGACGTTCCCGAATGGTCCGTGCTGGCCGCCGAGGCCGCACGCGCCGATGCAATCCTTCGCGAAAGGGGGCAGAGCCTTGCCGCACAGTGATTTCCTGACCGCGTTCCGGGCGGGCCTGCAGGACGGCACCCTGCCCCCCGGACTGACCGCCATCGACCCGGCCGAGACCGGCCAGCGTTTCGCGGTCTATCGCAACAACGTGGCCGTCGGCCTGTCCGAGGCGCTGGCCGCCCGTTTCCCCGTCATCCGCCGCCTGGTGGGCGAGGAATTCTTTGCGGCGCTGGCGCGGGCCTTCATCCGCGACGACCGCCCCGCCAGCCCCGTCATCGCGGAATGGGGCGAGGGCTTTGCCGATTTCCTGCGCGGTTTCGCGCCGCTGGCCGCCCATCCCTACATGGCCGACGTGGCGCGGCTGGAGCATGCGCGGGGCCGCGCCTTCCACGCCGCCGACGCGATGCCGGTGGCACCGGGCGACCTGGCGCGATGCGCCCCCGAGCGGCTGATCCTGGGGCTGCACCCCTCGGTCCAGGTGCTGCGCTTCGGGCATGCGGCGCTCTCGGTCTGGCTGGCGAACCAGCCGGACGGGCCGCCCGTCCGCGACCATGCGCGGGCAGAGACCGCGCTGATCCTGCGCGACCCGGCGTTCCAGGTCCATGTCGTGGGCATTTCCGAAGCCGACGCCGCCCTGATCGAGGCCCTGCAGCAGGGCCGCCCCCTTGCCGATGCGGCCCGATGCGCATTGCGGATCGACCCCGACCATTCGGCGCAGGACATCCTCGTGCGGCTGATGTCGGGCGGGGCCATCACCAGCGCCCTGGAGGAAGCGCCATGATCGCGACGTTGAACACCGTCCTTGCAGCCATCCCGCGCGACATTCCCGCGCTGGCCCTGCGCGTCTTTCCGGCGATGGTCTTCCTGCAATCGGGCCGCACCAAGGTCGAGGGCTTCGGCATCAAGGAATCGACCTGGTTCCTGTTCGAACACGAATACGCCCTGCCCCTGATCCCGTCCGACTGGGCGGCGGTGATGGCGACGGTCGCGGAACATGTCCTGCCGGTCCTGATGATCCTGGGGCTGATGACGCGACTGTCGGCCCTGGGGCTGCTGGCGATGACGGCGGTGATCCAGGTCTTCGTCTATCCGGGGGCGTGGATCACCCACGGGTTTTGGGCCGGAGCCCTGCTTGCGGTGATCGTCCACGGGCCGGGACGCTGGTCCATCGACCGTGCCCTTCGGCTGGACTGAGGAAGACGTGATGACCTTCGTCCAGTCATATGCGGCCCCCCGGCATTGCCTCGCCCCCGTTCGAAGCGCTATTTTGAGCGATAGCTTCGATAACGGACGGGAGGTCGCGCTGGAACCGCAGGGCGAATGGGAAAGGCTGTTGACGGCCGCGAACGCGGGCGACGGCGCCGCCTTTGCGCGGTTCCTGACACTGATCACGCCGGTCATGCGCGGCATCATCCGCGCACGCGCCGGCACGATGGGCAGCGACGAACACGAGGACATCCTTCAGGAGGTCCTTCTGGCGGTCCATCTGAAGCGGGGGACATGGCAGGGCGACAGGCCCGTGCGGCCCTGGCTCTATGCGGTGGCGCGACACAAGATCGTCGATGCCTTCCGCAAGCGCGGCAGCGCGATCCAGGTGCCCATCGAGGCATTCGAGGAGACGCTGCCCGCCGAACGAAGCGACGAACCCATGGCCGCCCGCGACCTGACGGCCATGCTGGACCAGATAGACGAGCGATCGGCCACAATCGTGCGCGCGATCGCGATCGAAGGTGAAAGCGCCGAGACCGCCGGAGAACGCGTCGGGCTCAGCGCAGGTGCCGCACGGGTATCGATGCACAGGGCGATGAAGCGCCTGAGCGCCCTGGCGGAGAGGATGACGAGATGAGCCAACGACAGACCACCGAAGACCTGATCGCCAGCCTTGCGGCCATGCCTGCGCCGCCCCGGCTGCGCATGTCCCGCATCGCGCTGCAGATCGCGGGGCTGGTCGGCATCGGCCTCGTGCTGCTGCTGATCGGCACCGGGCTGCGGCCCGACCTGGCCCATGCGCTGACGACGCCGGTCACGCTGGCCAAGAACGCCATTCCGCTGGCGCTGGCCGCAATCGCGCTGCCCGCTGCCATGATGACCGCCCGCCCCGAGGCCGAGCCCCCCGTCTGGCTGCTGCTGCTGCCCGCCGGACTGGCCGCCGCGCTGTTCGTGGCGACGCTTGCGGAAACACCGGTCGCGCAGATCCCGCGCGGGATCATGGGCAATACCGTCGCGGCCTGCCTGACCTCGATCACGGCGCTCTCGCTGACGCCCATCGTCGTGGGGATCGCCCTGATGCGCCGGGGCGCCACGACGCGTCCGACCCTGACGGGCGCGCTGATCGGGCTGGCATCGGGGGCAGGTGCTGCTGCGGGCTATGCCCTCCACTGCGCCGAGGACAACCCGCTGTTCTATGTCACCTGGTACGGCATGGGCATCTGCATCGCGACCCTGATCGGGGCCATGCTGGGACGCCGCTGGCTGCGCTGGTGATTGGCGGAAGGGAATGGGAGTCGAACCCACCCGGGACAGGCTCGCTGCCCCAACCGGATTTGAAGTCCGGCCGCCCCACCGGGGACGATTCCCTTCCATGACGCGACTGGCGCGGGACGGCCTTGATGGCCAAGCCCCGCGCCCTTTGCAAGCGCCTTATCCGAACAGATCCAGGCGATGTGGGTTCAGCTTGCGCATGTCCCCGCGCCGGATCGTCACACCCAGCCTGTCGAAGAAGTCCAGTATCTCGATCGCGACCTTGCGGCCGTTGTTCAGCCGGTCGCGGAATGCGGGGGCCGCGAACCAGTCGCCCTCGGCCTGCTCAGCCACGTCGCGCAGGATGGCCAGCATCTCGACCGTGACCTCTCGGGCGAAGAAGTGGTCGGTGGCCACCTGATCGGTCAGACCCAGCTTCTGCGTCAGACGCATCGCGCGGCGCAGCTCGCGTTCATCGACCCCGAACTCGGTCGCGAAGTCGCGCACGCGCGGCGGGCGGAACCGCTGTTCCCCGACCAGGACCGGATGGACGCGCTGCCAGATCGCCTCGTCCTCGGGGGAGAGGCGGACCGAGTGGCCGGGCAGCCGCAGGAAGGCCCCGTCCAGCACGACGCGACCCTCGGCGGCCTCGGACCGCAGGAAGGCCAGATGCGCGTCCTTGGGCAGGCGCGGCTGCATCGACAGGCGCAGCCTTTCGCGGCCAAGCCCCGGCATGTCGGGGTTTTCCTCGTGGAAGGCCGCAAGCTGTTCGGTCAGTTGATGCCGCAGACCCGCCAGATGCGCGTCCGACAGCGCGACGCCCGCGAAGTTCGGGATGCGGTCGTCCTGCGGCAGCCCTCTGTCGCGGAAGAAAACGCGCAGATCGACCGGCGCGATGTCCAGCATGCGCGGCAGCGGATCGGGCAGCCGCGCCGCCCCGATCAGCGCAAGCCGTTCGGGCGTGCGCCTGCGCCGCGCGGGCGGGCGCAGGTCCAGGAACCGCCCCCCGCCGATGGTCCGACTGGCCGAGACGTCGCGCAGCACGAAGCGGTCGCCCACCGCAGCCGCGACCGGACGGTCCAGCACGATCTGCACGGGCCCGCCCTCGCCCGGGCGGATCGGATCGCCCAGGGGGACGATCCTAGCGCCGCGTTCGGCGGCATGGCTGTGCAGGCGCGCGGGAAACCAGGTGCCGACGGGCTTGGGTTCCGACGGCAGGACCGACAGCCAGGCGTCGATGCGGTCCGTCGGGGCCAGAAGCTCAGGCGCCATCAGCATGTCGCCGCGATGGATCGCGTCCTTGGCGATCCCCTCGCCCGCCAGATTGACCGCGCAACGCTGGCCCGCGACGCCCGTGGTCGCGGCGCGGTTCTGCGCGTGGACGCCCCGCACACGGGCCGCGATCCCCTCCGGCCCGATCACGACCTGATCCCCGACCGAGACGCGCCCCTGCACGACCATCCCCGTCACGACCGTCCCCGCCCCCGACAGGGTGAAGCTGCGATCGACCGACATGCGCAGCGGCAGCGCATCGGCGCGGGCGGCGGTCGCGGCCTCGGCCCGGATCAGCGCCTCGCGCAGCGCGTCGATCCCGGCACCCGTGACGGCGGATACCGGCATCACCGGCGCACCCGCCAGCAGGGTCGGCGCCAGCGCGCCCCCGATCTGCGCGCGGACCTGCGACAGGCGGTCGTCGTCCACGAGGTCGCATTTCGTCAGCGCCACGATTGCACGGTTAAGGCCCAGCAGGTCCAGGATGGCCAGATGTTCGCGCGTCTGCGGCATGATCCCGTCATCCGCCGCCACAATCAGCAGCGCCATGTCGATCCCGCCCGCACCCGCAAGCATGGTGTGGATCAGCCTCTCGTGTCCCGGAACATCGACGAAGCCCGTGACGCCTCCGCCGCCCAGATCGGCATAGGCGAAGCCCAGGTCGATGGTGATGCCACGGGCCTTCTCCTCGGCCAGGCGATCGGCATCGGTGCCGGTCAGCGCCTTCACGAGGGCGGTCTTGCCGTGGTCGATATGTCCTGCGGTTCCGACGATCATCGCCCGGCCAGCGCCCCGGTCAGATCGTCATCCGCGCCAAGGCAGCGCAGGTCCAGGATCAGCGCCCCGTCGCGGATATGCCCGATGATGGGGCGCGGCAGGGCGCGCAGCCGCGCGGCAAGGCGGTCGGGCGCATCGCCGCCCTGCCCCGTCAGCCGCAACCCCGCCGAGGGGATCGTGTCGGTCGGCAGCGCGCCCGACCCCACCTGGCTGTCGCAGGCGCAGGTTTCGGCGTGGAAGCCCCAGTCCGACAGGATCTTCGCGACCTGCGGCAGCACCCGTTCGGCCTGCGCGGCGATCTCGGCTTGCGGGCGCGACAGCATGCGCAGCACCGGCAGACGCGCCGCCAGACGATCCGGATCGCGATAGAGCCGCAGCGTCGCCTGCAGCGCCGCGATGCGGATCTTGTCCAGCCGCAGCGCGCGCTTCAGCGGGTTGCGGTTGATCTGCGCGATCAGGTCGCGCCGCCCGACGATGAAGCCCGCCTGCGGGCCGCCCAGCAGCTTGTCCCCCGAGAAGGTCACCAGGTCGGCCCCCTCGGCGACGGCCTCGGCCACGGTCGGTTCGCGGCGCAACCCCCACCGCGACAGGTCCACCAACGACCCCGCGCCCAGATCGTTCAGCAGCACGACGCCCGCCTCGCGCGCGATGCGCGACAGTTCGGGGGCTCCCACCTCGGAGGTGAAGCCCTCGATGCGATAGTTCGAGGTATGAACCTTGAGGATCAGCCCCGTATCCGCGTCGATCGCGGACTGGTAATCGCGCGGATGGGTGCGGTTCGTGGTCCCCACCTCGACCAGGCGCGTGCCGGCGCGGGACATGATGTCGGGCATGCGGAAGGCGCCGCCGATCTCGATCAGCTCGCCCCGCGACACGATGCTGCCGCGCCCCTGCCCGAAGGTATTCAGCGCGATCAGCACGGCTGCGGCGTTGTTGTTCAGGATGGTCGCATCCTCGGCCCCGGTCAGCTCGCACAGGATGTCGCGAAGGTGGTCGTCGCGCTGTCCGCGACCGCCGGTCGCAAGGTCGAATTCCAACGCAAGCGGTGCGGCCATGGCGGTCGCGGCGGCCTCGACCGCCTCGGGGGCCAGGATCGCGCGGCCCAGATTGGTGTGCAGGACCGTGCCGGTCAGGTTCAGCATGGGCCGCAGCCCCGTCGCGGCGGCGGCGGCCAGTTCGGCGGCGATCAGATGCGGCAGCGCGGCGGCCTGCGCAGGTCCGTCGGCACCGTCGCGGATCGCATCGCGAGCGCCGTCCAGACGCGCACGGGCGGCGGCGGTGACCGCCTGCCGCCCGTGTTCCGCGACCAGTGCCGCGACCGGTTCCGATTGCAGCAGCTGATCGACGGATGGCAGGGCCCGGAAGCCCTGCATCAGAACCCCGCCAGGAAGGGGTTGAAGCCCCCGCGCGTCACGCCCTTGTCCTTCATCAGCAGGTCCAGCCCAAGCGAGCCGACATCGTCCGCGATGGGTTCCAGGCTGTGGTTCGCCGTCTGGGTCAGGATCTTGACCCAATGGCCGCACTTGCCACATTCCTCGGCGCGGACGGTGGCCTCGGCGGTTTCGACGCTGCGATAGGACACGTCCTCGTTCGAGCCGCAGCAGAGGCAGGTCACGCGCACCTCGTTCCAGCGGGTCTGGCAGCAGGCGCAGGTCGCATAGCGCACGCCTTCCAGCTGGCCGACCGTGGTCAGGGACGAGGTGGCCGCCCGCCCGCCGCAGGACGGGCAGACGCCCGTGCGGATCGGGACCAGCGCATCCGCATCCAGCGTCGCCGCAAGGCGAGCCAGGTGCAGCTGCACGGCCAGCGAGGCAAACAGGTGGGGCGCTGCGCTGTCATCGGGGATCGTGTCGGACAGGATGTTCCCGACCAGCCAGTGCCGGTCCGCGACCCCGGCCGAGGTGACGGCGGACAGCGCAAGCCGCGCCTCTTCGGGCATCTCGATGGACTGGGCCTCGGACAGGAAGCGGTCCAGCAGGATGTGCAGGTCGGGATCGGTCGCCAGCTTCGCGCGGTCGATCGGCGGCATCCGGCTTTCGCGCGCAAGGTCGATGCGGTCGCGCGGGACGGGGGTCACCTGCGGCAGATCGCGCGCGATGCGGTCCTGCAGGGCCACCAGTTCGCCCAGAAATTTCAGATAGGGCGCAAGGTTCTGGCTGTGCTGCGACAGGAAGTCGAAGCGCCGCGCGCGCGTCGCGAACAGGCGCGCGGGGTTCGGCAGAAAGGCAAGCGGCGCCTGAGGGACGCCGCCGATGACCGTCGGATCGGGTTGGATGGTGGTAGTCATGATCCTCTCTGGGCCGACCGGCCACGAAAGTCGGGTCGGCGGATCATTCCGCCGGACCCTTGTTGTCACGCGCCGCGATCTCTCGCAGCCACTTGCGGTGATGGCGATACGCCCAGCCGCCCGTCACGGTTCCCCGCGTCATCGCACGCAGCGTGCCACGCGTCCAGATCGCGGCATAGACGTGGACGATGAACACCAGGATGATCGCGACCGCCGACAGCGCATGGACCAGCACCGCGATGCGCCGCACCGGGATCGACACGAGGCCGGGGAAGAACTGTTCCCAGATCGCGACGCCGGTGACGATCAGCAGGATGATGAGGCCGGACATGCCCCAGAAGACGAACTTCTGACCGGGGTTGTATTTCCCCAGCTCGGGCAGCTTGTCCTCGTTCTGCTTCACGACATCGCCGATATGGGCCATCCACTTCGCGTCCTCGCGCCGGGGCAGGTTCAGCCGCCACAGCTGCACGAACATCAGCGCGAAGCTGACGAACAGGACGACCCCCACGATGGGATGCAGCCAGCGCGTGGTCTGACCGCCCCCGAAGAGGCCGGTCAGGAAATACAGCGCCGGATCGAACAGCGCCAGCCCCGAGATCGCAAGCACCATCAGGCAGGCCGCCGTCACCCAGTGGTTCGCACGGGTAAAGCCGCGATAGCGGCTGACGCGGATGGGTTCATGGCTGGCGATGTGATCGCCACGCTCCGAGAATTGGGGACGCGCCATCAGACCTGCCCCCCGTCACGCGGTTCCTGCCCGTCGACGATGCGATCGGCCTCGATCTCGTCATGCTCCTCGACCTCGTTCGGGCGGGCGAACAGACCGTGCAGCGTCGCGCCGACGGCGGCGATGCCCATGGCCGCAAGGCCGGCGGTCTTGGTCACGCCCTTCCAGCCCTCGACCACCGGCGAGATGCGCGGCTCCTCGGGCAGGTCGGCATAGAGACCGGGCTGGTCGCGGTGATGCAGGACATACATCACATGCGTCCCGCCCACGCCCTCGGGGTCATAGAGACCCGCATTGTCGTAGCCGCGCGATTTCAGATCCTCGATCCGTTCGGCGGCATGGGCCTTCATGTCGTCCTTGGTGCCGAAAACGATGGCCTGGGTCGGGCATGCCTTGGCGCAGGCCGGACCCTGCCCCACCGCGACGCGGTCCGAACACAGCGTGCACTTGTAGCTCTTGTGGTCGGTATCCGAGATGCGGGGGATGTTGAACGGGCAGCCGGTGACGCAGTACCCGCAGCCGATGCAGTTGTCGTGGTTGAAGTCCACGATCCCGTTCGAATACTGCACGATCGCGCCGGGGGCCGGGCATGCCTTCAGGCAGCCCGGATCCTCGCAATGCATGCAGCCATCCTTGCGGATCAGCCATTCCAGCTCGTTCGTGACCGGATTCTCCCATTCGCTGAAGCGCATCAGGGTGAACATGTCGGGCGTCAGGTCGTGGGGGTTCTCGTAGACCCCCACGTTCTCGCCGACACCGGGATCGGTGTCGTTCCATTCGACGCAGGCCGACTGGCAGGCCTTGCAACCGATGCACTTGCTGACATCGATCAGCTTGGCCAGCTTCGTCAGCTCGCGATCCGGCTGCGGAACGTTCCGCGTGGCCGAGATGCGGGTGATGTCGCCCTGGTCGAAATAGGCCTCGGTCGGCTGGACCGGCGGGTTCGAGACCGCGGTGGTCGGGCCAGATGCGGTATCCTTCATGCGACCGGCTCCTCTGCTGCGGGTTCGATATTGACAAGGAAGGCCTTGTATTCGGGCGTCTGGATGTTCGCGTCACCCACGAACGGCGTCAGGCTGTTCGGCCCGAAGCCCTTCTTGGCTGCGCCCATGAAGCCCCAGTGCAGCGGGATGCCCACCACGTGGACCTGCTTGCCGTCGCAGACCATCGGCTTGATCCGCTTGGTCACCACGGCCTTGGCCCAGACCTGCCCGCGGTTCGACCAGACGCGCACGCGACCGCCCTTGGTGATGCCGCGTTCCGCCGCCAGCTCCTCGCTGATCTCCACGAAGAACTCGGGCTGCAAGGCGGCGTTCACCTTGTTGTGCTTGGTCCAGTAGTGGAAATGCTCGGTCAGGCGATAGGATGTCGCGACGAAGGGAAAGTCCGCGCTGGTGCCCAGCTGCTCCAGGTCGCCCGGGAAGATCCGCGCAGCCGGGTTGCCCCGCATCTTGCGGTTCAGCACGTTCTCCACGGGGCTCTCGAAGGGCTCCATATGCGTCGGGAAGGGTCCGTCCACCATCATCTTGCGGCTGAAGAGGCGTCCGACCCCCTCATGCGTCATGATGAAGGGCATGACCTCCTCGGGCTTGGCCGTCGGTGCCGTGTCGGGCACGTCGAAGCCGACCCACTTCTCGCCGTTCCACTCGATCAGCGTGCGTTCGGGGTCCCAGGGGCGCCCCTTCATGTCCGCCGATGCGCGGTTGTACAGGATCCGGCGGTTCAGCGGCCACGCGAAGGACCATTTCAGGAAGGTCCCCGTGTCGCCCAGGTCCGAATTGTCCCGGCGCGCCATCATGTTGCCTTCCGGCGTGAACGAGCCCGCGAAGATCCAGCACCCGGCCATGGTCGATCCGTCGTCGCGCAGATGCGCGAAGGTCGAGACCTGCTCGCCCGCGGGGACCAGCAGCTTCTCGGGATCGGCAAGGTCGTAGACGTCGCGCAGCGCGCGGCCGTTCATCTCCTTGGCCAGTTCCTGGGGCGAGGGCTCCATCGGATCCTCGTATTCCCAGTTCAGGTTCACGATCGGATCGGGGAACACGCCGCCTTCGGTGCGGTACAGCTCGCGCACGCGCAGGAAGATGTTGGACATGATCCAGGTGTCCGGCTTGGCCTGCCCCGGCGCGGTCGCGCCCGGCCAATGCCATTGCAGCCAGCGACCCGAGTTCACGGTCGCGCCCTCGTCCTCGGCGAAGCAGGTCGTGGGCAGTTCCAGCACCTCGGTCTGGATCGAGGCCATGTCGACATCGTTGTAGATGCCGTGATCCTGCCAGAAATGCGCCGTTTCCGTCTGCAGCGGGTCCATCACGACCAGCAGCTTCAGCTTGGACAGCGCGCTCAGCAGCTTGGCCCGGTTCGGGAAGCTGAGGAACGGGTTGAAGCCCTGACAGAAATACAGGTTCACCTCGCCCTTGGACATCATGTCGAACATGCGAAGGATGTCGTAGGTCGGAACGTCCAGCTTGGGCAGATAGTCGTAGGCCCAGTCGTTCTCCTCGGTGGCGGCGTCGCCCCACATGGCCTTCTGGAAGGACACGAAGAACTTCGAGTAGTTCTGCCAGTAGCTGATCTGGTTCGGCCGCAGGGGCGGGTTCGCCTTGCCCGCGATATAGGTCTCGAAGTCGATTTCCGTATCGCGCGGGATGTTCATGTATCCCGGGATCAGGTTCGACATCAGGCCCAGATCGGTCAGACCCTGGATGTTGGCATGGCCGCGCAGCGCGTTCACGCCGCCGCCCATCATGCCGATATTGCCCAGGATCAGCTGCAGCATCGCCATGCCGCGGATGTTCTGCGCACCCTTGGAATGCTGCGTCCAGCCAAGCGCATAGACCGAGGTCATGACGCGGTCGGGCGCGCTGCATTCGCCGATCATCTCGCAGATGGTCAGGAACTTGTCCTTGGGCGTACCGGTGACGTTCTCGACGAATTCGGGGGTATAGACGTCGACATGCTCGCGCAGCAGGTTCCACACGCAGCGCGGGTCCTGAAGCGTCGGGTCGGTCATCGCGAAGCCGTCATCGCCGATCTGGTATTCCCAGTCGTCCATGTCGTAGCTGCGCGTCTCCTCGTCATAGCCGTTGAACATCCCGTCGGACCAGCCGAAGCCGTCCTTCACCAGGAATGCCGCGTTGGTATAGTTGCGGACGTATTCCCACTGGATCTTGTCGTTTTCCATGCACCAGCGGATCACCCCCATCAGGAAGGCGATGTCGGCGCCCGGACGGATCGGGGCATAGTAGTCCGCCACCGATGCGGTGCGGGTATAGCGCGGGTCGACCACGATCAGCTTCGCGCCACGACGGGCCTTGGCTTCGGTCACCCACTTGAAACCGCATGGATGCGCCTCGGCGGCGTTGCCGCCCATGACGATCACGAGGTCGGTATTCTTGATGTCGGTCCAGGCGTTCGTCATCGCGCCACGGCCAAATGTCGGAGCCAAACTGGCCACCGTAGGTCCGTGTCAGACGCGTGCCTGGTTGTCGAAGCCGACCATCCCCATCGAGCGCACGACCTTGTAGGTGGTCCATGCGGCCTCGTTGGTGGAACCAGATGCCGCAAGGAAGCCCGCCGTCGTCCAGCGGTTGACCGGCGTGCCGATCTCGTTCCGCTCGATCATGTTGGCGTCGCGGTCGTCCTTGATGGCGCGGGCGATCTTGTCGAAAGCCTCGTCCCAGGTGATGTCCTGCCATTCGCCGCCGCCGGGGGCGCGATAGCGGGGCTTGGTCGCGCGGGTCTCGGATTTCACGAAATCCTTCAGCGCGGCACCCTTGGGGCACAGCGTGCCGCGGTTCGTCGGGTGATCGGCGTCGCCTTCGACATGGACCAGCTCGGCGGTCTCGCCCGCCTTGAGGTCACCCTTGGAATACAGGATGATCCCGCATGCCACCGAACAATAGGTGCAGATGTTGCGCGTCTCGGTCATGGTGGCCAGCTTGAAGGCGCGCACATGTGCCGCCTCTGCCGCCTCGGCCTTGCCGAAACCCATCGCGCCTAGCGATGTCGCTGCAACCCCTGCACCTGCCAGCCGCAGGAAACTGCGGCGTGAAAGGTCCATATTCATTCGACCCCTCTCCCTTGCGATTAGGCTTGGTACAAATTGTGTACATATGGTCTGCCCGAAACGCGGAATTGTCAATATCGGTTGCAGATGCTGCACGGCCCGCAGGCGGCGCGCGACCTTTCGCCGCAACCGCCGGATGCGCCTGATTGACGCGCAGGGAACGATGCCGCCCCCGGCATGTTGTCATGCAGGTTCAAGCCAGGAGAACGACATGACCGACAGCCCCGATCTTCGTTGCGACGTGGCCGTCATCGGGGCGGGCACGGCGGGCATGTCGGCGGAACGCGCGGCGCGGGACGCAGGCGCCAGCACGCTGCTGATCGACCCCGAGTTCCGCGGGACGCTGTGCGCGAATACCGGCTGCATGCCCTCGAAGCTGCTGCTGGCGGCGGCCCATGCCGCCCATGACGCGCGCCGCGCGCCCGTCTTCGGCGTGCATCCCGGCACCCCGCGCATCGACGGCCCCGCGGTCATGGCCCGCCTGCGCGAGGAACGCGACCGCTTTGCCGCCGGCACGCGCGAAAGCTATGACAACCTGCCCGAGGGCGTGATGATCCGCGCCCGCGCACGCTTTGCGGGGCCCGACCTGCTGGCCCTGTCGGACGGGCGCACCATCCGGGCCGGTGCGGTCGTGATCGCCACCGGCTCGGCCAACGCCATCCCCGACCCCTTCCGCGATCTGGGCGAGGCCGTCCTGACCAACGAGACCATCTTCGAGATCGAGGACCTTCCCCGCAGCCTTGCCGTCATCGGCGCCGGCGCCATCGGGTGCGAGCTGGCACAGGCGATGGCGCGGCTGGGAGTCACCGTATCGCTCTTCGATCACGGCAGCACGGTCGGCAAGGCCCGCTGCCCCCGCGTCGGGCGCGCGCTGGAACAGGCGTTGACGCGCGACGTGGACCTGCATCTGGGCGTGCAGACCGAAGCGCAGCGCGAGGGGTTCGGCATTCGCCTCCGCTGGTCCTCGGACGATGACAGCGGCGAGGAGTATTTCGACCGCGTGCTGGTCGCAGCCGGGCGGCCGCCGAACCTGAAGGGGCTGGACCTGGAACGGAGCGGGCTGGCGCTGGACGACAAGGGCATGCCGGATTTCGACCGCCGCACCATGCGCTGCGGCGACAGCGCGATCTTCATCGCGGGCGATGCGAATGCCGATGCGCCGGTCCTGCACGAAGCCTCGACCGAGGGGGCCGTCGCGGGGCGCAATGCCGCCCGGCTGCCCGACGTGGCCCCTGCCGACCGCAGCCCGGCCTTCGCGCTGACCTTCACCGATCCGCCGATGGCCGTGATCGGCACCGCCCCCGAGGATGGGCGCATCTGCGGCAGCTCGGATTACGGCGATCAGGGCCGCGCCAAGGTCGAGGCCACGAACGAGGGGCTGATGCGGATCTATGCCGACGATGACGGGCGACTGACGGGCGCGGATCTGTGCTGCCCGGGCGGCGACACGCTGGCGCATCTGCTGGCCTGGGCGATCCAGTCGGGCGCGACCGCGCCGCAGCTTCTGTCGATGCCCTTCTATCACCCCACCCTGGTCGAGGGCATGAAGCCCGCGCTGCGCGACATCTGCCGCCAGGTGAACGCGCCGCAGCCCACGGACCGCGATTTCGGAACGCCCCCGGGTGCATAAGCCCACTGGACGCATGAACAGGAAAGACACATGAGCGAGAAGATCATCGACCTCGGCAACGGCTTCTGGAACATCCGCGGCGATTTGCGGATCGGCGGCGTGCTGAACGTGGGCACGCAGGCATCGCTGGTGCAGCTGGGATCGGGCGAATTCGCGATGCTGGACAGCTATCCCCTGTCGGGCGAGATCCGCGACCAAGTGATGCAGATGACCGACCAGGGGCGTGCGGTCACGGCGGTGCTGAACCTGCATCCCTATCACACGCTGCACTGCCAGGCAGTCGCGCGGGACTTTCCGCAGGCGCGGCTCTATGGGACCGAGCGGCATCGCCGCCAGCACCCCGATCTGGACTGGCAGCCGACCCTGATCGACACCCCCGAGGCCGCGGCCACCTTCGCATCGGATTTCGTCCTGACCGTGCCGCGCGGGATCGCGCATACGACCGCAAACGAGCGCGTGCATGCGGGCTCGGTCCTTGCATGGCATCCGGCCAGCGCGACGCTGCATGTGGACGACACGATCAACGTGCTGCCCATGCCCGGCCCGCTGAAACGCATCATGGGCGAAGACAAGCTCTTCATGCACCCCACCATGTCCAAGGCGCTGACCGGAGACCCCGACTGCATCGAGCAGCTGGGTGCGTGGGTGGACGAGCTGGCCCATACCTGCGCCAATCTGCGCCACCTGTGTGCCGCGCATTCCGGCATCCGCAGCTTTGCCCCAGGCGAGTTCGGCC
This sequence comes from Paracoccus sp. PARArs4, assembly GCF_947311865.1. Taxonomy (NCBI): domain Bacteria; kingdom Pseudomonadati; phylum Pseudomonadota; class Alphaproteobacteria; order Rhodobacterales; family Paracoccaceae; genus Paracoccus; species Paracoccus sp. PARArs4. The sequence continues at coordinate 15,487 of NZ_CAMZMW010000010.1, read as the reverse complement.
CTGCCCTGAAAAAGGCATTCGACCGCACCCTGCCCGGCCTTCGCAAGGCGTTGCAGTCCTGACCTTGCCCCCCCCCGCCCCCGCGTCGTATCGCGGGGGAAAAGGGGTGCCCATGGGACAGATCACCTTGCGTTCGGGCCGTGCGACGGCGACGCTGCTGCCATTCGGCGCGGTGGTGCAGGATCTTCGGATCGCGGGCATCGACCGCCCGCTGGTGCTGGGCCATCCGGACCCTGCCGCCTATGCCGACCGCTTCGCCCATGTCGGCGCGATGATGGGCCGATTTGCCAACCGCATCGCGGGGGCACGCTTCGATCTGGACGGCGCGACCCATGTGCTGGACGCGAACGAAGGGGGAAACTGCCTGCATGGCGGCCACGCGGCGGCCTCGCTTCGGGACTGGACGCAGGTCCGCACGACCGAGGACAGCGCGACCCTGACGCTGACCCTGCCCGATGGCGCGGGGGGATTTCCGGGCAATTTCCACGCGACGATCCGGATCACCCTGTCGGATGACGGGGCCTGCTGCGCGCTGGATTTCGACCTGCAGGCGACATGCGACCGCGCCACGCCCTGCAGCCTGACGCATCACGGCTATTTCGCGCTTGGGGGCGATGCGGCCGACCACATGCTGACCGTCCATGCCGACCGCTATCTTCCGGTAGATGCGTCGGGCATCCCCTTGGCCGGTGCCCCCGCGCCGGTCGCGGGAACGCGCTTCGATTTCCGGCAGCCGCGCACCCTGGGACGCGACGGGATCGACCATTGCTTCTGCTTGCCCGATGGGGATGGCCCGATGCGGCAGGTCGCGACGCTGCAATCGTCGGACCTGCGGCTGGCGGTTCTGACGACCGCGCCGGGGCTTCAGATCTATGACGGCGGGCACTTCCCGCCCGAAGGCATCCCCGCGCACAAGGGCCAGCTGGCCCGCCCCCGCGCCGCCGTCGCGTTCGAGGCGCAGGCCTGGCCCGACGCCCCGAACAGGCCGGATTTCCCGGACGCGATCCTGCGCCCGGGCGAGATCTGGCAGCAGCGCACCCGTTACCGGATCGAGCCTTCCTGACCGACCGTGACGACCGCCCCGCCATCCGCGAATTGCGGGTGGCGGGCGATGATGCGGATCTGTCCCGCATCCCCCGTCAGGCGCAGCCACATCCCCGTGGTGCCCCCCTGCAAGGGCCGCGCATCGGGGCCGATCAGCGTGGCCGGACCCTCGACCGTGACATCCACGCAGCCCGCCAGGAAGGGCAGACGGTTCCCCGCCTGATCCAGCGCACGGATCATCACCCGCAGGTCGATATCGCCATCCGCCGGAACCGCGTCCAGATCGGGCGCGACCTGCAGCGTGGTGGGCAGCGGGTCGGCCACGAAATCGCGCCGCGCGACGGGCTTGCCGTCGATCAGGCCGGTGATGCTGCCGGGGTGCCAGCTCATGCCCCACAGGCCCAGTTCCTCGGGGCCGATATGGCGGTGGTCGATGATGACCGGCGGATGCGGCAGATGCGGAAAGCGTTCGCGATCGGGGCCGACGCGGCGGGTGACGCCCGCGCATTCGAACTCGACCTCGTCGCAATTCGTCAGCACGATCAGCGGCAGCACGCCGCCGATATTGCGCTCGCCCCGCGCCCAGAAGGTCACCGGCTCCATCACCACGCCCTCGGATTGCGGCTTCTGGCTGGAATAGGCATGGGCCGAGAATTTCGGTTCGCGCCAGATGTCCATGACGCCGTGATGGCAGATGCGGTCGCCCGCGCCGAAATCCTTGTGCGTGTTGTAGTCGAACATGCACCAGCCGATGCAGCCCGCGATGTTCGGATCGCCATGCGCCGCGTTCAGCACGTCCAGGTGACGCATCACGTGCTCCATCTGGCGCAGCTCGGGGTCGCCCGCCTTGGTGGGGAACATGTGGCCGTTATACTCGGTCACGACATAGGGGACGGGCGCCTTCAGCCCCGTCACCTCGGTCTGCGACCGCAGGGGGGTGCGCGGGCGCTGGATCAGCGGCAGCTCGGATTCGTCCAGGATGAAATCGTTCATCGTATAGACGTCCTCCAGCATCTCGCTGTCGGTGATGAAGCGCACGCCGCCGGTCGCCCGCGTCGGGTCCAGTTCCCGCGCGACCGCGTTGGTGCGGAGATAGAAGTCGTGGTTGTCCTGGCTTTCGTTGATGCGCACGCCCCAGATCACGATGCTGGGGTGGTTCCAGTCGCGGCGGATCATCGCGCGGACGTTTTCCACCGACGCATCCTGCCACGCCTTGTCGCCGATATGCTGCCAGCCGGGGATCTCCTCGAAGACCAGCAGGCCGATCTCGTCGCAGCGGTCGATGAACCACGGGCTTTGCGGATAATGCGAGGTGCGCACCATGTTGCAGCCCAGATCGCGTTTCAGGATCTCGGCGTCGCGTCCCTGCGCGTGGCGACCCGCGGCATAGCCCGCATGCGCCCAGCTCTGGTGCCGGTTCAGGCCGCGCAGCTTGACGGGCTGGCCGTTCAGAACGAACCCCTCGGGGGTCCATTCGGCAGTGCGGAAGCCGAAGCGGTGCGTCGTCACGTCGCCCGTGTCGGGCAGCGTCAGCTCGACCGTGTACAGCGCCGGATCATCCAGCGACCACAGGCGCAGGCCGGTCAGGCCCGACAGGGTCAGCTCTCCCTCGCCCTCGGCCGCGGCGATCTCGCGGTCGCCGTCCAGCAGGCGGGCGCGGACGGGGCCGGGGGCGGTGACCTCGGGGCGGATCACGACGGTCTTTTCATCCGACAGCGCGTCCGGCGTCAGGATGCGCGCGTTCGTCAGGTGGCGTTCGGGCAGAACCTCCAGCCAGACATCGCGATAGATGCCCGCATAGGTCAGATAGTCGATCTGCGCGCCGAAGGGCGGGATCGCGGGGTTTTCCGACCCGTCCAGATGCACGGTCACGACCGCCTGGCCATCGCCCAGGTGATCGGTCAGATCGGCGGTGAAGGGGGTATAGCCGTCGGGATGGGCCACGACCTGCACCCCGTTCACGAAGACGCGCGAATCCGCCATCGCCCCGTCGAAGCGCAGCCGGACCCGCCGCCCCGCCCACGCAGGATCGGCGGCGATCACGCGCTGATAGGTGAAGGGCTTCTGGAAGCATGCCTCGTCGAAATAGGTCAGCGGCATGTCCACCGCGTTATGCGGCAGGCGCACCGCCTGCCCCGCCAGAACGGCGGCAGGGTCGGCATGGCCGGGCGCGAAGGTCCAGCCGTCGTTCAGTTTCAGCGTCTCGCGCATGATCACCACTCTGCAAAGCTGCCGTCGGCATGGCGCCAGACGGGGTTGCGCCAGCGATGGCCCTCGGCGGCCATCTCGCGGACCTTGGCCTCGTTCACCTCGATGCCCAGGCCCGGACCCTGCGGGATCTTCACGAAGCCGTCGTCATAGTCGAAGACGCTCGGATCGACCAGGTAGTCCAGCAGGTCGCTGCCCTTGTTGTAATGGATCCCGAGCGACTGTTCCTGGATGAAGGCGTTGTAGCAGACGGCATCCAGCTGCAGGTTCGCAGCCAGCGCGATGGGGCCAAGCGGGCAGTGCAGCGCAAGCGCCACGTCATAGGATTCGGCCATGGACGCGATGCGATAGGTCTCGGTGATGCCGCCCGAATGGCTGGGATCGGGCTGGATGATGTCCACGAAGCCGCCCTGCAGGATCGACTTGAAGTCCCACCGCGTATAGAGCCGCTCGCCCAGGGCGATGGGGGTGGAACAATGGTTCGCGATCTCGCGCAGGGCCTCGGCATGTTCGGACAGGACCGGTTCCTCGATGAACATCAGGCGGAAGGGTTCCAGCTCCTTGGCCAGCACCTTGGCCATGGGGCGATGGACGCGACCGTGGAAGTCGATGCCGATGCCGAAATCCTGCCCCATCTCGTCGCGGATGGCCTGCACGCGCTCCAGCACCTGGTCGACCTTGGCGTGGGTATCGACGAACTGCATCTCTTCGGTGCCGTTCATCTTGACGGCGGTAAAGCCGCGGTCGCCGCAATCGCGGGCCATGCGGGCCGTGTCGCCCGGACGGTCGCCGCCGATCCAGCTGTAGACGCGGATGCGGTCGCGCAGCTGACCGCCAAGAAGCGAATGGACAGGAACGCCCAGATCCTTGCCCTTGATGTCCCACAGCGCCTGGTCAAGCCCCGCGATGGCCGACATGTGGATGCCGCCGCCGCGATAGAAGCCTGCGCGATACATGACCGTCCAGTGATCCTGGATCAGGCGCGGGTCGCGGCCGATCAGGTAATCCGACAGCTCTTCGACGCAGGCGGCGACGGATGCGGCGCGGCCTTCCAGCACGGGCTCGCCCCAGCCGCAGACGCCCTCGTCGGTGCTGATCTTGACGAAGCACCAGCGCGGCGGAACGATGAAGGTTTCGATCTGGGTGATCTTCATGGTGTCAGTCCTGGAATTCGGGTGCCGCATGGATGCGGCCGTTCATGAACGCGTCGGCGACAAGCCGCAGCGGGGCAAGGTCGAAATCGCTGTCGCCGCGGGCGACCAGGTCGCCGAAGCGGGCATAGAGGCGGGCGTATTCGCGGTTCCCGCCCGACTGCATCTCGCTTCCGTCGATGGTCAGGCGCGCACCGCCCTCGGACAGGATCGCGGTACCGGCATCGGTCTCGAAGCGGATCTGCCAGATATCCGCGCCCTGCTGGCGCCAGTCCAGCCGCGCGGTGACGGGGTGGCCCGCATCCATCATCAGATCGGCGGCGATGGGTGTCTGGCAGTTCGACGGCACATGCAACTCGGCCCCGACCATGCGCGCGGGCGCGGGCAGCACGGCGGTCAGGATCGACAGCGCGTTGATGCCCGGATCGAAGACGCCAAGCCCGCCCGCCTGCCAGATCCATTGCTGGCCGGGATGCCATTTGCGCACATCCTCGGCCCAGTCGATATGGGTGCGGTGCAGCGTGCGACCCGCCAGCCAGTCGCGGCAGGCATCGACGGCCGCGGCCTCGCGCGAGTGCCATGTCGCGAAGATGGTCAGGCCGCGCGATTTCGCCTCGGCGGCCAGCAGCTCCAGTTCGGACAGGGTCGCGCCGGGGGGCTTTTCCAGCATCAGGTGGCGGTTCGCGCGCAGGACCGACATGGCCTGCTCGAACCGCCCCTGCGGCGGCGTGCACAGCGACACGGCATCCACCCCGCCCGCCGCCAGAAGCGCATCGACATCGGGGTGGTTCGCCACGCCCTCGGCCTGCGCATTGCGGCTTGCGACATCGGTCAGCACCATGCCCGCCGTCGCCTCGATGGCGGGCAGATGCTGGGCGCGGGCGATGGTGCCCAGGCCCACGAGGCCAATCCGAAGATCGCTCATCTCAGGCGCTGCCCGGTCTCGGCGTCGAAGTAGTAGGCCGCCGCCGGATCGAAGCTCAGCCCCACCGTGCCGCCGCCCGCGGGGTCCAGCCGCTGATCGGTCTGCACGACCAGCTTCTCGCCCGAAGGGGCGGTCAGATGCGCGAAGGTCATGCCGCCCAGGTTCTCGGCCATCTCGACGCGGAAGGGACCGTCGCCGGTGATCTTCAGCGCGTCGGGACGCAGGCCCATCTCGACCTTGCGGCCCTCCAGAAGGTTGCCGTTGGAATGGGGCACCGGTGCATCGAAGGCCGGCACGACAAGCTGCCCGTCGGTCACCTGCCCCGCGACGAAGTTCATCGAGGGGCTGCCGATGAAGCCCGCGACGAAGCGGTTGTCGGGATCGTCGTACAGGTGCATCGGCGCGCCGACCTGCTCGATCCGGCCCGCGCGCAGGACGACGATCTTGTCGGCCATCGTCATCGCCTCGACCTGGTCATGGGTGACATAGATCATCGTGGCCTTGATCTCGCGGTGCAGGCGCGCGATCTCGGCCCGCATCTCGACGCGCAACTCGGCATCCAGGTTCGACAGCGGCTCGTCGAACAGGAAGACCTTGGGCCCGCGCACGATGGCGCGACCGATGGCGACGCGCTGGCGCTGACCGCCCGACAGGGCGGCGGGCTTGCGGTCCAGCAGCGGCTCCAGTTTCAGGATGCGCGCGGCCTCGGCGACCTTCTCGTGGATCTCGGCCTTGGGGTGGCCGTTCATCTTCAGCCCGAAGCCCATGTTCTCGGCCACGGTCATGTGCGGATAGAGCGCGTAGGTCTGGAACACCATCGCCACGCCGCGATCGGCGGGCTCGGCATGGGTGACGTCGTCGGCCTCGATGCGGATCTGGCCGTCGCTGGTCTCCTCCAGGCCCGCGATCATGCGCAGCAGCGTGGACTTGCCGCAGCCCGAAGGCCCGACAAAGACGCAGAACTCGCCCTGATCGACCTGCAGATCGACGCCGTGAATGACCCGCACGGGGCCGAAATCCTTGGTGACGCGGTTCAGCTGAACGCCGGACATGCGGACCTCATTGCTTGGTTTCAGGAAAACGCCACGCCTCGGCCGCGGCGGCGATGGCCGCGCTGGCGTCGGATACGGGACCGGCCAGCGACAGCAATTCGTCGCGAGAGGTCGTGGCGGTGGTGGTGGTGACCGAGATCGCGCCCAGCATCCGCCCGGATGCCGACAGGATCGGAACCGCGATGCAGGCGATGCCGGCCTCGTGTTCCTCGTCGTCCAGCGCGAAGCCGCGCTCGCGGATCACGCCCAGCTCGGCGCGCAGCGCCTCGGGGGTGGTGATGGTGTTGGGCGTGTGCCCGTGAAAGGACTGCCGCGCGATGGCCTGCGCCAGCCGGTCCTCGGGCAGATGGGCCAGCATGGCCTTGCCGACGCCGGTGCAATAGGCCGGACCGATCTTGCCCGACTGCGAGAACATCTCGACCGGTTTCTGGGCGTTGCGCTTGTCGACATACAGCACGGCGCCGTTGTCCAGCTGCGCAAGGTGCACGGTCTGCCCTATGCGGGCGGCCAGCGCGTCGATGATGTCCTTGGCCAGCGGCGCAAGGCTGGACTGCGCCCAGGCCGAATGGGCAAGGCGCACCAGCCGCATCCCCGGCGCATAGGTCTGCCGGTCCTCGTCGAAGACCAGCATGTCCTGATGCGCCAGCACCTGCAGGAAACGATAGAGCGTGGCCTTGGGCAGGCCCGCACGCGGCAGGATCTCGGCAAAGCGGACGGGGCGGCCGTATTCGGCCACGAGGTCCAGCACCGCTAGGGTGCGACCCACCGTTCCGTCCGATGTCTCGCGGTCCATTGCCGTCACGTCGCCGTCCCCCTCCCGTTCTGGCCCTTGTTGACAGGCTAGTCGATTCGCCGCATAGTTTCAATATTCAAAACCAAGTCTCAAATATTGGAACCAACTCGGGAGGAGATCATGTTCCAAGTCAAGCACGGACTGGCGATGGCCGCATTGCTGGCCACCACCGCCCCCGCATTCGCGCAGACCCGCACGCTGGTGATGAACACCGACGCGTCCGACCCCGCCCCCAAGGCGGCGTTCGAACAGCTGATCGCGGATTTCGAGGCCGAACATCCCGACATCAAGGTCGAGGTGAACGTCTTCGATCACGAGGGGTACAAGACCGCCATCCGCAACTTCCTGACCGCCGACGCGCCGGATCTTGCGAACTGGTATGCGGGCAACCGGATGCGCCCCTTCGTCGAGGCGAACCAGTTCATGGACGTGTCCGACGTCTGGGCCGAGAACGGGCTGGAGGAGAGCCTGGGTTCCGCCGCGTCCTCGATGACGATCGACGGCAAGCAGTGGGGCGTGCCCTACACCTATTACCAGTGGGGCATCTACTTCAACCGCGACGCCTATGCGCAGGCGGGCGTCGATCCCGACACCATCGAGACCTGGGACGATTTCGTCGCCGCCTGCGAGAAGATCGACGCCGCCGGCATCGACTGCCTGACCACGGGCAGCAAGGCGCTGTGGCCCATCGCGGGGATCTTCGACTATCTGAACCTGCGCACGAACGGCTACGACTTCCACATGCAGCTGACCTCGGGCGAGGTTCCCTGGACCGACGATCGCGTCAAGGCGACCTTCGCGAACTGGGAAAAGGTGCTGCCCTATACCACCGACAACCACGCCGCCATCGACTGGCAGGACGCGGTGGCGAACCTGGTCCAGGGCAAGGCCGCCAACTATGTCATGGGCAACTTCGCGGTCGCGGCCTTCAAGGATGGCGGCATGACCGACGAGAACCTGGGCTTCATGCCCTTCCCGACCGTCGACGCCTCGATCCCGCGCGCCGAGGATGCGCCGACCGACACCATCCACATCCCCGCGGGCGCCAAGAACCCCGAGGATGCCAAGCTGTTCCTGGCCTTCCTGGCCCGCGCCGACGTGCAGACCAAGATGAACGAGACGCTTGGCCAGCTGCCGATCAACGCCGAGAGCAGCGTGGGTGAGGACCCCTATCTGCAGCAGGGCTTCGAGCTGCTGTCCACGGCCGAAGGCGGCATCGCGCAGTTCTTCGACCGCGACGCCAGCCCGGAAATGGCCAAGGCCGGGATGGAGGGCTTCCAGGAGTTCATGGTCCGCCCCGAGCGCCTGGACAACATCCTCGACCGGCTGGAGCGCCAGCGCCAGCGCCTGGCCGGGCAGTAAGCGCCGCCATCGGCATCCAAGGCGGGGGCGGCACGGATCGCCCCCGCCCCTTCCCATCCGCTGACCCACCCCGGAGGACGTGATGTCCGTCACCCCCGATACGCATGGCACGCCCGCGCCGCGCAGGCGCCGTCGCAGCCAGCTGACGCCCTGGCTGTTCCTTGCGCCCGGCATCCTGATGTTCGCCGTCTATGTCGTCATCCCGATCTTCCAGTCCTTCTGGATCTCGTTCCATTCCTGGGACGGCATCGGCGAGGCGCGCTGGATCGGCCTGTCCAACTATTCCGAGCTTTGGTGGGACGAGGCGTTCTATACCAGCCTGAAGAACAACGTCATCTGGCTGGTCCTGTACATGCTGGCGGTGCCGTTCGGGCTGCTGATCGCGCTGTTCCTGAACCAGACCGTGCGCGGCATCCGCATCTACAAGTCGCTGTTCTTCTTCCCCTTCGTGATCAGCCAGGTCGTCGTCGGCCTGATGTTCTCGTGGTTCTACGCGCCCGATTTCGGGCTGCTCTATACCCTGATCGAGGCGGTGACCGGGGACGGTGTGGCCATCCTGGCCGACGAGCGCTTCGTGACCTACGGCATCATCGCGGCGGGCCTGTGGCCGCAGATCGCCTATTGCATGATCCTGTACCTGACGGGCCTGAACGCCGTCGCCCCCGACCAGATCGAGGCCGCGCGCCTGGACGGCGCGAAGGGCTGGAAGATGCTGTGGCACGTCATCATCCCGCAGCTGCGGCCCGCGACCTTCATCGCGGTCGTCGTCACCGTCATCGGCGCGCTGCGCAGCTTCGACCTCGTGTCGATCATGACGGCGGGCGGACCCTTCGGGTCGTCGCGGGTGCTGTCCTACTACATGTATGAACAGGCGCTGTCGGAATACGGCTATCGCATGGGCTATGGCGCGGCCATCGCCGTGGTGCTGTTCGCCATCATGATGATCTTCATTTCGGGCTTCATCTGGAAGATGTGGCGCGACGAGAAAGGGGTCTGACCCATGTTTCCCCGTCCCATCCAGACCCTGTCGCCCGCCGCGCAGCGCGGATACAAGATCGCCCTGCCGATCATGCTGGTCCTGTGGCTGCTGCCGCTTCTGGGGGTCGCGCTGACCTCGTTCCGCCCCTCGGGGGACCTGGCCGCCGGCAATTACTTCGGCATGCCCTCGCGCATCGCCTTCGAGAACTACCTCGACGTGTTCCGCAACTCGCCCTTCGCGCAGTACCTGTGGAACAGCTTCCGCGTGACGATCCCCGTGGTGATCGGCGCGGTCGGGCTGTCCTGCCTGACGGGCTTCGCGCTGGCGGTCTACAGGTTCCGCCTGTCGATGGTCGTGTTCTTCATGTTCGTGGCGGGCAATTTCGTGCCCTTCCAGATCCTGATGGTGCCGGTGCGCGACCTGACGGTGAACATGGGGCTGTACAACAGCATCACCGGGCTGGCGCTGTTCCACATCGCGTTCCAGACCGGCTTCTGCACGCTGTTCATGCGCAACTTCATCAAGGCCCTGCCCAAGGAACTGATCGAGGCCGCCCGCGTCGAGGGCGTGACCGAGTGGCAGATCTTCTGGCACATCGTCATGCCTCTGGTGCGTCCGGCCATCGCCGCGCTGTCGGTGCTGATCTTCACCTTCATCTGGAACGACTATTTCTGGGCGACGGTGCTGACCACGGGTGCCAGCACGCAGCCGATCACGGCGGGTCTGAACAGCCTCAACGGGCAGTGGATCGCGGCGTGGCACCTGGTCAGCGCGGGGTCGATCCTGGCGGCGCTTCCGCCCGTCCTGATGTTCTTCCTGATGCAGCGCCACTTCATCGCCGGCCTGACGCTCGGTGCCGTGAAATGAGCTTCTGGCGGATCGACACCCCGACCCAGACCTTCGTGTTCGGGTCCGATGGCGGGCTTGCCTGCTGCCACTACTGGGGCGCGCCCCTGCCCGAGGATACCGACTTGGCCGCGATGGTCGCGGCGGGGCGCGGCGGCATCACCGGCGGCATGCTGGACCAGGTGCCGCCCCTGTCCCTGACCCCCGAGGCGCGGCGCAGCTTTCCGGGGCAGCCAGGGCTGGTGGCCTTCGGGGCGGACGGCGCGGAACTGGCGCCCGAATGGCGCTTCGACCGCGCGGATCGCGACGGCGACACGCTGATCCTGCGCCATGTCGCGCAGGGGCTGGCGCTGGACTTCACCATCCGCGCGCTGGATCACGGGCTGGTCGGGTTCTCGGCCAGCCTGCGGTCGGACGCGCCCATCCGGCTGCACTGGCTGACGGCGGGGGCGCTGCCCCTGCCCGCGCATCTGGACCGGCTGACCGAATTCGCGGGCCGCTGGACGCGCGAATGGCAGCCGGTCACCACGGTCCTCGACCACGGGATGCGGGTGCGCGAGGCCCGCACCGGACGATCGGGTCACGAACATCCGCCGCACATGATCCTGGCGACCCAGGGCACGACCAACACGCGGGGCGAGAATGCGGCCATCCATTACGGCTGGTCCGGCGGTCACCGCATGGTGGTCGAGACCCTGCCCGAGGGTCGCCGCCAGTTGCAGCTGGGCCATGTCACCGGATCGGAACGCGCCCCCGCCACGGTCTTTGCCACCGCCGAGATGATCGTCGCGCGCAGCGACGGGGGCCTCAACGGCACGGCGATCCCGTTCCAGCGCCATATCCGCGACAACCTGCCGCCCGCGCGCCAGCCTCGCCCCGTCCATTACAACGGGTGGGAGGCGATCTATTTCCGCCACGACCAGGCCGAGCTGCGCCGCATCGCGGACCGCGCCGCCGAACTGGGGGCCGAGCGTTTCGTGCTGGACGACGGCTGGTTCGGGCTGCGCGACGACGACACCTCGTCGCTTGGGGATTGGGTCATCGACCCGCGCAAGCACCCCGAGGGCTTCGGCCCGCTGATCGACCACGTCCGCGGTCTGGGCATGCGCTTCGGCCTGTGGTTCGAACCCGAGATGATCAACGAGGAAAGCGACCTTCACCGCGCCCATCCCGACTGGGTCATGGGACCGGTCGACCAGATCCGCGGCCGCAACCAGCTGCACCTGGACATGAGCCGCGAGGACGTGCGCGACCACCTGTTCGCCCGCATCGACGCCGTGCTGTCCGGCAACGACATCGATTACGTGAAATGGGACCACAACCGGCTGACCCCCTTCCCCGACGCGGCCCAGACACGCGGCGTCTATGCCCTGCTGGACCGGCTGCGGGCGGCGCATCCGGCGGTCGAATTCGAAAGCTGCGCCTCGGGCGGGGGGCGCATCGACGCGGGCATCCTGACCCGCTGCGGACGGGTCTGGCTGTCGGACAGCAACGACGCGCTGGAACGGCTGCGCATCCAGCACCACGCGGCATCGCTGCTGCCCGCCTGCGCGACCGGCAGCCATGTCGGCCCGCGCGACTGCCACACCAGCCACCGCGTCCTGCCGATGGCCCTGCGCGCATGGACCGCGGCGCAGCGGCACATGGGCTTCGAGATGGACCCGCACGAGCTGACCGAGGACGAGGCCGCGACCCTGACCCGCGTCACCGCCTGGTGGAAGGCCAATCGCGACTGGATGATGGCGGGCGACATCTGGCGGCTGGACCGCCCCGACGACGCGCTGGCCGAGATGCAGCTGGCCGCCGACGGATCGCGCTTCGTGCTGTTCGCGGCCCAGATCACCGCGCCCGTCGCGCTGCAGCCGCCGCTGTTGCGGCTGACCGGGCTGGATCCTCAGGCCACCTATCGCCTGCACATGATCGAGGCTCCGTCGCGGCACTCCACCTCGCATGTGGCGCTGACGGACGGGGAAATCCGCGTCTCGGGGGCGGTTCTCATGGCGCAGGGGGTTGCACTGCCGCCCGCCTTCCCGCAGTCCATCGCCGTCATCGAAGGAGAGCGTCTGTGACAGGAACGATCGACTGGATTGCCGCCGACTGGGGCACGACCAACCTGAGGCTGTGGGCCATGTCGGGCCGCGCGCCCGTCGAGGCCCGGACCGACCCGCGCGGCATGGGCGGCCTTGCCCCCGACGATTTCGCCGCCGTCCTGGCCGAGGCCACGCAGGGATGGCCCGCCGTCCCCGTCATCGCCTGCGGCATGGTGGGCTCTCGTCAGGGCTGGTCCGAGGCCCCCTATGCCGCCGTGCCCTGCCCCGCCCAGCCGCGCATCGTCGCGGTGCCGGGCGATCCGGGGGGCCGCCCCGTGCGGATCGTCTGCGGCGTCAAGCAGACCGACCCCGCCGACGTGATGCGCGGCGAGGAAACGCAGATCGCGGGCCTGCTGGCCGCCGATCCGCAATTCGACGGCGTGATCTGCCTGCCCGGCACCCATACGAAATGGGTCCGCATCTCGGCCGGCGAGATCTGCAACTTCAAGTCCGTCATGACAGGCGAGATCTTCGGTCTGATCGCGGGCCATTCCGTGCTGCGCCATTCGGTCGGCACGGATGGCTGCGACCTGCCGACCTTCCTGTCGGCGGTGTCCGACGCCATCGCGCGCCCCGAACGCGGCTATGGCGGCCTGTTCCAGATCCGCGCCGAGGGGCTGCTTGGCGAACTGCCCGCGCCCGTCGCCCGCGCCCGCCTGTCGGGCACGCTGATCGGCTGGGAACTGGCCGCGACCAAGCCCTGGTGGCTGGGCAGCGACATCACCATCATCGGCGCATCCGGCCTTGCGCGTCTCTATGCCGAAGCCCTGACGGCGCAGGGCCTGGCCCCGCGCAGCGTCTCGGTCGAGGATGCGACGCTTGCGGGCCTGAACGCCGCCCATGACCGCTTCAGATCGGAAGGCTGATCCATGTCACGACCCCTCATCGCCATCCTGCGCGGCCTGACCCCGCCCGAGGCCTCCGCCATCGCCCGCGCCCTGATCGAGGCCGGCGTCACCCGGATCGAGGTTCCGCTGAATTCGCCCGATCCCATCGACAGCATCGCCGTCATGGCCCGCGAATTCGGACAGGACGCCACCATCGGCGCAGGCACCGTCCTGACAGTGGAACAGGTCCGCGACGTGGCCCGTGCAGGCGGTCGCATGGTCCTGTCGCCCAATTGCAACGCCGATGTCATCCGCGCCACCCGCGCCGAGGGGATGGACAGCTTTCCGGGCGTCATGACCCCGTCCGAGGCCTTCGTGGCGCTGGATGCGGGCGCAAGCGGGCTTAAGATGTTCCCGGGCGAACTGATCGGCCCCGTCGGCCTGCGCGCGATGCGGGCGGTGCTGCCCAAGGATGTCGACTGCTGGGCCGTGGGCGGGGTTTCCGCCGACAACATGGCCGAGTGGCGCCAGGCGGGCGCTGCGGGCTTCGGGATCGGCTCGTCCATGTACAAGCCCGGCGACACGCCGCAGGTGGTCTCTGACAAGGCGCGCCGCATGGTCGCCGCATGGGACAAGGTCGCCGCATGATCTTCGACGCGGGGCAGTGCCAGCTGGGTGAGGGCGCGTTGTGGCATTCGGATCGCAACGCGCTGATCTGGTTCGACATCCTGGGGCGGCGCATGTTCATGCGCGAACCCGGCGGGGAACGCCGCGAATGGCGGTTCGAGGATCACGTCTCGGCGGCGGGGATCGTGGACCGCGACCGCCTGATCGTGGCCTCCAGCCGCGCGCTGTCGCTGTTCGACCTGCGCGACGGCAGCAGCCGTCCGCTTGTCGCGCTCGAGGCCGACAACCCGGTCACGCGATCGAACGATGGCCGCGCCGACCCGCAGGGGGGCTTCTGGATCGGGACGATGGGCCTGAACGCCGAGGATGGCGCGGGCTCGATCTGGCGCTATCACCGGGGCGAGCTGCGCCGCCTGTTCCCCGCCATCACCATCACGAACGCCATCTGCTTCCCCCCCGATGGGCGGCACGCGCATTTCGCCGATACCGCACGATCCATCGTCTGGAAGGTCGCGCTGGATGCCGATGGCTGGCCCGCGGGCGACCCGCAGCCTTGGCTGGACCTGTCGGCCGAGGGGCTGAACCCCGACGGCGCGGTGATCGACGCGCAGGGCGGCTTCTGGACCGCGCAATGGGGCGCGTCCCGCGTCGCGCGATATGACGCCGAGGGGCGGTTCGACCGCGCCATCGACCTGCCCGCCCGCCATGTCAGTTGCCCCGCTTTCGGCGGACCGGAACTGACGCGCCTGTTCGTGACATCGGCCACGCAGGGCCTGGACGACCCCACCCCCGAGGATGGCTGCGTCATGTCCGTGCCCGCCGATGTCGCAGGCCAGCCTGAATACCGGGTGCGCGTGGACTGATCCCCGTCCTAGGGTCAGGACCCATTGCTTTCCGTCTAACGGGGCGATTCCCCGTTGCAAAGATAGAGGCATGATGAGCAATCCTTTCTGGCTGAGCGACGAACCGTTGGCGCGGCTGCGGCCGTTCTTTCCCAAGAGCCATGGCAAGCCACGAATCGATGGCCGGCGTGCCTCGAGCGGCATTGTATTCGTCAATCGCAATGGCTTGCGATGGCGTGCTGCGCATGCAGCCCGTGGTCCCACAAGACGCGCTACAATCATTGGAAGCGCTGGAGTGACAAGGGCGTCTTCGCCCCGATGATGGCTGACCTGGCGTCCGAGCGCGGCGAAACGAAGACCGTCATGATTGGTCGGACCAGAGGGTTCGCGGGAAGAAGAAACTGTCAGTTTTTACCCCAGAACGGAACACCAAGCTGTACGCTATTTGCGACAGAAAAGGCCGGTCTCTTAACCTGTTCGCCACGGCGGGTCAGGTCAGCGATGACATCGGTGCAAGAGCATTGCTGAGCAGCCTGACGGACGTGGACTGGCTCCTCGGGGGTCGCGGCCATGACACCAGTTGGTTCATAGAGGAGTTGAAGGATACGGGGGATACGCCCGTGCATCCCTAGGCTCCAGACTCGTTAATTTTCAAAGCCAGAAGATGACAGTTGCGGCGAGAGCGATGGCGGACAGAAAGACCTTCGGGCACCTGTCGTAGCGGGTCGCAACGCGGCGCCA
>NZ_CAMZMW010000009.1:0-170863 GCF_947311865.1 Paracoccus sp. PARArs4 | reverse complement strand
GCGGGCTCAAGTGCGCGCATAAACGTGGCCTGCTTTTACGCCGCCCCGTGGCTGGTTTTTGCTCCGCCATTGACACTCCCGTGCACTTGGGCAAACGCGCGGTAGGTTGGAAGCGCAGCGATGTTCAAGCCTGGCTAAATAGCCGCCGCCAGAGGGCCCTATAATGCCAACGCCTTGCGACAAACGGAGAGCCGCTCCGACCTGCTATACAAACATATATGCACTGTCTTGGGCAGACGGCTTTCGGACCATTCCCCAAGGGCCAAAGGCCCTGCTGTTGTTCCTTGCGCGGAAAGCTGATGCCTATGGCTGCAGCTACTACAAGAAGGAAGCCATGGCGGCCAGTTTGGGATGCTCGCGCCGCACCGTCCAAAACCATCTCCGGATTCTGGAAAATTATGGCCTACTCCGGACCATTGGTCGCTGTGCCAACTTCCATCAGATCAGCAATGTTTACCATCTTATAGGCTGGCTAGGCCGCGCACAGCTGCCACTGGGTGGCCACAGGGAACTTGGCCAATATGTGAAAGAGCCCTCGCAACCAGAGTTTATGGCAGCCCTTGAGAAGCAAAATTTGCTCCGTGCGGCGGAAAAATTTGCTCTCCATAACAATAGCAATAAATTACTTACTACTTCTGCTGAAGAAGATGTGCTGGAGATCTGCATCGCTGCGCTCGGGACCTGGATCACGCCGACAGACAGGGACCTCCTGCGCTTGGATTGCCTCAGTCTGTTTCAGTTGATCGAGCATGGCTACGACCTTGAGGCCCATATTCTGCCTCTATTGCGAAAGAAGGCTACAGCCCGTCGCAAGGGTCACCCCATCCGGACGTGGCACTACTTTACGGAGGCGATCGCGGAGTTCGCTGCTACTGTCGAAACGGAACTTGCGATAGCGTCTCGTAGAGTGCCGCAGCGCAAGCCGACGCAGGTTGACTCGAAAGAAGAAGCAGAGCGCGCCGCCCTTCAGCAGCTCCTCGACAACGTGCAGGCCAACCTTCCAGCCATAAGCTTTGCACGAGGCTCGAAGTGATGAGAAGTTGTACTTATCACCCGACAACCCTCTCCACCTGCTCCTGCCCCGAGGGCGTTCCGGGTCCTTCCGGCGAGTTGTCGCATGCGGTGGGCTTAGCCTCGCGCATGCGCCAGTTCCGAGCAAAAAAAGGGGGTTTCCACTCAGTGACCCCAGGTTTCCACCTCGTCTGCAGGTTTCCAACCCGCGGCGAGTATTGCTCGCAGGTCAGGTTTTCGCTTCCATTGCTCACCCCTGCCCCGACACTCCACTCCCAATCTAGCGACTGGCGTCAGTCTGAACCGGAGCGTGGGCGGTGACCCGCGGCTCCAATCCCCTGCAGGCAGGCCGGATGACAGTTTCCGAGCGACGGCGGGAGCTCTGTACTCTCCTTTGTCTCGGCCTCCTACGCCTCCGGATGCGAAACAGCGACTTTACGGAGACAGTTCGCAACAGCGGGTATCTGGCAACTACACATTCGGCCCGGACAGAGCGGTAGTTCGGATCGACGAAAGCAAAAATTGGATGAACATCATGAACGTCGATCCGATCCCCGCGCGACTGGCCGCCCTTAAGAGCGAGCCGGTAGCGGAACTGAAAAGGCAATGGCACGAGCTATTCGGCAGCGTGCCGCCACCCTTCAACCGTCGCTACCTGGAGAGCAGGCTGGCTTACCGTATCCAGGAGCTGGCCTATGGCGGCTTGAAGCTGGAAACGGCCCGGCGGCTGGAGCGACTGGGCGAGGAGCTGGATGGCGGCGATCGCAAGAAGAGCCGCATTCGTACCGATCTGATGCCCATCGCCGGAACGCGGCTGATCCGCGAGTGGCAGGGCACCGAGCATGTCGTTACTGTCACCACCGGTGGGTTCGAGTGGCAGGGCCGTCCCTTCAAATCCATTTCCGCCCTCGCCCGCGCCATTACCGGCACGCGCTGGAACGGCTGGGTCTTCTTCGGCCTCAGGAACCACCGGGGTCGGGCATGACGCGTACCTCGGACAACACGAAGCCGATCGTTCGCAAGCTGCGCTGTGCGGTCTATACCCGCAAATCTTCCGAGGAAGGGCTGGAGCAGGAGTTCAACTCGCTCCATGCCCAGCGCGAGGCCTGCGAGGCCTACATAGCTTCGCAGCGCTCAGAGGGCTGGGTGTTGGTTCGCGATCAGTATGACGACGGTGGCATTTCCGGGGGCACGCTGGAGCGCCCTGCCCTGCAGCGCCTGATAGCCGACATCGAGGACGGGCTCGTGGATGTGGTGGTGGTCTACAAGATTGACCGGCTCAGCCGCTCGCTTATGGACTTCTCCAAGCTGGTCGAGGTCTTCGACCGCAACGGCGTTACCTTCGTAAGCGTGACCCAGTCCTTCAACACAACCACCTCCATGGGCCGGCTGACCCTGAACATACTGCTCTCCTTTGCGCAGTTCGAGCGCGAGGTGACAGCCGAGCGGATCCGGGACAAGTTCCGCGCCAGCCGGATGAAGGGAATGTGGATGGGCGGCAACCCACCGCTGGGCTACGAGGTCAAGGACCGAAAGCTGATCGTTCGCGACGAGGATGCTGCGCACGTCCGCTGGATCTTTTCCCGCTTCCTCGAGCTTGGCTCCTGCACCGAACTGGCGCGTGAGGTGGAGAGCCGCGGCATCCGGACCTCGCGCGGTAACCGCATCGACAAAAAGGCCATCTACCGGGTGCTATCGAACCGGGTCTACCTCGGCGAGGCAGTGCACAAGGGCGAGAGCTATCCCGGCGAACACCGTGCGCTCATCGAGCGGGACCTGTGGGACAAGGTCCATACCATTTTGACGGAAAGCCCGCGCATCCGTGCCGCGCGTACCCGTGCACAGACGCCGGCACTACTGAAGGGGCTGATATTCGGCCCCGACGGGGCAGCCTTCTCGCCAAGCCATACCCGCAAAGGCGGCAGGCTCTATCGCTATTATGTCAGCCAGACTGTTCTGAAGCACGGCGCTGGCGCCTGTCCCGTAGGTCGGGTCCCTGCCGGCGACATAGAGGCAGCTGTAATCAATCAACTTCGCGCCGTGTTCCGGCAGCCGGAGATCATTGCTGGCACCTGGCAGTCGGCTCGCGAGCAAACGTCAGCGTGGCGCGGCGACATTGGGGATATCAGCGAGACAGATGTCCGCCACGCGCTGAGCCAGCTTGATCCGCTTTGGGATGAACTCTTCCCAGCCGAACAGGCGCGGATTGCCACGCTGCTGGTCGAGCGTGTCGATGTCGGGACTGATGGCCTGAACGTCCGGTTGCGTATCGACGGGCTGAATGGTCTGGCGGCGGAAATGCTGGCGGGCGAAGTTGGGCAGGCAGCATGACCCGCCCCTGCCCTCACGTTGTCCCTGCTACCATGACCCTGCATGTTCCGTTCCGCGTGGTGAAACGCGGCGGCCGGAAGGAGATCCAGCTGCCGGCGGATGCGCCGCAGACCCACCGGAGCGACAGTACGCTGGTCAAGGCGCTGGGCCGCGCCTTCCGTTGGAAGCGCATGCTGGAGAGCGGTGAGTTCGCTACCATCGGTGAACTGGCTGAGAGCGAGCGGATTTCTCATTCATACATGACGCGCGTCTTGAGACTGACATTGCTCGCGCCCGACATTGTCGAGCAAATCCTCAATGGCTCGCAGGGACACGACCTGTCGCTCCCGCGCTTGCTTGAGCCATTTCCGTTGGAATGGGGCCATCAACGGGCGCGCTGGGCGACAACGGAGCGATAGTTCTCGCTCTTGAATACTTACCGGCAGGGCTTGTTCGATAGTGCGCGTTGCAACGGACGACGCCGGGCCCTCAAGGGGACCGAGCATGCCATGCCGGAAAATCATGTCCGCTGGGCGGACAAAATACCTTCCAAATCAAGTTCAACAAAAGGAAAAGAATGATGGAAACAGACAAACGCTCTACCTGGTGGGACCGCAAATTCATGAGAAGCCTGTTTCATGACCACGACTCTCAATATGCTGGCGGGTTCCTCGTGCTCGCCACTTATGTCGATGATCAAGGCATGATGGACTATCACAAGGCGGTGGACGCACTGGAAGCAGCTGATAGTGAGCTGGACAGGATACAAGCCGAAAGCTTGCTAGCGCGCTATATCGAAGCAGGGCTGATAGTTGTAAAAGGACAGACACTGGTCTTTCCGGGATGTGGAACAGTATTCATCCCCAATCAAGAATAGGAAATGCGGATCGTCATTCCGGCGAAAAATTGAGGCATAGGCTGGGTCCAGTTGATCTCGCCTCGTATTTTCTCAAATCGAGTTTGAAATTACCGAGCTGCTCGATCAAGTGCGGCTCGGCTTCTCAATGATCCGGCTTGGATGTGGTTTCGGGCCGACCGCCTGAAGCCCAGGGGTCTCTGGCATCCTTAGGCATGAGGGGAAACGGCCGCGATACAGGCGGGCCCATGAACCACGGCCATCGTGTTCGGCATAGCCGATACTACGGTTGCCGAGCGGGCATCGAGCACCGGCACATTGATTGACATCGTCCGATGCGTGCATTCCTCACAGGCTGCCAAAACCTTGTGCCTTCGCCAACTAGACGCGAAATCGCCTGGCTACTTGGGCTTGCGACATTCCGCCACTCAGTCGGGCATGACGAAAAGAGGTTTCAGCGCCCTCGCATTGCCTGACCAGCCATCAGTGCTCTTACTTGTCTTTGTGCATTGTAACAAAGTAGCGTCAGGGATTGAACTGCTGGTTAAGAAATTTGGTAGGGCGACTTGGATAAGCGGATTTTTAGCGAGCGAGATATCTGCACGAAATTCATCACTCCCGCGCTGGTCGCCGCAGGGTGGAACGTCGACACTCAGATCCGAGAAGAAGTCAGCTTCACCAAGGGGCGGATCATCGTGCGCGGTAAAATGGTAAGCCGCGGCGAGGGCAAACGCGCCGACTACATACTCTCTACCAAGCCCAACATCCCGATCGCAATCATCGAAGCGAAGGACAACAAGCATCCTGTTGGCGGCGGGATGCAGCAGGCCCTTGGCTATGCCGAAACGCTGGATATCCCTTTCGTGTTTTCTTCGAATGGCGACGGCTTCATTTTCCATGATCGAACGGGCACGTCATCCGAAGTCGAGCAGACCTTGAGAATGGACGAGTTTCCGAGTCCTGGGGAGCTCTGGCGCCGTTACAAGATATGGAAGGGCCTGACCGAAGTTGAAGAAGAGATAGCCTTACAGGACTACCACGACGACGGGTCCGGCAAAGAGCCGCGGTACTACCAGGTCAACGCGATCAACAAGACGATGGAGGCGATTGCCAAGGGTCAGGATCGCGTATTTCTCGTCATGGCAACGGGGACAGGCAAAACCTATACGGCGTTTCAGATCATCTGGCGCTTTCGCAATGCGTTCCCGGGAAAGAGGGTTCTCTTCCTAGCTGACCGGAACGTGCTGATCGACCAGACCATGGTCAACGATTTCCGGCCCTTCAGTGGCAAGATGGCAAAGCTATCGACACAGTCGAAGACCATCGAGCGCCCGGACGGGACCAAGGAAAGCGTGAACCTCGCGCTCGACAAGAAACGCCGGATCGACGCTTCCTACGAGATTTACCTTGGATTGTATCAGGCGATCACCGGGCCGAGCGAGAGCCAGAAGATCTACCGCGAGTTCTCCAAGGACTTCTTCGATCTGATCATTATCGACGAATGCCATCGGGGCAGCGCGTCGGCGGACTCGGCCTGGCGCGAAATCCTCGATCATTTCTCGTCTGCCGTGCAGATCGGGCTGACCGCGACACCGAAGGAGACGGAGTATGCCTCGAACATCGATTACTTCGGAGCTCCGGTCTACAGCTACACATTGAAGCAAGGCATTCGTGACGGTTTCCTTGCGCCCTACAAAGTCATCAAGGTCCATATCGACCGCGATGTGCAGGGGTATCGCCCCGAGAAGGGACAGTTGGACCGTGATGGCGATGAGGTCGAGGACCGCATCTACAACGCCAAGGACTTCGACCGCACCGTGGTATTGGACGACCGGACCAAGCTCGTCGCGAAGAAGGTGACCGAGTTCCTTCGCGAAAGCGGAGACCCCATGGCGAAGACCATTGTCTTCTGTGTAGATCAGGAGCACGCAGCTCGTATGCGGCAGGCCTTGATCAACGAGAACGCCGACCTTGTCGCGAAAAACGCGCGCTATGTCATGCGGATCACCGGGAATGACAAGGAAGGGATCGACCAACTCGGGAACTTCATTGACCCCGAGGCTTCCTACCCCGTGATCGTCACGACCTCCAAGCTGCTGTCCACCGGTGTCGATGCCCAGACCTGCCGCCTGATCGTGCTTGATCGCGAGGTCGGGTCGATGACCGAGTTCAAGCAGATAGTCGGGCGCGGCACGCGCGTGCACGAGGACACCCGGAAGCTCTTCTTCACGCTGATGGATTTCCGTGGGGCGTCGAGCCACTTCGCAGACCCCGACTTCGACGGCGAACCGGTCCAGATCTACCAGCCCGGGCCGGACGATCCCGTGACCCCACCGGAGGAGGCCCCCACCAACAACGATGACGCATCGACCCCGGATGACATCGCTGGAAACGAGACAGTCCTAATCGATCCGGGCAACGACTCCATTACGAGCGACACCAGCACCGGCCCACGCCCGAAGGTCTACATCGACGGTGTGGGGGCTGAAATTGTGGCCGAGCGCGCCGAATACCTCGACGAGAACGGTAGGCTAGTGACCGAGTCCCTGCGCGACTACACGCGCAAGGCGATGCTTCAGCGCTTCGCCAGCCTCGATGATTTTCTGCGCCGCTGGAAGCAGGCTGAACGCAAGAACGCCCTGATCGAGGAACTCGCCGAAGAGGGGCTGCCCCTCGACGTGATCGCCGACGAGCTGGGGCTTGATCTGGACCCCTTCGACCTGATCTGCCACATCGCCTTCGACGCCAAGCCGCTGACCCGTAAGGAGCGCGCCGAGAACGTCAAGAAGCGCGATGTCTTCATGAAATACGGCACCCAGGCCCGCGCTGTACTCGAAGCCCTGCTCGAGAAATACTCCGACGACGGCGTCATCAGTATCGACGATCCCAAGATCCTGAAGATCAATCCCTTCTCCGGCATGGGCACCGAGGTTGAACTGATCCGGGCTTTCGGTAAGAGACCGGACTACATTCGCGCCGTGCATGAAATGCAGGCGGCGCTCTACGAAGAAAGTGCCTGACCATGTCCGTCCGCAATCTCGTCAAATCCCTGCAGCAGATCATGTGGAAGGACACAGGCGTTGACGGTGACGCGCAACGCCTGTCGCAGCTGGTCTGGATGTTCTTCCTCAAGATCATGGACGACCAGGACGAGGCGCTGGAAATCACCTTGGACGACTACACCTCGCCCATCCCCGAGGACCTGCAATGGCGCTCTTGGGCGGCCGATCCCGAGGGTATCACTGGCGATAGCCTGCTGGCCTTCGTCAACGACGAGCTCTTCCCGCGCCTCAAGATCCTTTCGCCGCAGAAGGGCCCCCGCGCCAAGGTCGTGCGCGATGTCTTCGAGGATGCTTACAACTACATGAAGTCCGGCCAGCTCATGCGCCAGGTGATCAACAAGATCAACGAGGTCGATTTCAACAATCTGTCCGAACGCCAGCACTTCGGCGACATCTACGAACAGCTGCTGAACGACCTCCAGAACGCGGGCAACGCAGGCGAATACTACACGCCCCGCGCCGTCACCGCCTTCATGGTGCAGCAGATGGACCCGAAGCCCGGTGAAATCCTCATGGACCCGGCCTGCGGCACCGGCGGCTTCCTGACCTGCGCCATCCGCCACATGCGCGACACCCACATCAAGCGCCCCGAGGACGAGACGCTGATGCAGGCCTCTCTGCGCGCGGTCGAAAAGAAACCGCTGCCCCACATGCTCTGCGTTACAAACATGCTGCTGCACGGGGTCGAGGAGCCGTCCTGGGTCCGCCATGACAACACGCTCGCCCGCCCGCTGGCCAGCTGGGGACAGGCGGACAAGGTCGACATCATCCTGTCCAACCCACCCTTCGGCGGCAAGGAAGAGGACGGGATCGAGAACAACTTCCCCACCTTCCGCACCCGCGAAACCGCTGACCTCTTCCTCGCTCTCATCATCCGCCTGCTCAAGGACACGGGCCGCGCCGCCGTGGTCCTGCCCGATGGCTCGCTCTTTGGCGAAGGCATCAAGACCCGGCTGAAGGAACACCTGCTCGAGGAATGCAACCTGCACACCATCGTGCGACTGCCGAACTCAGTCTTCAAACCCTACGCCTCCATCGGCACCAACCTGCTGTTCTTTGAAAAAGGCGCGCCCACGCAGGACATCTGGTACTGGGAACACCGCGTGCCCGAGACGCAGAAGGCCTATTCCATGACCAAGCCGATCCGGCTGGAACATCTGGACGACTGCGCCGCATGGTGGGGCGGAGAGGCCCGCGAGGGGCGGCAGGAGAGCGAGCGCGCCTGGAAGGTGTCGATCGACGAGATCCGAGAGCGCGGCTTCAATCTCGACATCAAGAATCCGCATGTCGTCGAAGAGGACTGGGGCGACCCCGAGACCTTGCTGAATGACCTGACAAAGGCCGAGGCCTCCGTCGACAGCCTGCGGGCCGACCTGAAGGCCATCCTGACAAAGGCACTGATCGAGTAATAACCATGGAACTTTCTGAATACGCACTTGGTCGACTACGCGCGGCCCAAACCGCTATGCTGGACGACGTCGAGATACGGGAGATCCTGGATTCTCAGGAAACGGTCGTCGCACGGTATGGGCCTGCTTTTGCTCCAGGCCGGATTGAAAAAATTGAGGAGAAAGTCCTCAGTTCATTTTTGTATATTGAGAATAACTGCCATTGGTCGGGATTGCACCGTCAAGTCAATCGCGTTTGCGCGGATATGCGATTAACGCGGCAAGCCCTTGGAGATCTTGTTGATGAGACGCAGCCGCTGGCAGAGCGAATGCAATCCGCAACGAATGTAAAGGGAATGGGCAAGGGCATAATTACTGCCATACTGCACGTCGCCTATCCGAAAAAATATGGTGTGTGGAACAATACCTCCGACGCGGCGCTGGTCGAGCTTGAACTCTACCCAGAGTTCCCCCGGGGCGCGAGCTTTGGCGAACGATATGAAGCCATCAACAACGTTCTTACTGCCCTTGCTGCGAAGATTGATGTCGACCTTTGGACGCTGGACACGATCTGGTGGTATCTGTGGTCAGAAGAGGAAGACGAGAAGGATGAACTTCAGACCCTTCCAGAAGCGATCAAAGCCGGAGGCGATGGCCAAGTTCGGTCATCAAGATTTTCCCTCGAAAGACACCTTCATGACTATATGAGTGACAACTGGGAAACGTTGGACCTCGCCCAGGACTGGGAGATTTACGCACTCGATGGCGAACCGGAGGCAGGCTACGAATTCGTGACACCGATCGGTCGGATTGACCTTTTGGCCCGACACAAACGAGAGCCACGTTGGCTGGTAATCGAATTGAAGCGGGATAAGTCCTCGGACGCTGTCGTAGGTCAGGTCTTGCGGTATATGGGATGGGTGCAGCGCCATATGAGCGAGCCTGGAGAAGCCGTTGAGGGGCTGGTGGTCGCCACTGAGGGGGACCCACAGTTGCATTATGCGCTCGACGTCGTCCCTTCGGTGTCTTTCAAATCCTACGAGGTCGAGTTTCGCCTGAAGGATGGCCCGTCTTTTGAAGAGTACCAGAAGCCATGAACGCGGAACGGTTGCTGGACGTCTACGAGCAGATCAGCGAAGCGCCGGATGCCATCGCCCGACTGCGGCGTTTCGTGCTGGATCTCGCGGTGCGTGGGAAGCTGGTAGAGCAGGATGTGGCGGATGAGCCTGCGCAAGAGTTTCTTAAAAAAGTTCGCGCTGAAAAAGCGCGCCTGACGCAAGCTGGGGTGCTGCGAAAATCCAAGGCGCTGAAGCCCATCAACGTCGTAGATCATGCCTTTGGTATTCCAACCAGCTGGAGTTGGGCGCGACTTGGTGACCTCACCGATCTGGTCTCTGGTCAGCATCTCCAACCAGCTGAATATTCCGAGGACCCAGAGGCTGGCATTCCTTACATAACCGGACCGTCTGATTTCGGTGACAAAAAGCTTGTCATCCGTCGATATGCTTTGGTCCGCAAAGCAGTCGCTACGAAGGGGCAACTGCTCCTGACCGTGAAGGGCTCGGGGGTCGGAAAAACTGCGCCTTGCGATTTGGATGAAGTCGCGATCAGCCGGCAGCTGATGGCGCTCACGCCGATCTTGCTGAACGCGGATTTCCTTGCACTCGTCGCGCATGGGTTGGCAACCAAGCTGCAAGACGAAGCGAGAAGCTTGATCCCGGGCATCTCCAGAGACGACGTAAACTTGTTTGCCGTCGCCGTTCCCCCTCTCGCCGAGCAGCATCGGATCGTCGCCAAGGTCGATGAGCTCATGGGGCTCTGTGATCGGCTGGAGGAGGCCCGCAAGACGCGGGAGGAGGTGCGCGACAAGCTCACCGCCGCCAGCCTCGCCCGCCTGACCGCCCCGGATACAACGGCAGAGGACTTTTCCACCCACGCCGCCTTCGCCCTCGAGGCGCTCCCCGCCCTCACCACGCGCCCCGACCAGATCAAGATCCTCCGCCAAACCATTCTCAACCTCGCCGTCCGCGGAAAACTAGTGGAGCAGGATGCGGCGGATGAACCGATCAGCTTGGATCGAAGCGAAAGCGCTGCGGGAACAATTGCCTTGCCCCCGGGTTGGCGTTGTACCCGCCTTGTAAACTTGCTGTCTGATACTACTCGTAATGGATATTCGCGCCGCCCTGATGACGCCGAAAATGGAACACCCATTCTTAGGATTAGCGCAGGCACTGTTCGGCAAGACGGCGTGGTCGCCGAAGAAGAACACAAACTTATCAGCGGTATAGACGACAAGGCCCGCGAGCAGTATGGCCTGCGCCAAGGTGACCTCCTTGCCTGTCGCTTCAATGGTAATAAGGCCTACGTCGGGCGCTTGACGCTGTTTAATGACTATCTTGCGCTGAACCCAATTTACCCAGACAAGCTTATTCGAGTGCGTGTCGACCGCGGCCGCGCAACTCCCGAATTTATCCGCATGGCGGGTGAAAGCGATTTGGTTCGGGCGTTTATTGAAGAGTTTTGCGCGACGACGGTCGGCAACTGGGGCATCAGCGCTTCCAATCTGAAAGAGGTCGTCTTCCCGGTACCGCCTCTCGCCGAACAACACCGCATCGTGGCCAAGGTCGACGCCCTCATGGCCCTCTGCGACCGACTGGAGGCCGCCCTGACCACCACCGATACCACCCGCACCCGCCTCCTCGAAGCCCTCCTCCACGAGACGTTGCACCCGGCGGCAACTGCGCTGGAGGCCGCCGAATGAGCGAGAACGTCGATTGGGCGCGCGTCATCGCCTTGCTCGACGATCTCTACACCGCTGCAGATGGCCTCGAACGGCTCTTCCCCGGTCGGAAATTCACGCTCGACGGCCATCTGGTCGGCAGCATCGGCGAGGTCGTCGCCGCTTACATGTTTGACCTCGACCTGAACCCGGCCTCTACCCACGGCCACGACGCCCGCGCCCGCGATGGCCGCCAGGTCGAGATCAAGCTGACCCAAGGCCGCGGCGTCGCCATCCGCCACGAGCCCGAACATCTGATCGTCCTGCACCGCCCAATCGGAGGCCCGATCCGCGTGGTCTTCAACGGCCCCGGCCCCGTCGCTTGGGCCGCCGCCGGCGCAATGCAAAAGAACGGCCAACGCCCAATCTCTCTGTCCCGCCTGACCGCGCTGTCGAATGACGTGACCAAGCAAGATCGCCTGCCAGTTCTGCGTCCCCCGCCCGTATGATCCCATCGCGCGCCTTCCACCTGCCATCGAGAAAGATCACGCCATGAGCAACGGCCTGCCTGACGGCAAACGCATTCGGAGCCGCTCTTTCTACGGATTCAGCCCCGAGGAAGACGGCTATGTCGGCTGGTCCAACGCGACCGACCGCGACGCCTATTTGCGCAAGCTGAATGACGGCGACCTGATCATGATCTACGGTGTTAGCACCTCCGAGACCAAGAAGGCTGAGCGGTCCTACGTTCTGGGCTCCCTCGAAATCGAAGCGCGCGCGATCTTGGACGAGGATAAGGCATCGGACGTCGGCATGGCGCGTAAACGCGACCGAGGTTGGTTGGGCCGATGGAGCCACGCCATTCCGGTGCGTCGCGCATGGCGTACCGAGGAGAAGCTGCTGATCAGCCAGATCGCCTATCGCTCCTATCGCGCAGAGGCTGGGCGGGCGCTGGCCGTACACGGTGCGGAGCTGGATGAGGACGAAATCGAACAGGCCATGAAGATCAGGGTCCGGGCGGTCAATGTCTTCGGTGAACCCCCGGTGGAAATCCAGCAGGCAGAAGCGGTCCCGTTTGGCAACGTATTCAAACCGTCTCGGGCTTTTCCTGGCAGCCACGGCGAGCGCACAGCCATCTACGAGGATGGCAATACCTACGTCTACCTCGCTGTTTTTGACGGCTACGGGCATGCCCCCCTCGACCGGCGGAGAGAGTTCGGAGACAAGTCTGTCGCCATGAAGATCGGTGTTTCGAACGACGTAAAGCGTCGACTGTCGGAATTGAACGATGGCATTCCCCCGGCCGCCCGCGGAAAATCGACGATCAGCATGATCTCGCAGGCCTTCTCTACCAATTAGTCAGCCGAAGCAAGCGAAGCGCTGTTCAAGGAACATGCGGTACCTCGACTGGAAAGCTTGGGCCGAGAGTTCTTCTGGGGCAGGTTCGACGACGCCAAGTCCGTTTTTTGTTCACTACCCGGCATGGCTCGGTTGTCTGGGAAATAGACCGCCGTCATCCTGCAATATCGTCATGGCGGGTATGCTGCGTACGGTGCAGGTCGACGTATCTGCCAAACACATAAGTGCGATCGAGATACCACTTTATAATAAGGCCGTTTTATCGTCTCTCGGATTATTGCGAAATGCAGTTTACGCCATCTGCCTTCACGTGTCTTTTCAACCTCAAATGTAGGCATTAACAGACCGCTGAAAAAGGTCTGTGGCGCACGGCTCTCGCTTCGCTAATCAGGACCGAACACCCAGCGTTTTCATCAGCTCGACGAGAGAGCCTGAAAATTGACGCTCTTTAGCGTCGAAAACGCGATCCACGGAGTTTTTCAGCAGCCTGCTAAGGGCTGCCGGAGCAGGCTGCCCGCCATTCCGATAAGTTTTATAGAAAATTTTACCTTTTGTCTGTAATTCGCCAAGGTAGCTACCTGCATCAGAAGCAAGCCACTTGGCTTCGAAGTGCTGATTTGGCGGATCAAGGGGAGCTCTCGACCATGACGACGAGTTCGGTGAGCGGCTCACCAGCTTTCCCCTAAGTGGATGCGCGGTTATGCAGCTTTTTGAGGATCGGCCTGGGTTCCGCCCCTGATCCTGTACTTTGTGCAGCTAGCGTTTTCGGCCGATCGCCCCGGCCGCGCAGGGGTGTAAGTCCGGGTCGCGTCCTTGATGACATCCGCGTCGACCACGAGGCGCTGCAGGTGGTGCTCCCCTTCCGAAGAAACTGTACTGTCGGGAGGTAGAGTTCTCCGCTGGTTTTTGCTGGCCGAGAGAGGCGCGGAGGCGCATGACGGCATCGACGCTTATGGAGGCGCAGAAGGCATTCCTTCTGAAGCGGGGCGGGCAAAGAAGTAAGCCTTTGACCACAAATGAAGCAAATGCGCGGCGCTCGGCAAGAACAGGTCGCGCGTCGCAGGTCGCGTCCTTGCCTAACCCGATTTCCCGTATCTTAACTTTGCCGACCGGCTGCGGAGCACACGTCGCGGGACCGGAAGTCTCAAAAGGATAGTCACACGATGAAACGTCTGCTGCCAACCGTTGCCGTCGCCCTCTTTGGCGCGCTTGCCCCTGTCTCGGCGCAGGAGGCACCGGGTTTGTGGGGAGCCTACGACTCCGTGTTCCGCTCCGCGAAATACATCGACCTGACTCACGCATTTGAGCCGATGCAAGCGGTCTGGCCCGGGTTCGGCCAAGCCAAGTTCCGTCCCGCCACCGCTGGCCGCGCCATCGAGGGCTATGTCGACGTCGGCGAGGAGTTCACCTACGAGGAGCACGGTTTCGTCGCCACCGCCTACGAGATCCCGACCGATCAATACGGCACGCAGCTTGATCCGCCGGCACACTGGAATCCGCTGGGCGCGACGATCAGCGACCTGCCGGCCACCTACGCGATCCGCCCGCTTGTCGTTATCAATATCTCGGGCCAGGTTGCCGAAGATGAGGGCTATCACCTGCAGGTCAGCGACATCGAGGCATGGGAAGCCGAGTACGGGCGCATCCCGGAAGGAGCAGTCGTCATGGTCCGGTCGGACTGGCACAAGCGATGGGACGAAGTGGAGCGGTTTAACCAGAAGCCTTTCCCGGGAGTAGGCCTTGAGGCGCTGAAATTCCTGCACGAACAGCGCAGCATTTTGTTCCATGGCCACGAGCCGCTGGACACCGACACGACGCCGACGCTCGAGGGCGAGTATTGGCTTCTGCATAACAACTATGCGCAGGCCGAGGGCGTGGCCAACCTCGACCAAGTGCCCGAAGCCGGGGCGTTGATCCTCATCGGTTTCGCCAAGCCCCTCGGCGGCACCGGCGGTTACGCCCGCTACGTCGCGGTCGCGCCCTCCGACTGGGAGTACGGCGTGACCATCGATGAGGCCGCCGGCGCACCCTTGCCGATGCAGGAATTCCCGTTGGCCCGTGACGAGCACGGCGTCATGCGTCCGACCCCGTCGGCGGAGTAGGCGCAAACGCCGAAGGATGGTTCATTCGCGCCGGGAACGCATCGTGTCCGGCGCCATTGGCCCCTGTCTGGGATCATGGAACAGAAGGACCTTGGCGCGCAAATCGGAGAGAGTGGTTCATTCGGTGAAGGCTGGTGACGGCAGGAAAGGGATCGACTTGCTCTGTTGAGCGCTTTCCAGGACGGACTTGGCCAATGTCGAGAGAGGGCACCAGGCGGCCTTGCCGCGCTGCGGCGACACGCCGCCCAGTCTGCACGACTGAGCGACATGGACAGCCCTTCCAAGACGTTCGTGCAAGGCGCAGCACGCCACCAGGCTCAGACACCAAGGGCGGAGAGCGGTCTTTCGCTGCGGACGGCATCAAAGACCGCTTTGCATGCTTATGCAACATCCTTTACATAGCCACTATAGCTTCCGGCTGAGGTGCTGAATTAGAGCTACGGAGTCTTCGTGAACACATCTTCATCGGAAACAATATCCTCGGATCTACCCAATGCGCTTGCCGAACTGCGCGCCTTGATCCAGAGTCGAAAACTCACGAAGGAGCAGTTCGAAACATCGGAATTCAAAGCTCTTTGGAAAAGCGTCGGATCCT
The DNA here is from genome assembly GCF_947311865.1 of Paracoccus sp. PARArs4. NCBI lineage: Bacteria > Pseudomonadati > Pseudomonadota > Alphaproteobacteria > Rhodobacterales > Paracoccaceae > Paracoccus > Paracoccus sp. PARArs4. The sequence goes on along the minus strand of NZ_CAMZMW010000009.1, from coordinate 155,461 downwards.
ATCTTCACGACGATAACCCCTCTGTAGTTTGGACGACATTCGCAATGCTTGGACGCATGGCTGCAATATCAAAACCAGCCGAGCGTCTCGTAGAGCCATTGCTGAGCGAGAGGCTAGACGCAGCTCTCCCTGAATTTGTTCGCTTGCCGGATGGTGAGGATCGTTATTACCTTGCAAGAAGCCTTCAGGGCGGCAAACGAAGCGAAATCATCGCCATTTCTTATCGGGAACTTGCCGAGGAAGAAACGGCCGAGACGGCGCGCCGCGTTTGGGCCAGTATCGCGGGTTCTGGAGGCGCCTCTTTGACAGCGTTCTTGCAGCGTTTGAACAACGAGATTGAGACAGTCGCTAGAGCGAACGATCTGAGACCGGATGCTCTCTGTCGGCGAATACGCCGCATCGTTGCTTCGATCGATGACTTCGTTGCAACGGTCGACGTCGACGCGGGGGATGAACTCGGCAAGCAGCTAAAAGTTCTTTTCGTTGGCCATTTGCCGAAGTCAGGCCCCGACGATCGCATTCTGCGAGAGGAGGCGTGCCAAGATTTTCTTTCTGCCATCCAGAAAATCGTGAGGCTTAACTTCAGCGCACGCACGGACCCAGAAAGCTACAAGATCATCGACGCAATGCGTGGATGGTGGCGACCCGCGTCTCCGTCTCAGGACTTTGAGGGCGCAGTGCGAAGTATTGCGCGCCTTGGAGTCGAGACGCTTCTCATGTTTGCGAAGCAAGGTGTGATGAACAAGCCTCTTAGGGACGCACTGGTCACTTCGGTCAGCGCGCGATCGATCAACAACATGGCTAAAGAGTTTGCCGCGCGTACGCCGAGCCTCGACCAGTCAATCGCATATTGGTTCGTGAATGGCGAAGAGCCGAAGGAGGAACGCTCGGTTCGCGGCGTTGAGGCGCTTTCGGAAGCAAAACTGGACGAGTATGTCGGCCGACTTTTGATCGCGCTGGATCTCCCTGAGCTTCAGGCAACCGCGGTCGAGCAGGCTTTGAACGATGTGAAGGACATCATGGCTGCAGAGGGTGACCTCTTGGAGGGGGCGCTGAAGCGAGGTGCGCTTGCGACTCAATGGGCGCGTGCAGTCGCCCGTACGCGCCGCATCGCCCTCAGCCCTCAGCGCTCAGAGCTGGTGAGATATGATCCAGCCGCACACGTTGGAGAGGACGATCTAAGAATTGGGAGTGAGGTTCGCGTCCTGACACCGGGTGTCGTCAAAGAAGGTCGAGGCGGTGTCAGTGTGATATTGGTTAAGGCAGAGGTTGAGAGCGGTAATGGATAAAGCAACTGCGAGAGTTGTACTTAAGAGCCTTCTCGAACGGTTCGATAAGTCCTCCGACGTTTTTCTCACATCCGTCGAAGCCGAGTCCTTGCGCGCTATCCTCGATCTGGAGCCTGCCGCTGTCGTCGATGCTCCAGCGGTACCAACTGTTGAACCGGCTTTCGAAATTCCCGTTATCACATGTCCAACACCGGAAGATATCGATGAGGATCACCTCATGTGTCTGGACTTCGGAACGTCATTTTCTAAGGCATTCGCGTGTTCAGTCGACGACACTGACGACGTGCCTGAGCTATTTCCATTGGCTTTTGGAACGAACGCCTTTGGCGATCCGGAACTCTTGCTGCCATCGGAGCTCTTCGTTGACGGTGGCGAGCTTTACTTGGGGGGTGCAGCGAGGGCCCACTTTAACGCCGTCGAGGCGACACAAGATCGGCTGATCGACAGTCCAAAGCAGTTCATTACGCTCACCAAAGACGTGACGGATCTACACAGGCGCAAGCTAGAGGAGGCCCAGGATCCATCGGGCACCCTGACGCAACGCGACGCGCTGGTGTTGTATCTTGCGCACTTGAACCTTCGCGCTGAGCAGGCGCTGCGCGGGCAGGGCCTCAGCATTGACCTGAAACGCAGATATGCACACCCTGCTTGGACGCCGGATCATTTCAAGAACAATAGTGAGGCAATGCGTCGGATCATCGCCGAGGCGATCGCAATTGGAAGATGCTGTGGCGACGACCTTTCTAGCAATCTTTCGCTAGAGAAGGCGTGCAAGATTGTCCAATTGGCACGCAAGGCGAAGGATGATGAGCTGCCATTTGGGTTGATTGCCGACCCCGTCCTCGAGGCCACAGCCGCGGGCGCTGGTGCTCTCATAGGCACTCCCGCGCAACGTAGGATGCCGTACGTAATTCTGGATATCGGCGCCGGCACGACGGATGTCGCCGGATGCATTTGTGTGAACAACCCCAGCAACGATCGCGTCACGGTGGCCGAAGTTACGCCAGCGGCGCGTGCGATAAATCAAGCTGGTAACATCATAGATAACGCCCTGCTAAAGAAGATCATGGACAAAAGCGGCCTCGCCGATGGCACAGCTGAGTATAGGCGCGTTCAAGCTGCTCTGAAGCGCACCATCCGCGGGGACAAAGAAGTGCTCTTTATGGATGGTGCTCTCAGTGTTGGCTTGGTGACGGGGGACGTAGTCGACATCGAACTGGACGACTTTCTTGAACATCCGATCATCAAAGGGCTTTTCAAGAAGATCACGGACCTTGCAATTGATGCGGCGTTCTGTGTTGCTGGCGACCAAAATGCCGTGAACGTGACAGCCACGGGCGGGGGAGCTGGCCTTCCAGTTGTCAAGGCGCTGGACGGGCTTTCGATTGAACGGGACGGAAGGCGGGTTCAACTGTTATTGGCCGAACCTATGCCGTATGAGTTAAGGGAGACCTATCCGAAACTGGTCGATCCGTATCCTCAGGTTGCTGTCGCCGTTGGTGGTGCCTTGCCTAACCTGCCTGCGCAGGTGAAAAGCATCAAGGAAGGCATCTCGGTTCCCGGAAAACGATATCTCGCCCCAATGTACAAGTCTTGAGGCTGGCATTGCATACCAAACACGGGTCACTTCTGTTTTTTTGCTCCTCTTTTCCGGGCGTTTAGTTCTAGGGTCAGGATTCATTGATTTCTGTTGCGCTGCGTGATTCACGCCTCCGAAAACGGAGCGGTGACATGAGCGATCTCTTCTGGCTGACCGACGCGCAGATGGCGCGCCTGGCTCCCTTCTTTCCCAAGTCGCACGGGAAGCCCCGGGTTGATGACAGACGGGTGCTGAGCGGGATTATCTTTATCAATCGCAATGGCTTGCGTTGGCGCGATGCGCCCGCCGCGTATGGCCCACATAAGACGCTCTACAGCCGGTGGAAGCGTTGGAGCGAAAAGGGCATCTTCGCGCGGATGATGGCCGGGCTGGCGGCGGAACACGGCGAGAAAACGACCGTGATGATCGACGCAACATACCTCAAGGCCCATCGAACGGCGACCAGCATGGCCGCCAAAAAGGGGGGCGTGGCCGCCTGATCGGTCGAACCAAAGGCGGTATGAACACCAAGCTGCACGCCATCTGCGACAGTCAGGGGCGACCGGTCGACCTGTTCGTCACCGCTGGACAGGTCAGCGATTATATCGGCGCTCGGGCCCTGCTGAGTGGTCTGCCAAACGTCAAATGGCTACTTGGGGATCGTGGCTATGACGCTGACTGGTTCAGAGAAGCGTTGCGGGACAAAGGGATACGTGCCTGCATCCCGGGCCGAAAGAAACGCAAGACGCCGATCAAATACGACAAGCGAAGATACAAGCGGCGTAACCGCATCGAGATCATGTTCGGCAGGCTCAAGGACTGGAGGCGCGTCGCGATCCGCTATGACCGATGCCCCAAGGTGTTCCTCTCAGTCATCGCTCTCGCGGCTCTCGTCATCTATTGGTTATGAATCCTGACCCTAGGTGGCTCGTTGTACTAATTTGCGGCAAAAGTGATGAATAGCTGCAATGGGTCAAGAACGGTCATGCCCCGCGCCAAGCTCGAATGGCAGCTAAGGGCCGGTCGTGCCGATCATCGTGGGTGATGGCTGCGACTTTGCAAAGGTCACTATCTGCGCATTGCGGCCCTTGCTGGAAGGCGCAGCACGGGTGGATGGGTCTATCGGTCACGGAATGGCCGCTTTCGCGTTTCCGAGGCGCAGGCCGAGCAGTTGCAGCGAATGCCCCCTTTCCGCCCATTTCGTTGTCCCAGTTGCCCTTGACGCTGCTGCGACGCCGAAAGATCGCTCCTGCGGTTAAGCTCTCTGCTCGTTGCGCCACCGGTGGTCTGCTTTCCGGCCCTGGTGTCCATCAAGCGGGCTCCACTCTTGCTTCTTGTCTGGGTGACCCTTTCTACAATGCGGCCGGAACGCCTTCGCGACCGTAGCGAACGAACGCGCTTCAACTTAAATACCGGCAACGGTCGCACAAACTATTGCGCCGCCAAATCTGACGTAGTCATTTCCGGCCTGTCACGCGCGCAAAGCCTTTCGACCAGCCTTGCAACTCGTTTCGCCAACTGTGTTCCGGGGCGAAACCCAGCAGCTCGCGCGCCTTGTCGATGGCATAGAAGGTCTCGGTCTCGTCCATCTCTCGCTTCACGGGCACATCCGGATAGAAACGCTTTCGCACCTCGGCGTTGCTGATGCCGACCGACAGGTCCGGATTGGCGACGTTAAACACCTGATAGCCAAGCCCGTCCGTTCGAAGGCAACGCTCGACCATCTGGCCCAAATCGCGGGCATCGATATAGGCGAAGATGTTGCGACGCCGCAGCGACGGATCGGCGAGATAGGCCGGGAAGTCCCGAGCGTATTCGTGCGGCTCGATGACGTTGTTGATGCGCAGCCCATAGATATCCGCGCCGGTGCGGGCCTGGAAACTTCGCGCGGTGACCTCGTTGGTGACCTTGGACATCGCATAGCTGTCCTGCGGCACGGTCGGATGCTCCTCGTCCACCGGCAGATAGTCCGGGCGCGTTTCGCCGTGCGCGAAGCAGATCCCGTAGGTCGTCTCGGATGATGCGAAGATCACTTTGGGAATACCCAGCTTTGCCGCCGCTTCGAGCACGTTGTAGGTCGACATGACATTAACGCGGTAGGTCTCGCAGTCGGGCTCGATCAGGATGCGTGGCAGGGCCGCGAAATGCACGATGGCATCGTAGCGCGGCACCGCGGGCAGATCCAGTTCGTCCAGGCCAGCCAGCGCGCTCAACGCATTGAACACCTGCCCGCTTTCGGTCAGTTCGACGCGCAGATTGTCCACCCCCGGCAGGTCCAGCGGCACGCGATCGGCATTGACCACCCTGTGGCCCCGCTCGATCAGGTAAGGGATGACATGACGCCCGGCCTTGCCGGAACCACCCGTGAAGAAAATCCGCATCTCAAATCCCTCTCCCTGCGCATGTCCGCAGCTAAATGAGACACCCGGCCGAAACAAGCGCACGGGTGCATGCGCAGCAGAACGCAGCTGGCATAGATAAGCTAGGTTTTGAACCGCTGAACCCGCATCGGCTTCCGTATACTGGTCTGCGGCGAATGCCTGTGAAACCATGAGGAACCTCGGGGCTCGGCATCTTATCGACGGCGCAGACGGTTGCCACCGGCCACATACGAAACAGCCCGACGCCGTCTGCGCGAGCACCAGCGTCGCACCGTTCTCGTGCCGACATAAAACTGGCAGTCAGCGAGGTCGAGAACCTGCGCGTTGCTCTCGGGCAATCAAACAATCGCTTTAAGCTCTGCCTGTACCTCGCGCCATGCGGTTCGACCGGGGCTCCATCAGAAGCAGAACGCCCTGAAATCGAACGCGACTGGAAGAACGAAGAAAGTCATATGGATTCAAATCCCTAGAAGCTGAACACTATTTCGCTGGAGTCATGAGCTTCAGAGAAACGCGGCTTATAGAGAGCGAGGCGAGACTTCTTCAGCTGTGACCGGTGGTCAGCCCGAACTGCATAACCCCTGAATACAACGAGAAAATTCAGCCCCGGAGAAGCTTGGAGATAGTTGCATTTGGGTAAAGTGGCGGAGGGGATGGGCCTGATATCCAACCTTCTCCACCAAGCTGACACTGCCCGCCCTGCGCTTAAGTGTATGAAGGTGCGAGATAATATCGTTCTTCCGTCAATTCGTGCTCCTGATCATTCATGGCCATTACTACCGTGACCGTAGAGGTTGGCGTTGGTGTGGGCGTTCCTTTCATTCTCGAATTCGAGGCTGGAATGAGCGATGCCGAAGCGCTCGCTCAGTCGTGCTTTGATCTCGCCCTTGATGGCCTCAATTCTTGTCCATCCATCTTCGGCGACGACCACGTGGCAGTCGAGCGCCGCCTCGTGTTCCTGCATCTGCCATAGATGCACGTGGTGGACATCCGTAACGCCGTCCACGTCCCGCATCGCGGCAATCACGGCCGAGTTGTCGATATCCGGCGGGCTGCCCAGCATCAGTGTCCGGATCGGGCCGCCGATCTCGGTCAGTGCGAGATACAGTATATACAGCGCGATACCGATGGTGATTGCGGGATCGACCCAGCGCAGGTCGTAGAGAATGATCAGCGTGCCGCCGACGATCACGGCGACCGAGGCGAGCGCATCCGAGAGGTTGTGCAGGAAGAGCGCGCGGATGTTCACGCTGCCCTTCTGCATGGACCAGGTGAGCGCCGCAGTCAGAGCGTCGACCACGAGCGCCACGCCGCCGAGGATCACGACGGTCCAACCCTGAACCTCGGGCGGATCGATCATGCGCATACCGCCCTCGTAGATCAGGTAAACGCCGACGAGGATGAGTGTCGTGTAGTTGATCAGTGCAGCGACAATCTCGATCCGGCCGTATCCGAAGGTCATGCGTTCGTCGGCGGGCCGCCGCGCGATCTTGCGCGCCGCGAAAGCGATCACCAGCGACGCCATGTCCGAGAAGTTGTGCAGCGCATCCGCGATCAGCGCGAGACTGCCCGAAACGACGCCGCCCGCGATCTGTGCGACGGTCAGAAGGGCGTTCGCCCAGATCGCGATGGACACGCGCCGGTCACCGGATGCGGGATCGATGTGGGCATGGCCGTGATCATGCGGCACGGTGCGTCTCCTCATGAAGATGGTTCGGGCGAGCGAGGCCGGGGATTTGCGGCACCTTGCCCCGCCTAATTGCGCGCACGCGTCTGTTCATCCAGTGGCGGATGACGTGGCGATAGAGCCAGTCGCGCAAGGCGCCGAAGTCCTGGCGATGCCCCCGGTAGAACTCGTCTGGTATAGCGTATGTTGCGAGATCGCGGGCGATGCCGGTCTTCTGGATATATGTGTCGTCGCCGGTCCACTCGACCGGTGGGCCGCTCAAGCAGTCGGTGCTGGCCCCGTAGCCGCAAAGGCTTTCCATCTCGATGAACGCCCGTTGCAGCGATTTCAGAAAGGGCGTGTCCAGGATGAACCCTTCGAGATTGATCCATCCATTCTCGGTCTCGACCTCTACCCAGGAGTGGAGGATTTCCGCGGGGGCCAGCGGATAAACCCACTCGGGCACGACACCGCGCTGGAGCGCCTTGTGGATGGTGAAGCCATGCAGGCGACACCGAATGCCAAGGCAACGTAGCAACGCCATGAGCAGCGTGCCCTTGGTGTTGCACTGGCCGTAGCCGTCCGACAGCACTTCTGAGGCCGGGATGTCGTCGGCACGATTGTAGCCGAAAGCGATCTCGTTTCGGACGAAATCATAGGCGGCACCGATCCGGTCATGCTCGCCAAAAGCCTGCCAGCCGCGGCCCGCGACCAGATCCGCAATAGGAGCGGCTTCGAAATCCAGCAGCCGCGTGGCTGTCAGCAAGGGGTCAATGGCGGGCAAGATGCATCTCCTCGAGTCTGGCGAGGATCTACATAAATGCTCCAGCGACTGTAGCTTCAAGTCCTTTTTCTCAGAAGGCGATCAATCGCTACCGGTCGTCGGCATGAACGGCTTTGGGGTGTTCGCCGTGTGCATCGCGCAGGATGTCGATACCGCCCCACGCCGCGATCCCGGCCACGACCACACCCACGACCAGGTCCGGCCAGTTCGTTCCCAGCCAGGCGACGAGACCGCCAGCCACGACGATCCCGAGGTTCGCGGCGAAGTCGTTCCAGCTGAAGGTGTTCGCCGCGCGGATGTTGACGTCCGGTTCGCGGAGTCGGGCGAGCAACCAGACGCAGACCGCGTTGATCGCCGCGGCGATCAGGGCCATGGCGATCATGATCGTCCCGAGCGGATCTGACCCGCCGATGTAGCGGCGCCATGCATCGTAGAGGATGCCTGCAGCGAACAGGATCAGCAGCCCACCGGAGATGTTCGCCGCTCCGCGTTTCCATTTGCCGGACCGGGACAGCGCAAACAGGCTGATAGCGTAGACGAAGCTGTCGGAAAGGTTGTCGAGGCCGTTGGCGATCAAGGCGCTGGAATCGCCGAACGCACCGGTTGCAAAAAAAGCCACGGCCAGACCGATATTGAGCGCCAGAACGATCCAGAGCGTGCGTCTCTCTTTTGAATCTTGTTCTGCGGCCATTTCTCGTTTTCGGCTCGTGGTTTACGATCGAAGAACTCCTGCGGCTGGTCTAAGTTCCTGCCGCGACATTGGCATGGTCCAATCAGGCCCCAATCTCGTCGTGCTCGGTCAGACATTCAGAATGGTCCCGCAATACCTCCAGCACCCGGCAATCCGCTGTCCGCCCGCCGCTGCACTCGTGGACCATGGGTTCCAGTTCCGTGCGCAGCGCCTTCAGGCGGGCCATGCGCTGCTCCACCCGTTTGAGCTGGCGACGCGCGATGGCATCAGCTTCATCACAGGGCCGATTGGGATGGTCGCTGAGGTCGAGCAGCTCGCGGATCGCATCGAGCGAGAAGCCGAGTTGCCGCGAGTGGCGGATGAAGGACAGGCGATCGAGTTGTGAACCGTCGTAGCGCCTCTGTCCGCCCTCGGTCCGGCCAGGTTCGGGCATGAGCCCGATCTGCTCGTAGTACCGGATGGTCTGCACCTTCGTGCCGGTCTTCTTTGACAGAGTGCCGATCGTGAGCATTCTCACCTCCAGAAAAAGTATACAGTCCTTGTAGGTTTTGCGGTGTGAGCGGGCAAGTGCGGGATTCACAGGCGCGTGATGTCGCATCAAGGCGCCATCTTCATGCTTGAACCTTCAGTGGCTAGAGGATGTAGACGCGCAGACACACAAGGATCAATGGCAGGCGAACAGGATTGTCTCTTACATCGGCACAGAAGTTTCTTTGGGTTTTGGCAGGCGTGGCAGCGCTTGCCTTCGTATGGCTTTTACTCTGGTCCGACTATCGTGCCGACAGCGCCCGAACTGACGCCGAGCCGCCTTTCTTCGCTGAGTTCGAACTGACGGACCACCAGGGTATGGTTCGAACCGAGAAGGACTTTGCGGGGCGCTGGATGCTTGTTTTTTTCGGCTTTACCAACTGCCCCGACGTCTGCCCGACGACCCTATCTGAGGTCGCGGCGGTGATGGACGGTCTGGGCGACGATGCCGCCAAGGTCCAGCCGATTTTCATCACCATCGACCCCGAACGGGACACGCCCGCCGCACTCGCCGAATACGTCCCGCTGTTCGATGCGGGCATCATCGGTCTGACCGGCACGCCGGAACAGATCGCCGCCACCTCCGAGACGTTTCCGATCTTCTTTGAACGCGTCGAAGAGGCTGCGGCGCCGGATGGTTACACGATGGGCCACACGTCGCATTTGTTCCTCTTCGATCCCGACGCGGGCTTCGCCGACTCGTGGCCCTACGGCACCTCCGCCGAAGAGATCTTCGCCGATCTGGAAGAGAGGATCTGACCGAAATGAACCGCATATCCGGAGAAATAGCCCTCGGGCTGGCGTGGATCATCGCGCTCGTCGCCTCGCTTGCCGTGCTTTTCATCGGCGAGGTGCTGGGGCAGACGCCCTGTGTGCTGTGCTGGTTCCAGCGCGCCTTCATGTTCCCCTTGGCCATCGTCCTCGGGTTCGGCCTTTGGTGGCGGGACGGCCGCGTGGGGCGCTACGGCATCGCATTGGCGCTTGGCGGCGGCGCAATCGCCCTCTGGCACATAGGGCTGTACGTCGGTCTTGTTCCCGAACGCATCCAGCCCTGCACGGCCACCGGCCCCTCTTGCACCGATGACAACCAACTGGTCTTCGGCGTCCCGATCCCGCTGATGGCGCTCGCCGCCTTCGCGCTGATCGGGGCGCTGTCGGCCCTTTCATTGAAGGACACACGAACATGAACCGACGCGGCCTGATCCTGTCCGTTCTCGCCCTCGGCGTCGCCGGTTTCGGCGGAGCCACCTGGTTTGCAACCCGCCCCGGCCCGGTGGCCGAAGCGGAGCCTGTTGCGCCGGAACTCGCGGACGCGATGATCCGCCCCTACTCGCCCATCCTCGGGCCTGCGGAAGCGCCCGTCACGATCGTCGAATTCTTCGATCCGGCCTGCGAGGCCTGTCGCGCCTTTCATCCCATCGTGAAGGACATCATGGCCGAGCATGGGGATGCTGTCCGCGTCGTGATCCGCTACACGCCCTTCCACGGCGCGGCATCCGAGGAAGCCATCCGCGTGCTCGAGGCGGCGCACATGCAGGACGTTTACGTGCCGGTGCTCGAGGCCGTTCTGCGGGAACAGCCGAGATGGGCGTCACACGGTGCCCCGGCGCCTGGCCTGATCCTTCAGATCGCCACCACGGCCGGACTCGATGCCGAGGCCGCGCGCACGCAAATGCTGGCACCCGATGTCGTGGCGATCCTGAATCAGGATCGTGCCGATGTAGAGACCGTGGGAGTTCGCCAGACGCCCACATTCTTCGTGAACGGCAAGCCGCTCGATCCATTCGGGGAGGCAGAACTGCGGCGATTGGTGGCTGCCGAAGTCGCTGCCGCGCAAAGCTGAATGGAAAGGGCAGGATCAAAACGATGAAAAAGTATATTTTGACCAGCACACTGGCGGCGCTTTTGACCCTTGGAGGGCTCTCAGTGCCCGCGCTGGCCGCACCCGAGGATGTTGTCGTCGAGAACGCGTGGTCCCGCGCCTCCATCGGGGTGAACCGTCCCGGGGCCGCTTACATGACGATCCGCAACACTGGCGACGAGCCGGTGACGCTGATCGGCCTTACAACACCGCTCGCGATGATGCCCGAAATTCACGAGACGAAGACCAATGCCGAGGGTGTGAGTTCCATGAGCCCGGCGGGGGAAATCGCGATCGCCCCGGGCGAGAGCGTCGCGCTCGAACCGGGGGGCCTGCACGCAATGCTAATGCGGCTGCAAGAACCGATGACAGAAGGGGAAACCTTTCCGCTGACCCTGCTTTTCGACGACGGAGGCGAAGTGACGGTCGAGGTGACGATCCTCGGCATCGCCGCGCGGGGGCCGGAGGACTGATGCGGCGACGGGCGATCCTGGGGTACGGCGCGGCTGGTGTCGGGGTGGTCGCCCTGATGCTCTTTGCCGGTTGGTGGCAGGTCGATGGCCCCGGTGGACCTGAGCCTATCGGGCAGCGGCCTGTGGCTCTGACCGCGATGGATTTCCGTCTGACGGATCATGAGGGCAACGCGGTCGGGCCGGAAACCCTGATCCGGCGACCGACGATGGCGTTCTTCGGCTTCACCTACTGTCCCGATGTCTGCCCGACCACGCTCTCGGACATTTCGGGATGGCTCGACGATCTGGGAGACGAGGCCGACGAGATGAACGTGGTTTTCATCACGGTCGATCCCGAGCGCGACACTGTCGAAACGATGGCCGAATATGTCGGCTACTTCCATCCGGCGATTCGCGGCTGGACGGGGCCGGAGGAGCAGATAGCGCGCGTCGCGGACGGCTTCCACGCCACCTACGAAAGGGTGCCGACGGAGAGCGGCGATTACACGATGAACCACAGCGCGAGCGTCTTCCTGTTCGCAGCCTCTGGGCGGTTCGTCACCATGATCGACTATCACGAACCCAGAGAATTCGCGGTGCCGAAAATTCGCCGCGCGCTGGAAGAAGAAATGGAGGGGGCGACATGAGGCTCAGAACTTTGGCGGCTTGTGTCGCAATTGCGGGGACAGTTCCCGGGGCAGCTATCGCGATCTCCGATCTTTTGTCGAAAGAACCCGTGCCGCCGGAACTTGCCCAGGCAGGTAGCTGGATGCCCCAAGGTCCTGAAGCCCCCCAGAACGTTGACATCCCCGTGATGCTGCCCGCGGCGGCATGGGCAGACGATGCATCCGACCTCAGCCCGCTGCCCCTTCTGCAGGTCGCGTTTGCCGACAGGCCGGTAAGGGCGATCGAGCCACCGCTGTCGACGTGGTCGCGCGACATTTTACCAGGCGAGACGCTCGATTTCTTGCTGTCCGAAGCTGGACTTGCGGCTTCTGACAGAGCCGAAGTTGCCCTCGCGCTTGGCGCGGAATACGATCTGCGACGGCTGCGGCCGGGGCACTCGGTCACTGTCGCTTCGACCATGGACGGCAGCCCCCGCACCGTCTCACTTGCCGTCGAGGACGGGGTTCGGATCGAGGTGATTTTCGGCGAGCAGTTGTCCACACAGGTCGTGACTCCGGATCCGGAAATCGTAACCCTTGCCGGCAAAGCCGTGATCGACAGCTCGATCTTCGCGGCACTCGACGAAGCCGGCATACCCGCCCGTTTTTCCGTGGACCTTGCGCAGATGCTGGGTGGGACCGTGGATTTCCGCCGCGAGATGGCCGGCGGCGAAGCACTAAGGCTTCTCTGGCGTGAGGCGCGGGTCGGCGAGGACAGGATCGGACAGCCCGAACTCGCCTTCGCCGCACTGGAGATCGGCGGTTCGCTTTACGAGATCGTATGGCCGGACGACGGCAGCGGTCAGGCGACGATCTACGTCGATGGCGAGGTGCTGCGCGTCTTCGCACAGCCGGTCGAGGGTGCGCGCCTGAGCTCGGTGTTCGGACGCCGCACGCATCCGGTCTTTGGCAACGTCCGGATGCACACCGGCGTCGATTTCGCAGCGGCACGTGGGACACCGGTTCAAGCGACGGCACCGGGGCGGGTCAATTTCATCGGCTGGCGCGGCGGATATGGTCGCGTGGTCGAAATCTTGCACGGCTCCGACACCATGACGCGCTACGCGCATCTGAGCGCCGTGCCGGAAGACTTGGCACAAGGCCAACGCGTTGCGGCGGGAGACGTGATCGGCCGCGTCGGCGCGACTGGCACGGCGACAGGTCCGAACCTGCACTATGAGGTGCTCGTGGATGGGCGCCCGACTGACCCCCTCTCTGACGACCGGCTCGCCGAAGCAGCCGAGCGCGAAGCGGATGATACCGCCGCGCTCTCGCGTCTGGCCGAGGCGCGGGCGCTTCTGAATGAAAACCTCGGCAGCGAGATTGCCGAAACGATAACCGAAAGGCTCTGATCCATGAAACGCATGACCCAAGCTCTGGCCATCACGCTCGCCCTTTTCCCGGCGGCACAGGCCCTCGCAGAGGCAACGGCGATCGACGTCCGCAAGACGAACGGATGCGGCTGCTGCCTCTCGTGGATGAACCATCTCGAAGAAAACGGTTTTGCGCCGACGGGCCAGGACATGTTCGGTGGATCGCTGGTTCGCTTCAAGTTCGACAACGGCGTGCCGCAGCGCATGGTCTCCTGCCACACCGCGGTCATTGATGGCTACGTGATCGAGGGCCATGTCCCGGCCGCTGACATCCGCCGCCTTCTCGAGGAGCGCCCGGACACCGTAGGCCTCGCCGTTCCGGGGATGCCCTATGGCTCGCCCGGTATGGGGCCTGAAGATGACCGCGAAGCCTATGATGTCTTCCTCATCCGCGAGGACGGGTCGACGGAAGTCTTTTCAAGCTACGCCGAAGGATAATCTGGCCCGCCCATGGAAAATCTGTCCCCGATAATGCTCGGCTTTCTCGGAAGTCTCGCCGCCGGTTCGCTCACGGCAGTCGGAGCAGCTCCCGTGCTGTTCGGGCGCATCCCGTCCCGGGCCACGCGCGATCTGTCGCTCGGCTTCGCTGCCGGTGTCATGCTGTCAGCCTCGTTCTTTTCGCTGATCATCCCGGCATTAGATGCCGCAGAGCCGATGTTCGAGAACGGCGCGATGCCTGCGGCCATCGTATGCGTCTCGATCCTTCTGGGCATGGGGGCTGTCGCCCTGATGAACGAAAAGCTGCCGCACGAGCATTTCAAGACGGGACGCGAAGGGCCCGAAGCGGCGTCATTGCGGCGGGTCTGGCTGTTCATCATCGCGATCACGATCCACAACTTTCCCGAGGGTCTCGCGGTCGGGGTCGGGTTCGGTTCCGGTGGCATGGAAGGTGGCCTCCCACTCGCCATCGGCATCGGCTTGCAGAACGCGCCCGAAGGATTGGCCGTCGCGGTGTCGCTGCTGGGCGAGGGATATCCGAAGCTGCGCGCCTGGGGCATTGCGGCGCTGACTGGCATGGTCGAGCCGATTGGCGGTCTGCTCGGGGCCGGCATCATCACACTGTCGGAACCGCTGCTTCCATGGGGACTGGCCTTTGCCGCGGGCGCAATGCTCTACGTCATCAGCCACGAGATTATCCCCGAAACCCATCGCAGCGGCTATCAGAACAGGGCGACGCTCGGCCTGGCTGTCGGGCTCGTTCTGATGCTGTTTCTCGATGTCTGGTTGGGGTGAGGCAATGTCACTACCCAAAGTGATCGGCGTCTTTGCCGCGCTTGCTGCGTTCGCAATCGATCAGATCACCAAAGCCATTGTCGTTGCGAATGCCGCCACTTTTAGCGCCGGGATTTCCGTGTTTCCGGGATTCAACCTCGTCTTTTCTCGTAATGACGGCGTGACTTTCGGGATGCTGGGCGGCGCGCCGTGGTGGAGCCTCACCGCTCTCGCTCTTGCCATCTGTGTTTGGCTTGCTGTCATGCTGTTTCGCGTCGAAAATGCGGCCGAAACACTTGCCTACGGCGCGATCATTGGCGGAGCGCTGGGCAATGTCATCGATCGTGTGCGCTATCGGGCTGTAACAGACTTTCTCGATTTCTACATTGGCACAACACATTGGCCTGCCTTCAACATGGCCGATGTATTTGTCGTCAGTGGCGTAGGGCTCTTGCTCGCCGCGCCATGGATCAGCGCGCGGCGTCCGATCAAGTCGTGAAGACGGAAATTCTGAACCGCATCGCTCTGCGCCCCTGTTTGCTTTCGCGGATGACGCTTGGTTTCGCCGCCGGGGCGCTGACGGTTCTGACTTTCCCGCCTCTTTCGATTCTCCTGCTTGTTCCCGTTGCCTATTCCGCGTTGTTTGTCGGGCTTCGCGATCTCTCCTTCGGGCGCGCTTTCCTCGTCGGCTGGGCGTTTGGTCTCGGCCAGTTCGGTTTCGGGATTTCGTGGATTGCAGAGAGTTTCTACGTCGAGGCCGAGCGGTTCGGGGCGATGGCGATCCCGGCCGTCGCGGGATTGTCCGCAGGTCTCGCGATTTTCCCGGCCATTGCCGCCGCGCTTTTCGCCGAAATCGCGCGGCGTGGAGCCATGGGCAGTCTCTTGGCCTGCCTCCTGTTCGCGACCTCCTGGACCGTGGCCGAGTGGTTGCGCGGTCACGTTCTGACAGGTTTTCCATGGAACCTCGCCGGCTACGCTTTGGTCGATTACGCCGCTCCTCGCCAACCCGCCGCCTGGGTCGGAAGCTATGGGCTAAGCTTTCTCACCGTGTTCGTCGCGGCACTTCCCGGCGCGGCTGTCATGGCGTCCGGGCGGCAACGATTGACCGTTTCGCTCATGGCGCTGGCGGGCATCGCGACGATGTGGGCTGTCGGCACGCTTCGCCTCCAGTCGGATGCACAACAGCCACCCGGTGTCGACCTGCGCATCGTCCAAGGCAACATTCCACAAGAGGAGAAATGGGCGCCCGAGAACCGCGAGGCGACCTTCGCGCGCTATCTTGAGCTTTCAACCCAGCCCGGCGATTTCGACGTTCTTCTTTGGCCGGAAACCGCCTTTCCGGGTTTCCTCGATGAGGATACGGAGGCACGGGATCGCATTGCCGCTGCGCTACCAGACGGCAGGGTGCTGCTCACCGGTGTGCCGGACCGTGTACCGAGCGAAGATGGCACCCGATATTTCAACACGGTCCAGGCTTTTGGCGCGACCGGCAGAATCCTGACCGGATACGCGAAACATCATCTCGTACCCTTCGGCGAATATGTGCCATTCCGCGGCTGGTCGCCCATCGAGCGGCTCACGGCGGGTCTGGGCGATTTTACGCCCGGACCGGGCCCGCGAACGCTTGCGCTTCCGGGTGTGCCGCTGGTCGCCCTAGCGATCTGCTATGAGATCATCTTCCCAAGCCATGTGGTCGACGACCTGTTCAAGCCAGACTGGATCTTCAACGCAACCAACGACGCCTGGTTTGGCACCAGCATCGGACCTGAGCAGCATCTGGCTTCCGCACGTATGCGCGCCGTAGAGGAAGGCCTTCCTGTCATTCGAGCCGCGAATACGGGCATCTCTGCGGTCATCGACACGAGCGGAGAGATCGTTGCGCGGCTCGATACCGGCGAAACGGGCATCATCGACGCTAGCCTGCCCTCCGCGCGACCGCCGACACTCTACGCGAGCTTCGGGGACTGGATGCTGCTGGCGCTCATCTTGGCTTCGTGGAGCTGGGCAACGGCGACCAATGCGACGGCGCGCTACCGCCGCATGAGAAACACCGTCATGCAAAGATGTGGATAGGTGTTCCGTCCTTCACCATTGCATAGATGTCCTCGATCTGCCGATCTGTGACCGCGATGCAGCCAGCTGTCCAGTCGCGGACGTCCGTTGGGTCGATGCCGGGTCGTGGACCACCATGGATGAAGATGTCGCCCCCGGGGGATCGGCCCTGCGCCTCGGCAAAAGCGATGTCGGCCTCATTCGGATAAGAGATGCCAACCGAAAGATGATAAGTGCTTTCAGGGTTGCGCTTATCGACTATGTAGGTGCCCTCCGGGGTCCGGCCGTCTCCCTCGAATTGCTTGTGACCCTCAGGAGCGAAACCCAGCCCGACCGGATAGGTTTGCAATACGCGATCGGCTCCGTCGAGAACAAGCAAGCGCTGCCCCTTATAAAGCCGAACACGGGTCACCTCGGGTCCGCCATAGCTGCGGAACTTGCTGGCACAGCCGGACAAAAACGCTGCGAACCCGCCCAACAGGACGGCGCGGCGGGGAAATCGGATGGTTTTCACTGCTCATGCCTCTTTGGTGAGGTCGGATATGGATATTACGGTACCTTGCAAATGCTGCGTGATCAATGTGCATGGGCAAGCGCGGCCTTTGTCATCTGTGGACCAACCTGTTCACCGCCGGACGGAGGCGCCTTGGCCTCTTGGCTGTTCAGCAGGCGCAGGGCGTTGGCCACCACCAGCAATGACACTCCTACGTCGGCTGCAATAGCGCCCCACATCGATGCCACTCCAAACGCGGTAGCGACAACGAAAACGCCCTTGGTCGCCAAGGAAATACCGATGTTCTGATGGATAATCGACATTGTCCGGCGCGAATGACCGATCAGCCAAGGCACCTTGCCAAGGTCGTCGGTCATCAGGGCAATATCCGCAGTCTCGATTGCCGCGTCCGAACCAACAGCACCCATCGCGATGGCGTAATGCGCCCGCGCCATGGCGGGGGCGTCGTTCACCCCGTCGCCGATCATGGCCACCATGTCATGCGTTTCGACCAGTTCTTCGATGGCTGTCACTTTGTCTTCGGGCAGAAGCTCGGCGCGGACCTCGTCGATGCCGACCTCGGCTGCAACGGCGCGCGCCGTCCGCTCGTTATCGCCCGTCAGCATGACGATGGTCTTCACGCCTTGCGCGTGGAGCTGTGCCACGATGCCCTTGGCGTCGGGGCGGATACGGTCGCGCAATTCCAGGATGCCGGTCACGCCGGTGTCGTCGCCCACGGCAACAAGGGTGCTGCCAGCCCCTTCGATGCGGTCGCGCAAATCCTTCGGAATGGCGTCACCGAAACCCTTCTCCTCGGCAAACCGGTCCGACCCTAGCCAGATCGACCGGCCGTCAGTGCGTCCTTCAAGTCCCCTACCAGGAACGGTTCGGGTATCTTCTGCGGCGGACACCTTGATGCCGTCGGCTTCTGCCCGCGCGAGAATGGCGCGCGCCAAGGGATGCGAGGAACGTGCCTCGAGCCCCGCGGCGAGGGTCATCAGATCCTGCGCCGATGCTCTACCCAGCGGATGCACCGCCGCCACCTCGGGCTCGCCCATGGTGATCGTGCCGGTCTTGTCCATGGCCAGTGCAGTGGTCTTGCCCGGTGCCTCAACATATGCACCGCCCTTGATCAGCACTCCGGCCCGCGCTGAAGCGGTGAGTGCGGCGACGATGGAGACCGGTGTCGAGATGACCAGAGCACACGGGCAGGCGATCACTAGCAGCACGAGTGCATTGTAGAACCAATAATCCCAGGCCCCACCGAAAATGAGCGGCGGCAGCAGGGCAATTGCAATGGCGAGAGCCATGACGATAGGCGTGTAGATGCGGGCGAACTTCGCCACCCATTGCTCCACCGGCGCGCGGCGGGCATGGGCGTCGCCGACCATGCGGATGATCTTGGCCAAGACGGTGTCCGAGGCGGCCTTCGTGGCGCGCACCGTCAATGTGCCTTCGCCGTTGATCGTGCCGGCATAGACTTCGTCGCCTCGTTCCTTTGGGACCAGCGCACTCTCTCCGGTGATTGGCGCCTGATCGACCGCGCCCGCGCCGTCCGTCACCTCACCATCGAGGGGGATACGGTCGCCACCGCGTACTATGAAGCTTGAGCCTACGGCGACTTGAGCCGCCGGAACGTCGGCCTCGCTTCCGTCTTCGCGGATCACGCGCGCCGTCGGTGGTGCAAGATCCAAGAGCGCCGAGACCGCATTCCTCGCACGCCCGACGCTCCAGCTTTCGAGGTAGAGCGAGAGCGAGAAGAAGAACGCAACCGTCGCCGCCTCGAAGAATTCGCCAAGCCCTATGGCACCGGCCACCGCGACCACCATCAGCAGGTTCATGTCGGGCGACAGCCTCCGTGCGGACGACCATGCCTTGGGTGCCACGAGCCAGACACCGAACAGGATCGCAACCGCGAATAGCCCTGCCTCGACCAGTGGCATCGGCGCTTCGCCGTGCCCTGCGAAGAGGCCGAGTGCCCCCCCCATGCCGGTCTCGATGATGTGCCACAGAAATCCCGCGGCCCAGAAGCCGCCACTGAGCGCCGTAAACAGCCGCTGTCGTGCAAGATGGGCCGCCTGGTCGACCGACGCGTTTTCGGCATCCCAGGGCTTGGCGGTCATGCCGGTGCTTGCGACCAGTTCTGCAATTTCGCCGTCCGATACACTCTTGGCGCTGTCGAGAATAGTCATCCGTCCATTGATCACGTCGAACGCGAGATGCTCGGCCCCGCCGATCTTCGGGCCAACCACCTTGTTCAGGATCGCGACCTCCTCGGCGCAATCGAGGCCGGACACCTGAAAACTGCGCCCGCCCGTCGGCGCGGGCGTCGTCGGCTCGATGTCGCCGCACGTTCCCGCGCTCCCGCAACAGTTGCCGCCGTTTGCCTGGTCGTCTTCGGCATGATCGTGATCGTGGTGATGGGTGTCGGACGGCATGAATGGACCTCTGGATTCGGGTGCATCACCATGACATAGCCCCTACAGTAGCTAGAGCTTCAAGAGCAAAATACGGTGGTATTTCAGTTTGTATTTTTGCTAGAAAGTGCGGTGATCCGTGCGGTTTTAGCACTACCCATGAAAACCGTCGCGAGGAGTGGCATAAGCGGAAGGAACAACAATGCTGAGTATTACTCGGACACGGATGAAGATGGCTGTCGTCGCACTCTTTCTGACCGCAAGCTGCGGCTCGCAGGAGGTCGGCCAGTTGCCTGCCACTGAACCCGAGTCCGGCGTTCCCGAGATCGTTCTCGAATTGGCGGCGGACGGTCAGGATCTCTCAACCGTCCGCCTGCTGCCTGACGACGGGTGTTACTGGTACGAGCATCGCGGTCAGGTCGAGACAACGCTCCTGCCACTTCGGGCAAGAAACGGAGCGGCTATCTGTCGGCAGGCGCAGGCCTGACGAATGCGAACGGCAGCATCCGTCGCTCGGCGCGCATCACCACAGGTCGCCAACCTCTGGTGCCGCAAGGCTGCCTTCCGCCGAATAGAGATACGCCGTCGAGCCGATCTCGACACGTGGATAGAGACTGTTGATGTGCGCCATCACCATCCTGACGCAACCCGAGCTGGCACGGCTGCCGATACTTTGCGGAAACGGGGTACCGTGAATCCGCAAATATGTGTCGCGATCCCCGACGTAGAGGTACATGGCCCGCGATCCGAGCGCGTTCTCGGGCCCGGGTTCCACACCACCCTCGAACTGCGCATAAATCTCCGGTTCCCGCTCGATCATGTTCTGGGTCGGGGTCCAGTGCGGCCACTCGACCTTGCGCTGTATCGTATAGATACCCGGTTCGTAGAGGTCGCCACGCCCGATCGCCACGCCATAACGCATAGCGGTTCCACCCTCCTCGATATGGTAGAGATATCGCGCGACCGCATCGACATGGATATCTCCCGGTACGAGACCGTCCTTCGCGACGACTCGTTGCGGCAGGAACCGCGGGTGCAGACCCCAAGGATTGGAGGTTTCGGGGACATAATTTGGAGGCGTCACCTGTGCATCCCAGGCAGCCTTCTGCGCCTCGGTGGGCCAGGTATCGGCGAGGAGTGGGCCGGAGACCGACGCTGAAAACAGCGCTGTGGTTGATCGAACGAAGTGTCGTCTTGTCAGCATTTGGCAGCCTTTGTTCTGGGCATTTGCGCAGGCTCGCGAGGCACGAGCAGCGCTTTCGTGTCTCGATATGCAACCTCCACCAACTAGAGCTTCAAGGCATTTCTTTCCGCTAGCGCCGCACAGGTCAAAGGGGCGTGTGCAATCCCGTTGTTGCCGCTCAGCCGATCTTCGCGCCCCAGAACGAGGTGTGGTCAGCCGCGAAGTAGCCGTCCGCGACCCGGAAATACCCCTGCAACTCGACGGTGTCGCCCGCAGTGAGCGGGACCATGGTCTGCAGCCAGATCGCGGTGGCTAGCGAGACATGGGTGGCGGAGATTTCGCCGAGGGAGCCGCGGATTTCCGTCGTGCCGTTCAGCACGAGCCGCCCGCGCATGCGGGCCGTGGCGCTGGCGTTGATCTTGTAAAGCAGCGTCGCGCCGAAGAGGTAGGTGCCATCCGAAGGCGCCACGAAATGGTTGTTCGCGGCGTCGAACGCCCCCTGATCGTTATAGTCGGTGTTGTTCAGGCCGATCTTCGTCCAGGTTCCTACGCCGACATAGTTGTCGTAGTTGGTGTACGCCTTGAACCGCGGCAGCCGGGGCTGATCGACGATGCCGTTCGCGTTGTCGACGCTCAGCCCGTCGAAGAAGGTGCTGCCGTCGGCGGAGACGGCGAGCCGGAAACTGTCCGAGCCGAACAGCCCCACCAGCGCCTTGGTCACGAAGCCGGTCTGCAGCGTCAGGCCGAGATCGTCGCCCGCAGCCTCCTTGTTCATGGTGTAGAACAGATCGCCGGTGCCGCCCTCGGCCAAGGTCTTCGCGGTCCAGAGCGCCGCGTTCAGCTTGGCCGAGAACGGATTCGACGCATCGGCCGTCGTGCCGAGTCCCAGCAGCGCAAGGTTCTGCAGCGCGGCCGGCGTGGTTCCTACCCAACCTGACCCGTCATAGACCAGCAGCAGCCCCTCGTCCTCGACCCACGCCCGCCAGCCGGTCCGTGGGGGCAGGCGGAGCCAGGCGCCATCGGTCCAGAGTGCGACGTTTAGGTCCCAGCTGGCCCAGTCGCCTGTCGCGCCCGAGCCGACGATGTAGCGGTCGCCGTCGGCGGGGCTCGCAGGGGGTGCTGCCAGGTCCCGATCGATAACAGAGAGCTGAACGAGCCCGTCGAGGATCCGCAGCGCCTCGTTGTGGGTGACGTGCTTCTGGGCCTGCGCCGCCAGGATATGGGGCAGCAGGAGATGGGTGGTGGCGTCGGACATGGGTTGGCTTTCAGAACGTGAGCGTGACAGTTTTCGGCGCGCCCCGCCCGACGAGGGCGGAGAGCTGGTAGATGCGGATGTTGACGGTGTCGCCGGGGGCGAGCGGCGCGCCCCAGTCGGCGCTCTGCTGGGCGGCGGTGTAGACGGCGCTGGTGGTGGCCGCGCTCAGCACCCGCTTCACGGCCGCGCCGTCGAGGATCTCGACCTCGTAGGTTTCCAGTTCCTCCGCCAGCGGCACCTCCAGCCCGCCCCAGCTGTCGGCGGAAAGAGCGCGGGACCGGCGCGTCCAGCGGATGGTCAGATCGCCGGGCGTGCGTGGGCGACGCCACGGCTGCTCGACATGGGCGACAGAGAAGGGCCGCAGTCCCGCGCCCGCGGGGGTAAAGGTCTGCGCCACATAGGTCTCGTCGCTGACCGGGCGGCTGGCCGGGCCGATGCGCCAGTTCCACGGGATGCCAAGATCGGCCTCGGCGATCGGCAGCGACGCGAGGCTGTCGTCCAGCACCACCACCCGCGCGCCGGCGGGCGCCGGGTTGCCCATGGCACCTTCCGTGCCGCGCTGTCCGCGCAGAAGCCGGGTGAGCCGATATCGACCGGGCGCGAGCAGCTCGGCCGCGCCGGCCTGCACGATCTCCCAGACCCCAGGCGCGCTCTCGATGGCAAGCGCGTTGGCGCCCCCGAACAGGGTCAGGTCGGTGACGCTTTCCAACGTGCCGGTGAGCAGATCGACCACAAGCGCATTTCCGAAATCGAAGCGCGAGGTGGGGCCCGCGTAGAAGTCGGAGACCAGCTGGCCAATCCGGGCGCGACTGCCGAACGTCGTCAGCAGCTCGAAGCCATCGGTCGAAGGACTGCGGAACACCGCAATCTCGCCGGGCCAGGGAACCGCATGCGCGACGACCATCGGCCGATGCGCGGGCTGGTCCTCGGTCAGCTGCGGCAGGTCCATCAGCACCGCGTCCGGCGCGCCGAACACCACGGCGCGCGTCAGCGACGCCGCGCGGGGATCGCCGGGCGGCAGGTCGTAGGTCGCGCGATCCTGGCGGACCGCCTCGATGCCGCGAGCCTCCGCGTCGGCGATGGAGACGAGCCGCAGGTCGACCAGCCGCCCGTCATGGGCGAGCCGGATCGGGTCCGCCGGATCGAGCGCGAGCCGCGAGGGCGGCAGACGGAATGCCGCCGTCTCGCGCCCCACCCACGCCTCCATCAGCGCGCGGCGGCAGCGCCGCTCGGCTTCCTCGGGCGGCACCGCCATCGGGAAGCTCTCCGAGGCGATCCGTGTCGTGTCGACGGTGATGCGCCGCGCCTCGACGAGGGCCGCGTCGTAATCCTCGTCGGCGCGGGCGACCTGCCACTTCAGCGCCTGCGGCAGTTCCGTCTCCTGGCCCCGCGTCAGTTCCAGCACGTCGCCCTCGCGGGCGGCCACAAGATCGTCGGGATCGAACGTGGCGACCGACGCCCGGCCACGCATGATGAAACGGATCACGCCCTCGGTCTCCACGGCGTCGAAGCCGAAGTGGCGCGACAGCGTGGTGATCGACGCGCGCGGACTCTCCAGCGCCGTGATGGCGTAGCCCTCGACCGCGCCCCAGAGGCCGATGACGTCGATCCGCGCCCCGGGCAGCCCGGCGCGCAGGCAGAGGTGCCGCACGAGGGCCGCCAGCGACACAGCGCCGAGCCGCCCCGTCAGCCAGTGGCCGAGCCGCCAGTTCGCGCCGTCCGTCCAGACGTCGGTCAGCGCCGGGAAGAACGGATAGGGCCGCGCGTCCCAGGTCCAGGCGGCGCATTCGGGGACGTGCACCATCCGGCCGCCGTAGTCCGATGACACCGGGTTGTTCGCGGCCTCGCCCCACCAGAGATACGTGGCCTCGAGATAGGCGCGCTGAATGGCGTCATCGCGCCAGCCCTTCGAAAAATGCGGCGTGAAGCTCTCGGATGACTTCGGGTCGAAGAAGACGTTGGGCTGGTTGGTGCCCCGGTCGATGGCCGGGCAGCCGAGTTCGGTGAAGCGGATGGGTTTGGATTGCGGCACCCATGCTGTCGGCGTGCCGCTCTCCACCCCACCGGGGCGATTGTAATGCGGGTTCGACCACCAGCTGCGCAGATCCTTGTAGCGGAAGACCCATGGCTTGCCGGCGGCGCCATCGGCAATCGGCGTCCGGACCTGTGCCGACCGATCCGTCGCCGATGCATAGAACCAGTCGAAGCCTTCGCGGCCCGCGATGTTCGCCTGCAGATAGGCCCGGTCATAGATCGCGGGCCAGCCCTCCTGCGCGTCCGCATGATCGAACCCGTCGCGCCAGTCCGACAGCGGCATGTAATTGTCGATCCCGACGAAATCGATCTCCGGGTCGGCCCAGAGCGGATCGAGGTGGAAGTACACGTCGCCCGAGCCGTCGCCCGGCTGGTGCCCGAAATACTCGCTCCAGTCGGCGGCATAGCCGATATTCGTGCCGGACCCGAGGATCGAGCGCACATCCGCGAGCAGATCCCGGTAGGCCTGCACCGCCGGATAGGTGGCCGCGCCCGAGCGGATCGTCGTCAGCCCCGGCATCTCGGTCCCGATCAGGAACGCATCGACCCCGCCCGCCGCCGCGCAGAGATGGGCGTAGTGCAGCACCATGCGCCGCAGGCCCCAGTCGCTGGATGGCCCGGTCCAGCTGACGCTCTCGCCCGCCACGCTGAAGCTCGCAGGTGTCGCCGCGCCGAACAGCGCCGCGACCTGGCTTGCCGCCGTGGCCGTCTTGTCCACCGATCCGGCGTAGCCAGCGGCCGGGGAACAGGTGATCCGCCCCCGCCAGGGGAATGCGGGCTGGCCGGTCTCGGCGGCGCTGTCGGAATACGGGTTCGGCAGCGTGTTGCCGGGCGGCACGTCCATCAGGATGAAGGGATAGAAGGTGACACGCAGTCCGCGCGCCTTCATCTCCTGGATCGCCTGAACCACCGCGAAGTCGGACGGCGTGCCGCCATAGACCGGGCGATCCTGATCGTCGCGGCTGACCAGGAAGGCATTGGCGCGGCTCACGCCGTTCACCGACCAGCTGGCGGGCGTCGTCGACTTGGCCGAGACCTCGACGCCCGGCCGCACCTTGCAGGAGCCCGCGCGCAGATCGTCGCCGAACCAGGCCACGACGAGGCTGACGCTTTCGACCGCAGGCGCCATCGCCTGCAGCCGGTCCAGCGCCTCCACCATGTCGGTGGAGTCGGCCAGCGCGTTCAGGTTCTCGGGTACCGTCGCGCCGCCATCGGTCTTGCGGATCGCCTGCGTCGCATAGGTAAACTCGCCCGAGGCCGGGATCATGGTGACGGCGCGGGTCAGCCCCTCGGCGGTGTCGGGGTCGGCCAGCGGGCGGAACACCTCGAAGGAGAGCTGTGGCAGGCGGTTGCCGTAGGTGGAAAGCGCCAGTTCCTCGAAGACCACATAGGCCGTGCCGCGATAGGCGGGCGTGCTGGCCGCGCCCATCTTCGCGGCGATGAACGGGTCCACCGTCTGCGCCTCGTCGCCCGGATACCAGCGCCAGGTGACGCCGGAGAGGTCCATCGGCTTGCCGTCGGCCCAGATGCGGCCGATCCCGGTGATCGGGCCTTCGCAGAGCGCCACGGCGAAGCTGGCATAGTAGAGATACTCGGTGGTCTTGACCTTGCCGCCCCCACCGCCCTTGCCGCCGCCCTGCGTGGTCGTCTTCGTCTCCTCGCGGAAATCGGTCGCCCAGATGATGTTGCCGCCCATGCGCATCCGGCCGTAGAGCCGCGGGATCACCGCGCCCTCGGTGGCCGAGGTGATGCGCAGCGTATCGAGCCGCGCGCCCTCGATGCGCTGGGTGGGCGCCAGCGACGAGATGATCCAGCTGTCGACGACCGAGCCGATGGCGGAGCCGATGAAGCCGCCGATGGTCGCGGCGCTGACGCCGAGGATCGCCCCGCCGATCGAACCGCCAATGGCGGCGCCAGCGGCACCGAGGACAAGCGTTGCCATGGTCGGGTCTCAGCGTTGCGGGAACAGGAAAGCGAAGGCGATGCGCCGCCGCCAGCATGGAGTGAGCGGTTCCTCGATCACGCCGAGCCGCTCGTATGCATGGAGGAAAATGTCTGGGCCGGTCAGGATCCCGACATGCTTGGCGATGGCGCGGGGCTTCATGCGGAAGAGGATCAGCGCGCCGGGGCCTGCCTCGGCGGGCGACACCTCGATCATCATCCGGCGTGCGCTCTCGGCCAGAACCTCGCGCGGCCCGGTCTCGCCCCAGTCCCGGCTGTAGGGCGGGATCGGGAACGGCTCGGGGCCGACGACCTCGCGCCAGACGCCCCGCGCCAGCCCGAGGCAATCGCAGCCGACACCGCGCAGGCTGGCCTGATCATGATACGGCGTTCCGAGCCAGGACCGCGCAATGGTGATGACGTGCTGGGGATCAGCGGCGTTCACAGCACCGACCCCTCGTGCCCGCCGTCCTTCGTGGCGTAGCGCAGCACGGCATCCTGGCCCGGGATGTGCGGGAAACCCCGGAAGTTGACGGTGTTGGCGAACTTCGCGCCGCAGGTCTCCATACGCTTGTCGCAGCCCGCGCGGATGGTGAAGGCGTCGCCGTCGGCGATGGACCGCACCGGCGCCTCGAGCAGCGTCAGCACCGCGATGCCGTCCGTCACGTCATGGCCCAAAACCTCGGTGCGTCGTCCGGCGTTCGCTCCGCTCGTCCAGTCCAGCGTGCCGAAGGTGAACCAGCCGGAGGCGAAGCCGCCGAGGCCCGAGGCGGTGAAGGACCGGTCGCGCAGCAGATCGATCACTGCGCCCGTGCCCTTGTAGGCCGGGCCCTCCAGATCGACGCCGCAGCGTGCATCGCCGAGCGCGGCATCGCAGGTCGCCTGGAAAGTCCGCCCGACCGTCTGGCCGAGCACATGCGCAAGCGAGCGGACCTCGGCAACGAAGGCCAGCCGCCCGCGCCGGATCTGGCCGATGGCGCCGCGCCGCATCAGCACGCGCTGGCTCGTATCGGTCCAGTTCACCCGCCAGACCTCGACCTCTCCATTGTCCCAGCGGCCGTCGAGAATGTCGGTCTCGGTGATCCGGTCCGAGGTCAGCACACCCTCGGCATCCTGCGCGTCGACCGAGAGGTCCGAGCCCGAGCGCACCTCGGACGCAGTGAGCCCGCTCTCGGGTTCGAAGTCCGTGCCATCGAAGCTGAGCGTCCGGTCGTGATCGGTGAAGCCGAAGCTCACGCCGTCGACGCGGGTGATCCGCCAGCACCAGGCAAGAGTTGTTGTGCCGTCGTCGAGATGGGCCTGAAGGGCGGGTGAGAGGGATTTCATCGGCAGGTTCCCGCCATACGGTCGTCGAGATCGGCGATCCAATTCGCCCATGCGTGCGGCACCTCCGCGACGGTCTCGGCAGCTGGCCGGGCGAGCCGCGCCTCGGCATAGGAGGCGCAGCCCGCATCACCACTGCCCATCGTTGCGGCGCAGCCGCTCAGCGGGATCGCCAGCGCCGCGGCCATCGCGAACCGCGTCGCGCCCGCGCTCGACGCGCTTGCTGTTGTCTTCCATGGCATCGCGTTCCGCCTCCCGTTTGCCCGCGCGCTTCCCTTCTGCGCGCCCCCAGCCCCGGCCGAGGACAACGCCCCCGATCGCGCCGAGAGCTGCGACCAGCCAGATCAGGAACTCAGCCATCGTCCCGCTCCCCGTGCGCGGCGGCGACGCAGAGGGCTGCGACGAAGACCCCGAGGCAGCCGCCCACGACCAGACCCGCGAGAAACTCAAGCATCGCCGCGGAACCCGCGCTCGATCCGGTCGCGCAGGCCGATCAGGCCGAGACCGAGGAACATCAGCCCCGCTGGCGAGGCATCGCCAGAGCCGGCAAGCAGCGCGACGAGCCGGGACAGTTCCCCGAGCGGCCCGGTGGCGGGCAGCGCGAGGGAGGCGATGCCGGTGAGCATGGCGAGAAGTCCCGCCCACCAGGTGAGCGAATTGGGACGAACGTAGCGCATGGGGATCAGGCCCTCCGGATCAGGGTGGAAAAGAAGGCGGCCAGCCGGGCGAGCCAGCTGGTCGGCGCGGTGGGTGAAGGGGCGAGGACCGGAGGCGTCGGCGACGGACCGCGAGCCAAGGCCAGGGCCTCATCCTCGGTCAGGCGACGGATCGGCCGCGAGAAGTCCACGCGGCCTGTGCGATCCACCGACCAGACCGGGATCGTACCGCCGGGATAGCGGCCATGGCGGAACAGGTCGCGCTCCGCCTCCCGGCGCGGAATGATCGACGCCGGTCGCCGCCAGTTCAGAAACGCGTCGGCGGCCGCAACGCGATTTCCGGCATTGAGATGTCGGGTCAGCGCGGCCTTGGCGATGCCGCCGGTGTTGTATTGGAAGCTGACCAGCGCATCGAATTCATGCGGCGCCAGCGGCACCTTCACGGCGCGCAGGACGGCCGCCTCGTAAGCAGCCAGGTCGGCGCGGAATACCCGGAAGGCCTCGCGGATGCCGGCGTCGAGATCGGCGGACATGCCTCGGGGCATGGTGGCCGGATCAGGGGGCCCGGCCGCGGCCGTGTGGCCGATGCCGAAGGTCCAGACCTGTTTCACATCGAGATAGGGCCCGGGCACGAGTCCTTCGTGCCGGACGAGGGCCAGCAGGCCCCGGTCGGTCATGTGCATGAGATTACCGGAGAAGCGAGAGGATCAGGATCAGCGTCGCGACGGCGAAGCCTACCGCCAGGCGGTGGCGGAAGGCCTGCCGGGGATCGGTGGGTTCGCAGCGGAGGAAGCGCGCGAGGCGGAGAAGCTCATTCATCGCCGTCGCCTTCGTTGGCGCGGCGTAGCCGGGCGAGCAGCATCTCGATGAAGGCCGGCCCGAAGACCCCGACGAGATACGCCGCCGAGCCCGCCGCCCCGCCCGCAGGGATCGCCTCGGGCGGAAGGCTGAGCCAGGCGGTGATCACGGCCATGGAGAGGCTCCCCATCCCGGCCGCGATTAGCCCGCCGAGCAGGATGTGCCGCAGCGCATCGCGCAGCCGCATCCTCGTGGTCAGTGCGTTCGTGGCGCCGCCGAGCGCGCCCCAGGCGGCGAGGATCACGGCGGTCGAGGCCGCGAGCTCGCGCAACACGGCGGCGACGAAGCTGCCGGTGTCGTTCATCGCCGAATCTCCAGAAGCGGAATGGAGGTGATCGAGCCGAGCCGCTCGAGGTCGAGCGTCACGTCGAGCGCATCGGTGTCGAAGCGGACCGGCACGTCGAACTCGAAGCCCGCGGTGATCGCGACGCCTGCGCCCGGTGCCGCGCCAAAGCTGACGACACCTGTCGTGGTGTCGACCGACCAGCCGGAGGGTTGATCCACCCCGCCGAGGGCGATGCGCACGGTGCCCGCCACCGGCTTGGCGATGGCGCGCGCCCAGGACTGCGCCCCGGAGGCGTAGCGCTTCACCAGCTGGAAGGCGGTCGTTGCGCCGTCGCCGGTGCCGATCGCCTGGTCGGTGGGCGATGCCGTGCCCGAGGGTAGACAGGACTTGTGGTCGCCCCAGTCCTTGAAGCGGAAGCCATGGAGCCGACCGTTCCGCGCCTCGAAGAAGGCGACCACGGCCGCCAGATCGTCCGCGCGGCGGATGCCATAGGCGACGTCATAGCGGCGGCGCGAATTGGCCCAGCTGGCGTTGCGCTCTTCGTCGCCCGACGCAAGCTCGACGATCTGCGTGCGCCGCTCCGGCCCGCCGCGGGCACCGCGGCTGATGTCGTCGGGAAACCGGACCTCGTGAAACGCCATCACATGCCCCTCCGCCCGAGCGAGACCGCACGGGCGATGTCCGCCGCGACCTGCGTGCGCGATTGCCGGAAGCTCTCGGCGTCACGCGCCATGATGGTGACGTTGACCCCGCCGCCCGCGCCGTAGCTCTGAGCCTCGCGTCGAGACAGAACCCGTTCGCCCCGCTGCAGGATCGCGGGCACCTCGTCGTGGCGAAGTCCGGCCATGCCGCCGCCATGCATCCGCGGCGCGGCGGAGAAGGCCGGGGCCGGAACCAAGCGCGAGGGGCCGGCCGATCCGACCATCCCGCCCGCATGCAGGACGTTTGCGAAGATGCCGCCAGCACCGGAGAACACGCCCGAGAGCGCATTGGCGATCGGCCCGAGGATGAACCGCCGCGCCGCGAGCTGGGCGAGATCGGCGAGCAGCGAGGTGACGAGATCGCGGAAGTTCAGCTTGCCGGTCTTCACGAACTGGCCCACCGCGTTCTCGGCCGACTGGAAGGCGCCAACGAGGCTCTGGCCGATATCGCCGCCGATCTCGCGCGCCTTGCTGGCGTAATCTGACAGCGCCGCCGTGACGGCCTGCCAACCGGTGACGGCAGCTTCGGTCACGGGCTCTGCTGCCGCAGCAGCAGCCCCGGCCGCCGCGCCTGCACCTGTCGCCGCGCGACCTGCATCGCCGAGCGCCGTCTCCAGTCGTTCGGCCGCACCGGTGGCCTCGGTCAGCGCATCGGCTCCGTCCTCATCGGTGCCGCGCACCGCATCGCGCAGGGCCTGCCAGCTTTCGAGGGGCGCACGGGCCCCCTCCGCCAGGTCGCGCGCCGCGCTGCGGTAAAGGTTGGCGGACTCGAGCGCCCTGTTCGCCGCCTCGGTCAGGCCGAGATCGGGCGCGGTGAGCGGGTTGTCCTCGAACGCCCGGTCAAACGCCGTCTGCGCGGCGGTGGTCGCGGCCGTCGCCGCACCCTCGAAGCGGTTCTCGATCTCGCCGAGGTCGAGGTCCGGCACCAGCGCGATGCGGCGCTCCGACCCCAGCGCTTCCAGCCCCTGATTGATGCCGCCGATGAAGCTGTTGATGCGCGCGACCACGCCGTTCAGCATCGCCTCGACGCCGTCGACCAGGCTGTTGGCCGCTTGGAACGCCAGATCGCCGATGGCGGCGGGCAGCAGACCCCAGATCGCCTTGATCGCCTCGTAGGCGCCCTCGAACGTGTTCGCGGCGGTGTTGCCGAAACCCACGACGCTCTCGATGGCGCTCTGCATGCCCGAGGCGGCGTCCGCCTTCAGGTCGAAAAACATCGCCGTGGCGGCCGCGCCTGCAGCCGCTGCGCCCATCCGGGTCCGCTCCCAGACCTCGACGGCGACGTCCTTCAAGAGCGACATCGCTTCGCCAAACCCGCCCGCGCCGGAGACGAGGCGGGTGAACTGATAGACCAGCTCGCCCGCGCCGACGATCAGCGCCCCAATGCCGGTGCGGATCAGCGCGCCCCGCAACACGACGAGCGCGGTGGCGAGGCCGCGAACTGACAGGGCCGCAGCGGCCATCCCCGCCACCCAGCGTCCCGCGAGGAAGGCGGCGAAGGTGGCGGCATAGGTGGTCAGGCGACCGATGTTGTCGAAGAGGCCGCGGATCGCGATGCCAAGCGGTCCGGTGCGGCTGGCGACCGCCGCCATGGCGCTGGCGACGGCTTCCAGCGCAGGCGCCGCGGCGACGGCCAGCTGGTTCGCCAGCCCGCGCCAGATCAGCCCGAGCCGGGAGATCGCATCGTTCGTCCGCTCGATCTGGTCCGCGTCCTGCTCCGAGACAACGACGCCGAAGGCGAGGACGTCCTCCGTTGCCTGACGCAGCGTCGCGGTGTCGATCCGGCTCATGGCGATGGAGCCTTCCTCGCCGAAGAGCTGGCCGGCGACGGCCGCGCGCTCCGCGACGGGGACGAAGCTTTCGATCGCGGCGTTGATCGCGCCGACGCGCGCGTCGAGCGGCAGCGCGATCAGGTCGGCGGCCGAGAGGCCGAGCCGGTCCAGCGCGTCCGCGGCGGGGCCGGTCCCGGCGGCAGCCTGGCTGAGTCGCCGCGTCAGGTCCTTCGTCGCCTGCTCGATGCCGGACATGGACACACCAGCCAGCTCGCCCGCGCGCTCCAGCGTCTGGATCGAGGCGACGGTGGTGCCGAGGGACTGGGCGAGCTTGGCCTGCGCATCGACCGTCTGTAGACCGGAGCGGATCATCGCCACGCCCGCCGCGGCGGCAGCTGCAACTGCGGCGGCAGCGGCTACGGCAACGCGACGGGAAAATGCCGCTAGCCTTGCGTTCGCGGCCTCCATCTCCCGGCTCAGCCGTCCGAAGCCGCGCGACCCGGCCTCGCCCACGCCTTCCAGCTCGGCGCGCACCTGCCGTCCGCCCACGGCCGCGAGGCGGACGCTGACCCTCTTCTCAGCCATGGGAGTGCTCCATCTGCTCGTTGAGCTTGGCGACCATCACCGCTTCGATGACAGGCAGCAGTTCGGCCATGGCGAGCGGCGGCACGCCGAGTGCGTCACCGAGCGCGAGCGCCGCCGACATGTCCCAGCCGGTCACCGCGCCGGGCAGGACACGCAGTTGGCCGCCGAGTCGGCCGACAAGGTCCCAGACCTGCCAACCCTCTGGCGTTGCCGGACGGTTCAGCCGCGCCGGGCAGTCCGGGCAGGCTTGCTCGCGGCCCTCGTAGGGTGCGCATGCTTCGCAGTAGCGCTCGCCCCCGCCAAAGGACCATTCGGCGAGAGCGCGGAGGCGTTTTTTTCCTGTTCCAGCAGCAGACCCTTCGAGACGTAGGTCAGCTGGAAGGCTTCGAAGATCGGCCAGACATCGAGCAGCGCGTCGATGGCCTCCGGGCTCGGGTCGATCACGTTGCCATCCGCGTCCCCGATGCCGTCCCAGGCGAGCACGGCACGCCCCGCGAGCGCCTTCGCGAAAGCGACGGCGCGTTCCTCGTCCGAGGCTTCTTCCGGAACTGCCTCGACGGCGGGATCGCTCCGGGTCGCCACCATTAGCGCCGTGGTCAGCGGGCGCAGCTGCACCCGGACGCCGGGGGCGACGTCGTGCCAGCGCGGCGCGTTGGTCAGGTCGAGCGTGAGCATCAATACGTCTCCACTTCATTCACGAGGGTGGCGGTGCACATCCGGCCGACGACGCTGTCGCGCGCGGCCTGCCAGTCGAACGTCGCCTGGACGCCCTGCGGACCCGAGATCTCGATGCGCGGGCGCGGCAGGTAGACGGCGTGCACGGTGAAGGTGAAGCTTTCGCCCGAGGGGAGGACGTAGGCGAATTCCATCTCGCAGGCCTCGCCGTTGATGGCCTGCGTCACCAGCGTCTGGTCGGCGAAGCGCACCTCGATCCGGCCGGTCAGCGCGGCGATGGACGGGTCGGCGCCGTCGATGCGGCCGTCCGAGCGGATCGTCTCGATCCGGTCGAGGTTGTTGGCGTAGGTGATCTCGGCTGAGACCACGTTGCCGAGGGCGGACCCGTTGCGCGTGATCGCCCCGTTGAAATGCCCGAAACGCTTCAGCTCCAGCGCGGCGGGTGTCCCGGCGCTGGTGGTCGTGCCGACCGTCTCGCCCTGTGCGACCAGCCGCGCAGTTGCCGTCAGCAGGCCGGAGCGCTGCATCTGCCAGGTGATCTGGTCGAGCACGCAGCCGGAATACATCGCGTAACGCGGCACCTCGGGCATGCCGGTCTCGATCGACATCGAGGGCAGCGTCCAGGACCCCGACTGGAACTCGTGCGTCCAGGGGCCGGTGCCGGTGGTGGTCGGTGCGCCGAACGCCGCCTTCAGCCAGAAGCCGAAGGCCTCTGCGTCGAGCGGCACCACGACGTCGCCGTCAGCCGTCACCGCGTCCTTGATCGGCGCCAGCGGGTCGCGTCCGTAGCCGAGAAGCTCGGAGTTGAGGAGCGGCTGCTCCGCGCCGAGCGATGTGCTGGCGAAGGGCATGCGGGTGAAGCCGCTGGCGGGTGGCGTTCCATAGGTCGTTTCGAACGCAAGCGCCATCAGCGCCCGCGCCCCTTGGGCTCGTGCCATGTTCGTCTCCTGTGGTCGGTTGGGTCAGGCCAGCGGGTCGGCCGTGGAATAGTGCAGCACCACCGGGATGACGGCCGCCTTCAGGCTCGCCGCGCCTTCGACCGGCAGATCGACCGGCCGCGGCGCTTTCGCCTCGACCCAGTCGCAGAGCCCGCCCAGCGTGCGGTCGGCGGCAAGCATCGAGCCGACGCTGGCGGTCAGCGTGTCGAAGGCGGCGTCACGGTCGGCGCCCTGAACGACCGCCTCGATCTCGGCGCGGTGCTGATAATGGTAGCGTAGCGGCGACAGTGTGACCTCCGGCTCCCCTGGCTCGCCATCGCGCAGGATCAGCAGCCCCTCGGCCGGCACGCGCTCGGGCAGCACCTCACCGCGCAGGGCGGTGGCGGGCAGCACCGAGAGCCGCGCGTGCAGCGCGGCGAGGATGGTTTCGCGCGGGGTGGGCATGAAAGTTACACGTCACCAGAGGCTGTTGCTGCGGCTACCTTCTGGCCCCAACGTCCAGCTTGTCGCGCAATGGCCTCCGACTTTGCAGATGGCCAACTAATCTCTTTGAGAAATTCGTTAAGAAGCTCTGTTGGCTCGTAAGCATCCAGCGCGCGAGCGTCATTCCAACTAAGCGCATGCTTCGGCGCAATCCGCCTAACTTGAGTTTCGAGAGCGTAGAGTTCTGTTTTCGAACAATGTTGCAGAGGCATACCGACTGCACTGCAATATCTTCTCGAAAACATACGTCGAAGCTCTTTTGCAGCGCGCCCGTCTCCAGCATGTGTAAACAGGTCGCCCCGCGTGTGAAACATGCGCCCCGCATTGTATATCGTGGAGAACTTGTGGCTATTTCCATCTCCACCAACATGGTAGTCATGGATCCGCCTTCTCAGACCCATCTCTGTCACTCCGATGTAGCGGGCCACGCCTTCATGATCGTACAAGGCATATATGCCCTGATCGGTAGGCAACGCGTTCAATCTGACCGGGGGAGATTCAAGCAATCTCTCGAGAACAGTTTCTGACCTCATGGATAACTCCGCCATTTCTTTCGGCTTAGGCCATCTACAGCCTCCCCTCCACCCAATTCGCCACGATCAGCCCCGGCACGCTGTTCAACGTCCGGTCTGCATCCCGCGCGAGGTCGAGCCGCTTCGGCAGCTTGACCTGCGGAACCAGCAGGAAGATCGGCGCGGTGACCTTGCCGCGCCCGGTCTTCGAGCGCGACACCACCGCCTGACCCTTCGTGTTCAGCCGTCCCTCCGCCACCAGCAGGCTCGGGCCGGTGCGGCGATAGACGAAGCG
Organism: Paracoccus sp. PARArs4; assembly: GCF_947311865.1. Taxonomy (NCBI): domain Bacteria; kingdom Pseudomonadati; phylum Pseudomonadota; class Alphaproteobacteria; order Rhodobacterales; family Paracoccaceae; genus Paracoccus; species Paracoccus sp. PARArs4. Next base: position 120,521 of record NZ_CAMZMW010000009.1, on the reverse strand, counting down.
CAGGCGCAGCCCGCGGCGGCGCTCCCATTCGCCGGGCGTGATGCGGCCGCCGCGCAGGGATTTGCCAGCAGCTGGCAGCGGGATCGCCAGCCAGAACCCGTTCTTCGAGCGGATCAGCGGCCCCGTGTCATGCGCGCCCACGATGACCGGAGCTTTCGACCAGACCAGCGCCGCCGCGTCCAGGCTCTCGCCCGACCTCGGGAAGTTCTGGCTCCGGATCGAGTTGGCCAGCCGGGGCCCGAGCCCCGCGCCGGTGATCTGCAGCCTCCACGCGGTCTTCAGCCCGGTCCCGGCCTCGCGCATGGCGGCCGTGACAGCGCGTTCGCCCGCCGCGACTTCGGCCGCCATCATCGCGACGATGTCGGGATCGATATCGAGCTTCAGTTTCACGCGGGCCTCAGATCGACGGTCCAGACCAGCCGCTCGCGGTCACGAACCGGCTCTCCCTGGATGAGGAAGGCGTCGCCGTCGATCTCGATGCGATCGCCCGGACGCGGGCTCGCCACCTCGGCGACGCGCAGGTCGATCCGGGTGGTCTCGGACCAGAGCCGGGCATCGCCGAAGTCGGAGACGACATCCGCGCGCCGGGCGACGGCACGCACCAGCACGGGCGCGCCGCCGTCGGCGATGTAGATTGCGTCCCGGCCGATATTGGGATCGGCAAAGAGCGCGCCCACGGCGGCAGCGAAGGCGCTCATCAGAACGTCGCGTTCAGGCGCACTCGGCCAATGGTGTCGCCCGCGCCGCTCGCCACCGCCTCGACGGCCACGCCGATCAGTGTGTTGTCGGTCGCGACCGTGGTGCAGCGCTTGTTGGTGCCGTCCCAATAGACCTTGGCGCCGACGGTCCAGGCCTGGGAGCCGACCTTGGTGATGTCGAACACGCCGACGAGCGCGGTCTCGACGGGCTCGCCGAGGGCGGCCGCTCCCGCGGCGATGCCGAAGATGGAGCCGACGAGCAGGCCATCGCCGGAGGCGACGGCATAGGGTGCGGTCAGGGTGATGGTGTTGCCGGGCTGGACGAAGTTTTTCATGGGGAGGATCCTTGTGGAAAGACGAAGGGCGGCCCGTCAGGACCGCCCGCGTGTCAGGGTTCGGCATGGGGTGCGGGTTACGCGCCCGGGTTCTTGTAGAGGCCGCGCCAGTCGATGGCCTTGGCGCCGAAGTCGAGGCGGCACTTGATCTCGACGCCGTCGACGTCGAAGCCGTTGCGCGTCTCGATGTAGGCGCCCTGCTGGCCTTCGAGATAGGCGTACTCGATGGTGTCGATCTGGTTCGGGCTGGCCGCCAGATACCAGGCGGTCTCGCTGGCGGCGTCGAGCCGGGGCTCGCTGATCGGCGCCAACGTCCGGATCGATTGCGGCACCACGCTGGACGTCGCAGCAGGCACGAGGTTTTGGGCGACCAGCTGCTCGGCTTTCAGTTCCAGCGAGGCCGGCACGATCAGGAAGGCAGGCCGGACGTTCAGCACCGTTTTCTTGTCGAGCCCCCTCTGCTTGGCCATCGCCGCGCGGGCCGCGCCGACGCTGCTCACGTCGAGCGCCGCCCCGGTGCCCGCGAGGTTCTTATGGGTGTTGTGGAAGAGCGCGTTTCCGTCGGCCATCGCCGGGTTGGCGGTGATGATCCCCCAGACCACGTCCGACTCCAGCTGCGCGATGGAGTTGCCGTACATCGCCGGGATCCGGGTGAAGGCGTCGAGATCGTCGTTGATCAGCGTCTGGCGGGTGATCGCGACCACCCGGCCATAGGTCTTGACCTTGTAGCTCTCCTTGCTCTCGCCGAGCGTCCCGCGCTTGAACTCGCCGCTCTCGCCGACCTCGAGCAGCTGCGGCGCCTCGCCGAGCTGCACCCGGTGCATCGCCTTGAAGTCAGTGGCGAGCACTTGGCGGCAGAACAGCATGAAGGTGCGCGGATAGGCCTCGTAGGCTTGCCGGAGGGTCTTGTTGGTGACCGCCGACAGGATCTCGGGGAAGTCGGAGGTCGAGTGCAGCGCCCGCGTCGCCACCTCGTCGCGCGACAGGCCCCGCGTATTGACGCCCGCATTGCCGAGGCTCTCGCGGGCCAGTTCCATGAGCGTCATGCCGCGATACTGGCGGGCGGCGTCCTCCAGCTGGAACAGCGTCGGGCTGTAGCGATGCAGGAGCGCGTTCGCCACGGCGTCGCGGCGGGTGATGCGTTCGTCCCGGCCGCCGAGCGGCACGGAGACATGGGGGAAGGTCCGGGTCTCGTCCGACTTCGCGGCGACCTGATCGAGGATCAGGCGGCGGGACTCGTCGACGCTGACGCCGCGCTTGACCAGATCCTCGGCGAAGCCGCGCTCGAGGTTCAGGCGGCCCGCGAGATCGTAGATTGTGGAGACGCGGTCGCGCTCGGCCTCGCGGGCGCGGGTGGCGACCGCCTCGGTGTCGGGCGCAGCGGGGGCGTCGGTCTTCGGATGCGTGCGGGTTTCCACTGCGGCGACCTTGGGTTCGGGCGCAGCCGCTTTCGGCTCGGTCATGGGGGTGTCCTCGGTTTCGACCGGCTCGGTCGGCTGGTTGGTGGTGGGGTTTGCGGCGTCGCTCGCCGGGGTTTCCGTCTTGTCCGTCATCGGGATCGGTCCTTTCGTTGTGGAAGGGGCGTCCCGGCGGTGGAGGACGCAGTCGTGAAGGGGGTGCTGGGCGCGGAAACCGGCGGCGGGGTCGGCGCCGACCGCGACGGCGGAGACCTCGAAGGGCGTCCAGTCCACGGCCCGCCAAAGCTCCCGGGCCGCCTCGGGCTTCGAGACCTCGAAGCGGTGGACCTGATAGCCGATGGAGACCGCGCGGATGTGCCCGGCCTGGATGTCGCGCCAGATCGGTTCGACATCGGCGCGCTCGCTGATCCGCACCAGCGCGATGCCGCGGCCGTTCTCGATCCGCGCCGAGCCCGGAACGACCGAGCCGATCACCGCATCCAGCGTGTCGAGCTCGTGCACCTTGAGGAAGGGCGCGCCCGCGTTCAGCCGGTCGAGGCGGACATGGGCCGGGTCGAGGCTCAGCTCCTCGTCATAGGGCTCGCCGAAGAAGGTGGCGCGGCGGACGCGGGCCCCGGCCGACCAGACCACCTCGACGGTGCGGCTGTCGGCATCGGCCGTGTTCGGCGCAAGCTCCGCCGACCGGCGCATGGCCGGCAGTTCGATCATCGTGTCCATGGGGTCAGTCCTGTTGGTCGGCCTGCGCCGGTTCGGTTTCCGCGTCGGCGGAGGAGTCGTCGGTATCCGGTGCGTCGGCGGCGGGATCGGTCGCCGGATCGCTGGTCTGCGCGCTGCCGGTTTTCGTGACACGGCGCGGGTCGCTGTCGAGCACCAGCCCCAGCGCGTCGAGCTTGGCATTGGTCGCTGCGATCTCGGCCAGCACGGCGTCGGGATTGCGGCCCTGTTTCGCGATCACCTCGGCCAGCGTCATGGTGCCCGAACGGATCGACAGCAGGTTCGCCATTGCATCCTTCTGCGGATCGACCGCCTCGAACTTCGGCGGCGACCATTCGACCGGTACGGTCGGAGACGGGATCTGGCCCGCCGCCCACGCCGCCTCGGTGAACCACCGCCAGACCGGCGCGCAGAACATCGGAATGAAGAGTTGCCACTGCACGGCGTCGATCTGGCGGCGGAACTCCACGAGCCCCGCGCGGATCGAGGAATAGTTGACCTGGCTGAGGTCGCCGGTAAGCAGCTCGTAGGGTACCCTGAACCCGGCCGAGATCGTGTGCAGGCTGGCGCGCTTGTATTCGCCATAGCCGCCCGTCGCCGATGGCTGGTTGAAGCGGATGTCCTTGCCGCCGCGGGCATAGGCGATCAGCCCCGGTTCGAACTGCTCGACCCGGTTGCCATCGGCATCGACAACGGAGGGCGCGATGCCCTGTTGCGCCTCATCATCGCCGAACACGATGGCGGTGACGCAGGCCTCGGTCTTCTTGCGGACCAGTTCCGCCACCTCGTAGTCGTCGAGATCACGCAAGCTTCGGATCACCGGCGCGCCCCACGGAACCCCGCGCGCCTGCGTGCGCTGCTTCTCGTACACATGGGCAATCTCACTCGCCGGGACCGGGCGGCTCTCCAACCCGTTCTGCAAGGCCCCGTAGGCGTCGCCCGGGTGCTCCGCGTGGAGCCAATAGGCCCGGCGCTTGCCGACCGGGTCGAACTCGATCCCCTGGACCAGCCGCCCCGCGCCGAGGGCGCCGGACTTGGTGGCGTCGAGGAAATCGGCTTCCAGAACCTGCAATTGCAGCGGCACTGGAAGACCATCGCTTGCCCGCCGCAACCGGCGGCGCACCAGCACCTCGCCTGCCTCGACCATCTCGCGGCAGATCAGCGTCTGCAGACCGTAGAAGTCGAGCTGGCCATCGGCGTCGCAGTCTGCCGTCCAACGTTCGAACAGCGCGTCGACCTTGCGGTCGAGCTTGTCGTCGCCGCTGGCGGCGCGCGGCATGACGCCCGCGCCGATGATGTTATTGACTAGGACCGCGACGGCCTTGGCCGCGTGCGGGTTGTTGCGCACCAGATCCCGCATCCGGTCGCGCAGCAGCGCCCCGGCGACACCGATCTCGGTGTCGGCGGAGGATCCCGGCGCCCGCCAGCCCTCCGTCCGCCGTCCGCGCGCGGCACCGTCATAGCCCCGTGTCAGGGTCTCGAAGGCCTGACGCGCCATCACGCGGCGGGCGGCCATGCGCGGCGCCACCGTGGCGATGGCGTGATCGAACCAGGTCGCCGACATCATCGATCCCCGCGCGAGAAGCCAGCGAGCCCGGCCACCGGCAGCGGACGACCCACGCCCGCGATGGCGCGCTCGATGGTCCGGATGCGGGCGAGTAGGTCTACGGCCGAGCCGTAATCCACCGACTTGCCGTCATAGCTGACCCGGGTCGTGCCGCTGGCATAGGCCCGGCGCAGCGCCGAGAGCTCGGTTTCCGTCCAGTCGGTCATGTTCAGAACCATCCTCCGCGCCGCCCGAGCCAGTCGGAGCGGCGCTTGCCCTGCGGGGCCTGTCCCGGCCGGTTGATCTGTCCCGCGGGATCGGTGTCGGTGGGAGCGGCCCCGAGCTGATCCTCGAGATCGCGCCATTTCGCCTCAGACCAGCGGTCCGCGCCCGCGATCCAGGCGGCGGCGCGGGCGTAGACCCGGCAGTCCAGCGCCTCGTTGCGTTCGCGCAACTTCTGCCACTCGAGCCGGGCGAAGCCGCGCTTCGTGCGCACCGTGACCAACTGCTCGGCCACGAACTGCTTGAGCCATTCGTTTTCGACCCAGTGCGGCAGATGCACCGTGCCCGGTGAGAACGCCGCCCCGTCGGCGCGCTCTTCGTCGGTCGGTCGCTCAAGTCGCAGGAAGCGATAGCTCTCGGCCTTGAAAGTCGAAACCGCCACGGTCCATAGTCGCGCGCCCCGACGCAGCCGCTTGCCACCTTCGGTCGCGTCCACATAGGTGGGTCCGGACACCGGGCTGGCGCGATTGAACCCTTCGACGCCTTTCACGGGGGCGACCTGCGCAAACCCTTGGGCCCGTGACCAGCTGTACACCGCCGGGGCTTCATAGCCGGTGTCGATGGCAAGCCGAGCGATTTTGAGATGCGCGCCACGCGCATGTGGCCAGGTCCGACCGAGCAATTCAGTCAGATCGCCCCAGGCCTCATGCCGGTCGGGCCCGCCCTCGATCACGATGTGATCGACCAGCCAGCTTTCCAGCCCGCGGCCCCAGGCCCAGACATCGACCTCGATCCGATCCTTCTGCACGTCAGCCCCGGCGGTCAGAAACAGCCCGCCCGCAGGGACGATGCCCGGTTTCCAGCGCTCGCGCCGGTCGTAGAGCCGCTGCCAGTCCGGTGCTTCGCCGGACTCGACCCATGTTTCGCCGAGGATCGTATTTCGGAACGCTTTGATTGCCTCGTCGGATCCTTGGGCCGCGTCCCATGCACGCACGATCCGCTCCCAACTCAGCCAGCCGATCGGCGAATAAAGCGCCGAGAGGTGATATCCGACCGTGGTCGGATCGGCAGCGGTGGCGGTCGCCCGCCATTCGCCTGCCTCCAGCATCGCCGTCTTGTGGTGTTCGGCGATGGGCTGTTCACAGCCCTCACAGTGATATTCAGCCGTCTCCGGGCGGCCTTTCTGCCAGCGAAGCCGCTCGAACTTCATCCATTGTTCCTGACCGCAATGCGGGCACGGCACGAAGAATCGCCGCTGGTCGCTTGCCTCGAATTCCCGCTCAATGCGCGATAGCCCCCGGATCGTCGGCGTCGAGACCAGGAACACCTTGCGCCGATGGGCGAAGGTCAGCGACCGGGCTTCGGCCAGCGTGACGGGATCACCTTCCTCGTCAGCCGAAGCCGGATAAGCGTCAACCTCATCGAGGAAGATGTAGCGAGCGGGCGTCGAGCGCAGCCCGACGGCCGAGTTCGCGCCCGTCATGATCAGGATGCCGCCCGCGAATTCCTTCGACAGCATGGTGTTGCCCGCATCGCGCGAGCGCGCCGGTTTGACCCGCTCCCGCAATTCCGGGCTCTCGTCGATCAGCGGGTCGATCCGCTGCCGCGAGTTGCGCTTGGCCAGTTCCACCGTCGGCTGGACCGCCAGCATCGGTCCCGGCGCCTGGTGGATCGCGAACCCGATCCAGTTGTTCCCCGCCTCGGTCGCGCCGACCTGTGCGGCCTTCATGAACACAACCCGCTGCGTGGGATCGCCGGGGCTCAGCCGGTCCATGATCTCGCGCATGTATGGCGTGCGAACCGTGCGATACCGCCCGGGTTCGGCCGAGGCGCGACCCGAGAGCATCCGGTGCCGATCGGCCCATTCTGAGACGGTCAGGTCCGGGTCGGGCCGCAGCCCGTTGCCCCAGGCGCGCAGGATCTCTCCCGCGCCGTCGAAGTCCGTCAGGCCATCGCCGCTCTCACCGGAAGTCGGGCCGGACCTCGGCGAGTTCGTGGAGGTGGGCGCGTACATGTTTCTCCAGGACCTTCTGCATCGCGGCTGGCTCCACGGTGATCTGCTGGCCCGTCGCGTCGCTGCACGAGGCCGAGAGTTCTGCCGCCATCAGCGCCGCCGCGCGCGCGGGCCAGTTCACCCACGCGTCCCGTTCCTCCCGCGCCAGGCGGAACACCAGCGCCAGCGCGCGGGCCCGCTCGATCAACTCCCCCTTCAGCTTCTGCAGCCGTACGCGCCGCTCCTGCGCCTTCAGCACCTCGTTCGCGGTCTTCGCCTGCAGAAAGGTCGTGCCGCTGCCGACCGCGGGGACCGCCAGACCCTGTTCGCGCAGCGTGTCGCCGACCGCGGCCACGGCCGCCTCGGGGACGGGCTTCATCTTCGGTGCGAGCGGCTTGCGGGTCTTGGACGGGTCCGTCGTCTCGGCACGCCTGGCGTCGCTGGCGGCCGCGTTGATGCTGCCGTCGGGATAGAGGACCAGCCGCTCGGCCGTCTTCGCCTTCTGGATCGCGCCCCGCGACAGCCCGACATGGGCGGCGTACTGGCGCTCGCTCATGCCCTGCATCGGCGGCTCCGATTATCATTCAAGATCATGCGCTTGTCGAGTTGATAAGCGCTGCGGAGAGAGCGAACGTCACTCCAGCGAAGCGATGCAACTCACCAAGGAGCCACCCCGATGACCCGCCGCCTGAACCCGATCACCACCCCGCGCTTTGAGGCCCGCGCCGAGAAGGCGCGCCGGAACAAGGGTGAGCCCGGTTCCGCCACTGGTTCGAGGAACCGGGCGAACGCACTCGCGGCCTTCATCGGCAAGAAGGCCGAGATCGACGAGATGCTCGCCCGCCTGCAGGCACTCAGCGACGACCATTTCAACTGCGCCCCCGACGAGGCGGGCTGGGCGATGGTCGGCACCCTCGAACACTACGCCAGCCTTCTGAAGCGCATCACCGACAGCGCCTTCGGCGAGGGCGAACACGCCCGCTGATCTCCGGCACTGCCGGAACTCCCGCCGCGCGCTCTGCGCGGCTCGGGGTCGTAGGAGGCGCCGCATGACGCGGGCCCGAAAACGGAGACGACCCCATGACCAAGCTTTCCGATACCCAAGCCATCATCCTCAGCTCTGCCGCACGGCGCGAGGACCGCATCGCCCTGCCGCTGCCCGAGAGCCTGCGCGGCGGGGCTGCCGCCAAGGTGGTCGGCGCGATGCTCGCCAAGGGCTTCCTGCAAGAGGTCGACGCCGACCTGCGCAAGGGCGAGCCCGTCTGGCGCGAAACCGGCGACGGCCACGGCGTCACGCTGGTCGCCACCGACGCAGGACTCGCCGCCATCGGCGTCGAGACCGAGGACGCGAACCCCGCGCCTGCGGGCGCGACGGACGCGCCGACAGAGTGGGCCGCGCCGGACGCTCCCACCGGATCCGAAGCCGCGCCCAAGGCGCGCACGCCGCGCGAGGGCACCAAGCAAGCCACGCTGATCGCCATGCTGCGCGCGCCCGGGGGAGCCACCCTCGACGAGATTGTGGCCGCCACGGGGTGGTTGTCGCACACAGCGAGGGGTGCGATGTCCGGCGCTCTGAAAAGGAAGCTGGGCCTGATGATCACCTCCGAAAAGGTCGATGGAAGGGGGCGCGTCTACACCATCCGTGATTGACGCTCTGCACCGAAACGAACATGTGCCGCCGCCCAACGCCGGGCGGCGGTTCTTCATTCCAGACCCCGCATGCGGATCGCCTCGAACAGCCGCCTCAGCAGGTAGCCGCGCACCAGCGAGACGCCGACGAAGGCGAGGCCGATGGTCAGATGCTCCGCGAGTCCCGTCTCGATCCCGAACCACGGGAACACGACGATCTGCGTGGCGATGGCCAAAACGTAGCCGACGACAACGTTTGCCGTGGCCTCGAGCATCGACATGGTCCGGCTCTGCTTCATCGCAGGCTCTCCATGAAAGCCATCACGAACTTCGCCGCGAGCGGCGGCACGATCGCATTGCCGTAGCCCCGCAGCAGCCCCATGCGGCCGGGTATCCCATCAGCCAGCGGGAATGTTCCGGGCTCAACGGGCCGCCAGCGGTCATCGCGGCAGAGGAGCCAATCCGGATCTCGCCAGACGCCGTCCGTCGCATTGGCCCCGGCAGGGTCGGCGCCATCGACCAGTCCACCAGCTTCACCGTCCTGCGGCTCGCATCGGTGTTGCCGGCCGCGTTGTAGCGCTCCGTCGCAGGCGAGCCCGCCATCGCCGTCGGCCAACCCGCCAGCCAGACCTGTCGGCCGAGCAGTGCATTGATCGGCACCGCCCGGCATTCCGATCCGTCCTTGTGATCCCGCGCCGAGGCCGTCGCCCATCCCGAGAGGGGCTGCTTCCAGGGCGACGGCGCCGAAGAACAGCCGCTGGCGGATGTGCGGCGCGCCGATGCCCGCAGCCGGCAGATCGGCCGCCGCGACGGCGTAAGATGCCGCTTCCAGCGCATCTGCCAGAGCGTCGAACCACGCCCAGCTAGCCGCGCCCTCAGTTGCTGCTCGAGCCGCGCCGCCAACCGGTCCGAGCACTGCCGCGCTGGCGACCTGCTCGCCGAAGACGAGCTCCGGGCGGCAGGCCGCGACGAGCCGCAGGAAGGTCGGGGCGAGATGGCGGTCATCGTCCTTTCCCTTGCGCTGCCCGGCCTGGCTGAATGGCTGGCAGGGCGGCGAACCGGTCCAGACGGACAGATCCTCCGCTACGCCTGCGAGTCGCAGCGCGTAAGGCCAGCCGCCGATTCCGGCGAAGAAATGACATTGCGCGAAGCCGCGCAGGTCGGCGGGCTCCACGTCCAAGATGGACCGCTCGTCCACCTCGCCATGGGGCAGCAGCCCGGCCGCGATCAGTTCCCGCAGCCATGCGCAGGCCGCGGGATCGGCATCGTTGTAGTAGACGGCCATCAGGCAGCGGCTTCGGCCTTGTCACCCAACCGCTCGGCCTTCACCTCGGCGAAGGTCCGTCCGTCGCCGTCGAGGATTGCCTCGCGGCCGGTCTCGGCCTGCCAGCGCTCGACGGCGACGTCGACATAGGCCGGGCTGATCTCCATCGCGAAGACGCGGCGGCCGTTGGCTTCGCCCGCCATGATCTGCGATCCGGAGCCCGAGAACGGCTCGTAGCAGAGGCCGCCCCGCGCCACATGCTGGCGCATCGGGATGCCGAATGCGTCCAGCGGTTTCGGCGTCGGATGGTCGGGCCGGTCGTCCTTGGCAAAGCTTGGCAGCGCCCATGTCGATGGCAGCGTTTCCTCGGCCACCTTCGGCGGACGGTTGGGGCGGCGCCAGCCCATGAAGCAGGGCTCGTGCTTCCACAGGTAATGCGAGCGGGTGAGCACCCCGCGGTCCTTCACCCAGATGATCTGCTGATGGACGAAGGCGCCCGCTTTTTCCCAGCAGGCTTCCAGCATCGCCTGGCGGCGCGAGGCGTGCCAGCAGTACCAGGCCGCATCGTCGGTGATGGCTTCCGCTACAGCCGCCGCGATGAAGCCGTCGTAGAGCTCCGCACCCTGCGAACTGTCGTCCCAGGTCGTGCCGTAGGACGCGGACCAGTCCTTGTTGCGGGTCGGATGGTTCGAGCCGTCGTAGTCGACGAGATACGGCGGATCGGTCGCGAACAGGATCGCGCGCTCGCCATTCATCATGCGGCGCACGTCGGCAGCGCTGGTGCTGTCGCCGCAGAGGAGGCGATGGTCGCCGAGGATCCAGAGATCGCCCGTGCGCGACGCCGGGTTGCGCGGCGGCTCGGGGATGGTCACCGGCGGCACGGAGCCCCCGGCGCCACCTTCTTCACCGTCGTCTTCCGCGACGTAGGCCAGCAGCTTGTCGAGTTCGCCGTCCGAGAAGCCGACCAGCGACAGGTCGAAATCCTCGGCCAAGAGGTCGTTCAGTTCGGCCGAGAGCAGCGCCTCGTCCCAGGTGCCGAGCTCCGTCAACTTGTTGTCCGCGATGCGGTAGGCCCGGCGTTGCGCCTCGGTCAGGTGCCCGAGCACGATCACCGGCGCCTCGGTCAGCCCGAGCTCCGTTGCGGCCAGAACGCGCCCGTGGCCCGCGATCAGTTCGCCGTCCTCGGCGACGAGGCATGGCACCGTCCAGCCGAACTCGGCCATGCTGGCGGCGATCTTCGCGACCTGGTCCGGCCCGTGCGCCTTCGCGTTCTTCGCGTAGGGCTGCAGGCGCGACAGCGGCCACGTCTGGATCGCGTCCGGGGCGAAGCTCAGCGTCATGGTGGGCAAGGTCCTCGGTCGGGTGGATGCCGGTGGCTTCCGGACTCCGGATGCCGCGCTGGACTCCACACGGGGTCCAGCGGCCACCAGCGGTGTCCAGGCGGAAGGCCAGCGTTCATTGGTGTTTGCGCGGGGCGCGCGTGGCTCCGGCTTCCGGGTGGCTTCCCAAAAATCCGGCCCTGTCGCTGGCGATGTCCCGCGCTTCGCCCGCCAGCATACGAATGTCGCCAGGAAGGAACCAAGCACTCAATGGGTTAGCCCATTGGACCCCGGCTGGACCCTTCACTGGACCCCGGAAGCCAGCGGCGCGGCGTCTGCCTGCGCGCTCCTCTCCCGAGCATATTGGTTTTCTAACGGCCTCGTCGAAATGTGTAAGGCCCTGCGATGTACACCCGAAAATTTCCTCAGAGGACGATTTTTCTTGACAGGCGATTGGCGTTTTCGATGACGAACTGCTGCGACCGACGGGGCGACGGCACGCGACCGTTCAGCCGCCAGGTGATCACGGCAAGGCCGTACTGCCAGCGCTTGGTCGCGGCCGTGCGCGACAGACCGAACTGCCAGCAGATCGGCTTCCACGCCATGCCGTCGGCGCGGGCCCAGACCAGGCGCCCATCCTCGGGCTCCAGCCAGCGCAGCCAGAGCATCGCTTCCTCGGCCTGCGTGATCTGACGCGGGCTGGGTCTCGGGCGACGCATCTGCGGCTCCTGACCGACCTTGTCGGCGAAGCTGTGGAAGTACTCGGGCCACGCGTTGAAGAAGCCCTGCGGCATCACGCCCGGCATCTGGCGCATGACGCCCGCCGCGAGCTCCAGCCGGTCCTGCACCTGTGCTGTGGTCCACTCACCCATGGCGCGCCTCCCGTTCCCGCTTGCCGTAGAGCCGCTCGCCGAGCTGGCGTACCAGCTCTCGTTCGGGCCAGGTCAGGCGGTCGTCGTCGATGGCGACGGCCAGCAGGCCCTGTTCCTTCCAGCCGTCGCGCTTGACCTCGTCGGGATTGCGGCGGTGACCGCCGTAGCCCTTGGGCGTGAACCGCATGCCGCTCATTGCACACCTCCCCGGGTCTCCAGCGCCCAGAGCAGGATCGCGATGGCGTCGGCCTCGTTGTCGTCGGCGGGCGAGAAGCCGCGCGCCCGGGCGGCGGCCATCATGGCGTCCTTGTTCGCGTTGCCCTTGCCGGTGGCGTGGCGTTTGATGGTGCCGACCGGTACGCCCTGATAGGCGACGCCCGCGGTCTCCGCCCATGACGTCAGCGTGGCCAGCAGCCCGCCATAGACATGCGCCGCGTCGGTGCCGACGTGCCTGCGCACTTCCTCGAAGTGGATGGCGGTGATGGGACCCGCGTCTTGGGCCAGCTGCTCGAGCCAGCCCCGGAACCGCAGGTAGCGCATGCCGCCGCCGTCATAGCGGCTCGGTCGGAAGGATACGGTGCCGCTGGTGATCAGACCGTCCGCAGCTTGCAAGGCCCACCCAGTCATGGTGCCGAGATCGAGGGCGAGAACGACAGGCACGCCGGGGAACGGGGTGCTCATGGGTGTCGGGGTTAAAGATGCGTGGGCCATGATGGGCTCCTTTCCGGGTTGCTGCTCGATGGGGTGGCGGGCGGGACATCCAGCCCGAGAAATTGCCCAGGGGTAGGTGGTGACCCTCCCGCGCCTGGCGGGGAGGTCACCTACCCCTTTAGGGGGGCGTTTTCCGAATTCTGAAAACTGCTCCAAGGCATTGATCCGAAACAGAACTTCCAGAATCCGGAGCAGAATTCGGAAAGGCCTTTCCGGATTCTGGAAAGCACCTTCCAAGTCACTGAAATCAAATTGGAAAAGCCAGAATCCAGAATTCGCGCGGGGAGCAGAATTCGCGGATTCTGGCCAGAATCCGGGGCTGCGGAGCCAGAATTCGCGGCGGGGAACGGCGTGAGTTTTCATGCTTCGTCCTCCTCCTGATAGACCCAGACGGAGGGGTTCTCGACGGGCAGGACGGCCCCGGTCTGCGGGCATTTGTAGTGGCTGGGCAGCGCCGGGATCAGCTCCGGCTTGACCTCGCCCGTGTCGGGATCGACGGTCTCGCCGCCCGTGCCGAGCAGCATTCCCTCGACGCAGAGATAGCCGTATTTGCTCCGCTCCGCGGCCAGGCCGATGCGCGTGGCGGCGGGGCCGCGGATGAACTTGACCTTGCCCTTGGTGGCGAGAACGCTGAGCCGGTCGTGGACGATGGTCCGCCCGCCGAGCCCCCCGGTATTCTCGAAGGCTTCGGAGAACTGCGCCAATGTGTAGAGCTTGCCGCGCCGCGCCTCCTCGTAGAGCAGACCGAGGATGACGTCGTGCTTGCGCATGCGCTCGGCGTCATGCTTTGCGCCCACCTCGGCGCGCACGAGGCGCTCGTTCATCGGGTTGATCTCGACCCATTGGCCGCGCACCTTGTCGATCAGCTTCGAAGGCAGCGCGGGGCCGTTGCGCAGTTCGATCTCCAGCTTGCGCTCTGACGCGTCCTCGTCGGGGCGGTGCAGGATGAGGCCGGAGGTGTAGAAGCCCCGCAGCGCGCTGGCGCCCGAAAGCGCCAGGAACGGATCCTCCTTCACCTGATGCTTGCTCAGCTTCTTGGTGTGGTGGATCAGGATGATCCCGCAGTCGGGGTTCACGTGGTCGCGAAGCACCTCGACCCGGTCCTTGAGAAAGAACATCATCGCGGCGTTGTCGTTCTCGCCACCGCCGTCAGGTCCGCCGTCGAACAGGTTGCGGATCGGGTCGATGCACAGGATGTCGACAGGCTCGGCCGGGAACGCCTGCTGGATCGCCTGCGCGACCAGCGCGCTGCCACCCTCATCGAGCAGCAGTTTCAGCTTCGGCGTGACGACAAGGTTTTCGCGGGCGGCGCCCATCACCTCGGGCGGCAGGCCGATCTGCTGCATGCGCTCGCGCAGATAATGGTACTGGATCTCGGCCTGCAGATAGAACACGCGCAGCGGCCGTGGCGGCGTGAAGCCAAGGAACGGCACACCGGCAGCCATGTGCACCAGCCAGCTGATGACGAGATCGCTCTTGCCGACCTTGGGCGCGCCGCCCAGCACCAGCATGCCGCCCGGGGTCAGGACGCGCGGGCCGATGATGTCGTCGGGCATCGGCGTTCCGTCGTCCAGCAGCGCCCCCAGGGTGAAGGTGGCGATCTCCCTTGCCGCCGGAGCGCCGTCGTTCCGAATGAGCGGCGGGCCGTTCCTCGCGATGTGCAGCAACCAGAGCCGCTCGTATTCGACCCAGAGACGGTCTTCCGGCCAGCTCGGCCGGATCATCGCCGCGTTGTATTCGCCGATCGCGCGCCAGGCTTCCTCCCGGCTCATCCGCCCCTCATGCGCCATGCGGACATAGTGTCCGATGGCCATGCTGACGCCTTCGAACCGCGTCCAGGCATCCTGGCCGCCCTCGCGGACCGGCGTGGTCAGGGCTGCGTCCACGCCGGGTTTCTCGCGCGGCTCGGCCGTCGCCATGCCGACGCCGGGCATGGGCGGCATCTCGCTCGCGCGCTCGAGCATGTCGGCCAGATCGAACTCGAGATCGCTGGCTTCACGGATCAGGACGAGCCGTTCCTGTCCGCCCTTGTGATATACCGTGCCGGGCACGCGGATCGGCTGGTGCGCCGAGCGGAAATGCATGTCGCCGCCGACCTTGAGCGCGATATCGCCCCGCAACTGGCAAAGCCGCGCGAGATCGGCGCCTTCGGCAGGCTCGGTCAGCTTCCACCAGACATGGAGCTTGGTCGCGCCATCGGCTGTGCGTCCGCCGCTCTCGACGATCAGCGTCGGTCGCCCGAGGTGGTGGACGAGGTGATCGAGCTTGGCAGCGATGTCGCCCGCGTCCAGATCGACCACGACGCTCTGCATCTGCAGGACATCGGCGGCACGCGCCTGTCCGGTTTCCGCCACCGTGCCGGGAATGACATAGACCGCCGCTCCCTCGCGCGCGCCCCAGGCGGCGAAGGTGGCGAGCTTGTCGGGCGCCGCGCCGTTCGCGTCGATCCAGATGTTGTGAGGCCGACCGTCCTTGCCCTGACCCTTGTCCACGAAGCCACGGACAGGGATCAGTCCCTCGGAATAGCCGAAGACCACGTCGACGAAGCGCGCGATCTGCGCGGGATCCGGTTCCACGGCGAAGGGATCGGGCAGCGGTGCCGCGTCGTTGAAATCCCGCCATGGATTGAAGTGGATGATCTTGTCGTCGCTCATACCGCCAACCCCCAGCACCGCTCGGCATGGGCGCAGAACCGGCATTCGAAGAAGTCGCGGCTGGCGGCGATGCGGGGCAGCAGCTCGCCGGCGTCGGTGGCTTGCAGGATCCGCACCGCGCGGTCGGACATGCGCTGCGCCAGATCGGCATCGAAGGCGACCTGCTCGTGATGCAGTTCGGCCGTGTCCTTGTTCATCGCCGTGAACAGTGCCGGGGCTGAAGAAATGCCCGGCACCGAGGGCTCCATGTAGGCCTGGTAGATCGCGATCTGTGCGGCATAGACGGGCTTGGAGACGGCGACCCCGTCCTTGACGCAGGCCCGCCAGTTCCTGGCGTTCATCGTCTTGCATTCCCAGAGCGCCGGGGTGCGGAGACCGAGCGCGGCCGGTGCCGCCGCGATGACCCCGTCGACATGGCCACGGATGCGGCCGCCCGCGACAGAGAAGCCGAACTGTTCGCCATCGGGGCGGTTGCCCTTGCGGGTGTAGAGGTCCAGCCCGGCCGCCCGCAGCCAGCGGATCGCCAGATCCTCGAGCTGGTGACCGATCTCGAAGATCCGCAGAGTCTGCCCGCCGAAGTCCGAGCCCTCGTCCTTGGGCGCGCCTGCGAACTCGAACTGCAACGCGCGTTCGCAGGCATGTCCCAGACGGGACGCGCCGAGATAGGTCCGGGGCGGCGTGGCCTCCCGCTCGGCGATCAGCGCGGCGTCGACCAGCGCGTTGATCCGCTCGGCCATGGAGGGGCGCGGGTTGAAATCCAGCATCAGAACGGCACCTCGCTCCTGGCGGCGATGCGCGCCATCTCGGCGCCGTAACCTTCCAGAACCTCCTCGATCAGCGCAGTGACCTCTGTCGCATCCAGATCCCGCAGCCGCTTGTCCCAGCCGATCTCGTCCATGGTCGTGCCGAGCCGCTTCATCACCATCGCTATGGCGAGGCGTTCTTCATCAGTGGTTCCCTGCATGGTCAGTCCTTTCCGGTGTCGGGCCGCGAAGAACGCCTGGCAGTGCATCGAGCAGAACCAGCGGTATTCGCGGGGGCGGGGTTTGTTGGGGTTGAAGAAACCGAAGCCGCGCGCGGGGCGCAGACAGACGGCGCAAGGCTTGAGGCGCGGGTGCCAGAGCCGAATACGCTCCGGGCAATCCGCAGGCGCTGCGGGCGGGGGTGCGATTTGCGCGACATGGCTCACGCGGCCCTCCCGATGTCCGGGCTGGCGCGGCCCACAAGTTGGCGAATCTCGCGCTTGTTGAAGCCGAAGGTCATCAGAGCGGAGGCGCGGTACCGCGTCAGACCGAAGTCATGGCGGCATTCGGGTGGCAGATACTGCAGCTGCTTTTCGGTGGCGGCCTGTGTCAGCCAGCCCTTCGACTTGAATGCGCTCTCATCGGTCTCGTGGGTGTTCAGCCAGTCATCCGCCTGCGCCAGGCAGACCGGGCGTTCGCCCACCCCCAGCAAACGCGGCGTCTGGCCCTTGCCGCCGCCAACAGCGTGCCAGCGACCATCGAGGAAAAAGATGCCACCCCAGGCACTGAACCCGTTGGCCATCAGCGCCGCATCGTCGCCGAAGAGATCGACCCACGCGAAGCTGGACCGCTTCAGCAGGTCGATCTCGGTCATCATGAAGCCCGAGAGCGGCGTGGCGCCGCCGCCTTCGCCCGCATCCAGATCCTCGCGCGGGAACGCCTCACCGCAGAGCGGGCACTCGGTGGCGGCGAGCGGGATCTCCGCCTCGCAGGCCGGACAGGTCTTGGTCGGCGCCTCGCCGGTCTCGGTCTTGCCGTCGAGATCGACATCCTGCTCCAGCGTGCCGTGGATCAGGCTCGAGGTGCCGAAATCCAGCACGACGCAGTCGGTCTTGACGATGCCGGGATGTTCCTCGGGATCGACGGTGCGCAAGCCGCGTCCGACCATCTGGATCATCGTGGACTTGTAGGAACTCGGCCGCAGCAGCACGACGCAGGAAGTGGGCGGATGGTCCCAGCCCTCGGTCAGCACCGCCACGTTGACGATGACGCGGATGTCGCCCGCCGCGTAGTCGGCGAGGATCGCCTTGCGGGTCTCGGCCGCCAGATCGCCGTGGATCAGCGCGGCGGAAACGCCCGCCGCCCTGAAGGCGTCGGTCACATGCTCTGCGTGGGCGACGGTGGAGCAGAACACCACGGTCTGCCGGTCGCCTGCCTTCTCCTTCCAGTGCCGGATCACCTCGTCGGTGACGGGGGCGCGGTCCATGATGCCCGCCACCTCCGCCATGTCGAAATCCGACATCGTCTTGCGGACCGAGCGCAACTCGTCCTGCACGCCCACGTCGATGACGAAGGTGCGCGGCGGCACGAGGTGGCCCGAGGCGATCAGCTCGCCCAGCCGAACCTGGTCGGCGACATTGTCGAAGACCTCGCGCAGGCCCTTCCTGTCGCCCCGGTTCGGCGTGGCCGTGACCCCGAAGATGCGGGCGTCGGGATTGGCCTCCCGCACGCGGTCGATGATGCGGCGGTAGCTGTCGGCGACGGCATGGTGCGCCTCGTCGACGACCAGCAGGTCGAGGCGCGGCATGTCGGCGAGGTTCGAGGCCCGCGCCAGCGTCGGCACCATGGCGAAGGCGACCTGGCCGCCCCAGGACTTCTCCGTGGCGTCGATCACCGAGGTGGCGACGCCCGGCACCACGCGGTGGAACTTGGCGCGGTTCTGCGCCGTCAACTCGTCGCGATGGGCCAGCACGCAGGCCTTGGCCCCCGTATTCTTTGACATGGCACCGATCATCTCGCCGGTGACCGCCGAGAGCATGATGGTCTTGCCCGCACCGGTGGGCGCCACGCCCAGCGTGTTGCCGCGGGAAGCGAGCGCAGCCACGCTGCGCTCGACGAAGGTCTTCTGGCGAGGGCGCAGGCGCATGGCCGGTCTCCCCTTACTGCGCCCAGCTCGGCCGACCGGCGAACCCGGGGGCGGACGAGGGCTGGCTGGGCTGATGTGCCGCTGCCGCAGGGGTGGTCTGCTGCGGGGCATGTCCGGCTGCACCCTGTCCGCCGAACTGCAGCGCCGCAGTCCCCATGACCTGCGCGTAATCGCGATGATCTGGCGTGACCGCGCTGCGGATCTCGTTCTTGTCGTCGCCGCTGGCGTCGGTGCCGATGTCGATGCGGGCGATGAACTCGATCCCGTCGAGATCGGCGAAACCGCCGATCCGCCGCGCCGCCTGCGCCTCGGCCGACATGTCCTTGTCGGAAATCCCGCGCGCCGAGTTCAGCATGCCGCGCACGAGGCTGCGGCCCATGTTCGCCCAGTCGGGCCCCTTCGGGCTGTAGAGCCCGATCAGGGTGAAGATCTTGCGCCGGGCATACTGACCCTCGGTCACCGTGAACTCGCCGTTCAGATAGACCGCGCCGGTCGAGCCGCGCGTGGCATAGCCGCCGGTCCAGCCCTGCGAGGCATCGTCGAAGCCGCCGGGCCGGATGGTCAGGCGCACCTTGGCCAGCGTGCCCTTCGGGATCAGGTTGGTGTTGCTCTGCGCGTCGTTGAAATCGTTCCAGGAACCCATGGGGAACCTCCTTTTTTTGATCAGGATTGCGGTTGGGATTGGGCGTCAGCCGCCGGATCGGCGGGTGGCGGGGTGTAGGTCAGGCGCTTGGGCGCTGGCGCGACAGGGGCGCGGATCTTCGTCATCAGGCGGCCGAGGTGAGGCTCCTCGACCTGATCCAGACGGCCGGAGCGGTCCTTGGCCGGAAAGCCCCAAGGGTTGATCGTGTGACAGACGAAGGCGCGATAGGGATCGCCGTCGGCCTTCAGCTCCGCCATGGTGATCACCTCGTCGACGATCCCTGGCAGCTCCAACCCGGTCTTCGAGCCGTCGATCTGCGGCTGGAACACCTTGCGATTGAAGTCGTCGAGCTTCTCGTCGAGGATCCCGACGAACCAGACGTTCTTGGCCCGCGTGTGCTGGAGATGCGTGAGCCAGCCGATCATCTCGCGGCCGTGCAGCCCGTAGGCCCCACGCACGTCCGGCTTGCCGGTCTTCTCCGACAGCGCCTCGGGCTGGCCCTTGCACCAGCCGAAGCACAGCCGCCCGGCGACGGTGATCGAGTCCACGAAGATCGTGTCGTAGCGGTCGAGCGCGGCCGGATCGCCGAAGCGGTCGCAGACCGCCTTGTAATGCGCGGGGCTGTAGGGCTGCTCGTCGCGCAACGCCGGGTTGGGCCCGCCGATGAACACCGCGAAATCCCGGCATTCCGTCCAGGTTCGCGGCCGAATGCTGTCGCCCGCCCAGCCCTCGATGGCGAGATCGCCCGCCTCGAGATCCATGAACAGGGTCGTCGACGCGTTCAGGGTCCAGAGCAGCGAGGTCTTCCCGATGCCGGATTTGCCGAAGATGCAGCCCTTGATCCCGCGTGGCTCGGACAGCCGCTGGTCGGCGCTGATGATCGGGAGGCTCATTGATCGCCTCCCTGCGGGACGATCTCGATCTTCAGCGTGCCGGGCCGGACGGTGCGCGCGGGCTCGAAACCGGCGCGGATGGCATCGGGCCAGGCGGCGTATTTGCGCTCGGGCACCTTGAAGGCGATGTCGACATACTGCGCGGGATCGTCCCCGGCGGTGCGGATGCGCTCGACCATGGCCGCGAGACGATCCTGATCCCAATCGACCCGTTTCGGCAGGTCGGCGACGACGGTGAAATCGCCGTCGTCGAAGCGGATCGTACCCGTGTCCTTGCCCGCGGCCTGCCGTTCCTCGGCGGCGCGGGTGGCGTAACGGACCGTCAGCGCGCCATCGAGGCGGGCCTTCGCGGCCTTGTCGCGCTTGATGCGCTCATCGACTTCGCGCTGCAGGATGGCCAGCAACTCGACGGGCAGCTGGGCGATGTCCTTCAAGCCGAGGCCCGGCAGGTCGTCGACGGTGGGGGTGTTCGCGGGGAACGGCATGTAAGGGTCTCCATGATCGGCAAAAAGGGATTGGAAGGCGGTCATCACGCGGCCTCTCGCTCGGCGAGCAGAAGCGCGGACAGCGAGACCGCCGCGGCCTTCGGTTTGGGGCGGGCGACGGCGATGTAGGCGAACTGGTCGGGGCCCGTGCGCTCCTGCACCAGGTGCACGAGGCCCTGTTCGGCGGCCCAGAAGGCGCGCGACCCGAGCCGTGCCAGTTCCGCGCGCGGCTGATCCGGCAACCGGGCGAACATCGGGAAGATGTCGAGAACCAGAAAGCCGCGATGGTATTCGAGCCGGTCGCCCGGCACGGCCTGCGCCACCCAGGCGCAGAACTCGATCTCGGTGAGCGGTCGGCGGGCGCGGACCGTGATGAAGGGGGTGGTGCCCATGAAGATGATCTCCTCCTTTCGCCTCTACTCAGGCCGCCGCGAGATCGTCCCAGGCGGGACCGAGACCGTGGACGGTGAGGACGTGGCGGAGATCGGCGAGGCGGCGGTAGAGCGCGGAGCGGCTGCCAAAGCCCTCGGCCGCGAGCGCGGTGACGGGGCGATGCGCCAACGCCGCGCAGAACCGGCGATCCTCGGCCGGAAGCCGCGCGAGAGCTGCCTGCAGGGTGTGGTGCAGTTCGGTGACGGCCGCGGCGCAGCAGGTCTGGCCGTGCCAAGCGGCAAGCCCGTCGTCCTCGGTCAGCGTGTCGCCGACCGGCTCGCGGGTTCCGGCCAGCGGCACCTCGAGCGAGAGCAGCGACCCACCCTGCGCACGGCGCTGGCGGTGGTGACGCATCGCGATCCGCGAGGATTGGTTGCGCAGGACGATGTTGGCGAAGGCGCCAATGCTGCCACGCGACGGATCGTAGGCGGGCAAGCGGCGCAGCAGATCGACCAGAAGGTCCTGGCCCAGATCCTCGCGCTCGCAGAGCGGCAGGCTCAGCTTGCGCCGGAGGCGTTGCGCCGCCGCATCGGCCTCGCGGATGATGGTTTCAATGTCGTCGGGGGAGAGTTCGATCTGCATCGCTGTGCGCCTCGGTCATCGTTTCTGATGAGCTCAAGGTGCCGGATGCGGTTGGCGCGCAGGTGGGAACGAGGTGGGAAAAGGGTGGGGGTTTGGTGGGTCCAGAAGTTTCAAGGTTGGCGCTGAGCCCATCGGAGGCAATGGACCGCAGCTCAGGAACAGGGGGGCCTCCGCCGGCGCGGCG
Organism: Paracoccus sp. PARArs4; assembly: GCF_947311865.1. Lineage (NCBI taxonomy): Bacteria > Pseudomonadati > Pseudomonadota > Alphaproteobacteria > Rhodobacterales > Paracoccaceae > Paracoccus > Paracoccus sp. PARArs4. Next base: position 99,038 of record NZ_CAMZMW010000009.1, on the reverse strand, counting down.
AAGCGAAGCGACGCTATCCATCCCGATGCGGCGATACACTGTATCGCGTTCCAGACCCGTCAATGTTCGACCGATTGTGGGCGACCGTGGCAGATGCTGCGCGGGAGCAACGAGCAGACCTTGTCCTTTCTCCCGGCGATAAATCACTTGGACTGCAATCTGTCTTCCTCGTATGCTTTGGCTTGGCGAGTTCGGTCCAAACCATCGTGATCGTTGTTCTTTTGCGCAATCGAACTGGATTATAGCGTGATCGTTTCTCTAAACTCATTTCTGATCTGACCCTAAAACGGGTTACTGAAGCAAACTGCAAAGGGCAGCGGCGACCGTGGGATTTGTTCGAAATTTGTCTTTGAGGGTGCCTTGGCATGATCGGATTTGGGACGGGCACGTCTGTGACGATCCACGTGCAAACAGCGCTTGTCTGGCACTGAAGCTCGTTGCGGAAAACCGAAACGATGATCTTGAGGATTTGCTGAGTGGCCAAGCTTTTGAGGGCCTGAGCCCTGAGCAAACACCCCCTTGTCTGCGCAGCAGCGCCGGTTTTCTCAGCCGGCAACCACATACATTCGAAAGCGTGATGGCGTATTCGCGCTGGAGCAAGGATCACAAGCATATCTTGCCGCAAACGGTGCATCTGCCGGCGTGGGGAGCTCTGGCCATTCCTTATCGCTGGATGCTTAAGGAGAGCGGGTTCGAGATTGCCGCCGAACTCGGTTTAGAGGCTTGCCGGGAACGAGAGCCAGAGGCACCGGGCTGGCTCGCCGACACGAGCTGGATCCAAAGCTTCGACAACCAGGAGATGCTGCTCAATGCCTTCGCCGCCCCCTTGGTCGAAAATGAAAGCCTTGTGCTCTTCTACGCGACACGCACACCGCTTTGCGATGACGAACGGCGTGTGCTGCTTGGTGCAGCGATCCTGGGCACGAAGCATCAAGTGCGCGAATATAACTACGCGCAAGGCAGTGGTTCGGGGCTACGTGCGATGGTTTGGGAGCGCCCATTTCAGCATTCCCTGAGGCCCGCGCAGGAAGGTGGCGGGTTTACGAGCGGGTTCGTCATGCCCTATCACGCGATCCTCAGGGAATGTGAAAAGCGATCCGAGCTTGATCCGGCAGCCTATGTTGCCTTTGCCCCGGATGATGCGAGGGCTCAGTTCTCTTATGGCAGCGAGCATGTGAGCCATGGCAGTGCCGCGGCGGCGCTGCTCGCTGCACGCGCGGCGCTCGAAAATATCGCGCAAGTTCTGGAAGGCCCGTGGCAGCGATATATCAGTTGGATCGATGAGAGGCTCGGGCGGCTTTGGAAGATGCAGGGGCCAGCTCCGGGATTGGGAGTCGCGCTCTCAGCCCTGCACCCCGGCTTTAACGGGACACTCTTCGCTATCGCGCTGGCAGACGAACTCGAGGAGAATGTCGATCCTTGGCCGGTGATCGACGCGATTTTCACAGGCAAGCGCTTTGCGCCGGCGGGATCGCCACCAGTCACTGGTATGCTTCAAAAACGCTGGGCGAAACTTTCACGACAGCCAGCGGAGCTCGACCGCCTGAAGGTGCTCGCAAGGCTCGAATTGACTAAGATGCAGGCGCAGCGCGCCTTCCACGTCAACGCTGTCGATACACTCGCCAATCCGTTTGTTCTGTTCGAGCAGGATCGTTTGGCCGCCGACCCGATCGCTTTCGGCACGATCGATCGCGGTCTGTATCCGGGGAAGGAGGTGGCGACTGCTCATCAGCTGCCTTCATCGTGCGCTCCGGGCTTGGCCGAATACGACAACGAATTTCGCTTGCGTGCGGCCTGCGTCGAGACGCTTGAACGAAGCGCAACGCAGGGCCACACGATACTCCCGATTGAAAAGCTCGTCGAAGCAGCCGCCGATCTCGGGACCGTGCATCCGGTCCCACTTGACGCGGATACGGTAGATATATGTAGCGGCGACTTCGCCCCAACCGTGATTGTTGACGACGAAGGTGGCAAGTTAACCGTTCAGTTGGATCGTTACGTGTCGAGCGCTAAGCTCATCGGCCGTGCGGTTGCTGATCGTTTGAAAGCAACTGACGCTGCGGGTGCCGTCGACTGGCGAGCTCTGGTTGATGGGAAATTCGGGGCCTTTCCGGAAGGCAACAAGGATGAAGACCGTGCGCGCAATGAAAAGGCCGCGGCGCTCACACGTCTTGCCGGGAGTAGGATCGGTGTTCTAATTGGCCCTGCCGGCACCGGAAAAACGAGCGTTCTGCAGCTTCTTTTGGAGCGGAACGAAATCGTTGGGCCCCGGGTGAGGCTCCTCGCGCCAACCGGAAAAGCGCGAGTCCGGCTGGGCCAGGAGACGGGTTGCCGTGATCAGGTGCAGACCGTAGCGCAGTTTCTGCTCGGCGCTCGCTACGACGCTGACACTGGACGCTATTTCACGAATCCGCTCGCACCTAAAATCGAAGCCACTACATGCATCGTCGATGAGTCTTCGATGCTTACAGAGGATATGCTTGCGGCGATTATCGAGGCTCTTCCGCAGACCTGCAGGCTGATATTGGTAGGTGACCCCTACCAGCTTCCACCGATCGGCGCCGGTTGCCCTTTTGTCGATATCATCGAGCATTTGAAGCGCGATCACGAGGGGAAGGGCGTCGGCGAACTGAGCACACCGCGTCGGCAGACACTCGGTGCGAACGGCGGGCAAACTGAACAACCATCCGCACTTTCACGTGCCGATGTGCAGCTCGCCGCAATCTTTTCCGGCCGGGAGTTGCCGCCCGGCGAAGACGAAATCGTCGTAAATGCGATCAGCGGCACTGACGATGATACCGTCAAATATCGGCAGTGGGAGAACGCCACCGATCTTGGCAATTTGGTCGAGGAGGTCCTCGCGCAGGAGTTGGCGTGCGCCCCCGAAGAGCTTGCAGATGCACTCGAACAATCACTTGGGGCCGTTCGCGCCGACAGGGGCTATCTGAACTTTGAGCGCGGCTGCGCCGATTCCGCGGAGGCCTGGCAGATACTGAGTGTTAACCGCAACACGCCCGGTGGATCGGTTTTCCTCAATCGCCGCTTCAAAGAGCGCCTGCGCGGCGGGCGTTTGGCGCAGGCGGTCGATTCAAACCGTGTGCCGGGCTACCAGGAATGGATGCGTTTCGTAAAGCCGCGCGGGCCCGAGCAAATCGTCTACGGCGACAAAGTCATTTGCGTGCGCAACCATCACCGCCAGCCGTGGGTCTACGATACAAAGGCGAACGGCGAAAAGGAATACATCGCCAACGGCGAAATCGGGATTGTGACTGGCCAGCGTCAGTGGGGACGGAAGAACCCCCAGTTTACGCATGTGGAATTGGCAGGACGCGCTGATCGCAATTTCAGCTTCAAGCGCAGAGACTTCTCCGAGGACGGCAACCCATATCTGGAACTCGCTTATGCTATCACTGTCCACAAGGCGCAGGGCAGTGAATTCGGCAGCGTCATTCTGGTGCTGCCTGCACGTAGCCGCCTCGTTTCGCGCGAGATGATTTATACGGCCCTGACGCGGCAGAAAAAGCGGATCTGGATTTTGCACCAAGGCCCGTTCGACAAGTTCTTGTCCCTACGACAGTATGCATTTTCTGATATCGCGTCGCGCTTTACTAATCTGCTCCGTACGCCGAAACCGCAGGAAGTGCATCTGAGCGCTGAGATTCCGAGAGCTTTGGCTGGCGCGCAGCGCACATTCCTCGAGGAGAGGCTTATTCACCGTACTTTGCGCGGCGAGATGGTCAGTTCCAAGAACGAGCTGGCGATCGCCAACATCCTGTACACTTTCGAGCGCGCGGGCCGACTGAACTATCAGATTGAACCGCTGCTGCCGTTTAATGACGGCCGCGGCCGCTGGGCAGACTTCTTGATCGAGGCCGGCGGCAACAGCTGGTACTGGGAGCATTGCGGCATGATGGCGGATGAACAGTATCGCAAACGTTGGCACCGCAAGAAAATGCTCTACGCTGCAAATGGTTACGACGAGCGCTCGGCAAGCAACCCAGCGGGAAGGTTGATCATAACGGACGATGGGCCGGGTAAAGGACTCGACTCACAGGTGATCGAAGCTCTCATCAGGGAGCTAGTTGCGAGCTAGGGAAGCCCCGCGAACAGGTGAAAATTCCGCACATTTGCCTTCAGTTGGGGGCGGTGGTTTATCAATCGACATCAATCCGCGATGATTGAACACCCAAGCGATAGCCCCGGTTGCGCACCGTCTCGATCAGGGACTTGCTCTCGGCATCGGTGAACCCGGCAGCCTTGAACGCGTCGCGCAGCTCGCGGATCAGATCCTTGGCCTCGCGCGCCGTCGTGCCTTCGACATGGGATCCGGAGGCAACCTGATCGCGCGACATCGCTTTTTCCAGCAGGCGTTCGAACACGGGGAAAATCTGACGCGACAGAATGACGGAGCGACCGCCCCAATGAACCTCCGCCGTCGCTCTCCGAACTCGAAGCTCGGGCGCCAGCGGAACCGGCGCCAGAGCCGCGACATCGATTGCGACGCCGAGGCCATCCGATGCGGGCATCAGCACCGCGAGTGTTTCGACCAGATGAAAGCCCGCATCCTGGTGTCGCCGGCCAATCTCCGCGGGCAACTGCGGCGCGAGAATCGTGACGTCCGAGCCCTGCGCCGCTTGGCGCAACGATGCGGCAATGCCGTCGCCGGTCAGGGCCGCGGGCTCCAATGCAAGAAACACCGTCCGACTCGATGGCGTGTCGCCCAGCCGCCAGACCTTTTCCGCGGCGAGCTTCGGGGCTGTGCTGAACCCTGCCGCGGTGCCGATCACGGATGCCAGCGCCCCGCCGCTGATGCGGAACACGCGCAAATCGTCCTCGGTGAGATCGACGTCGTGTCGGCGGTCGAGCGGGCACTCAGCACGATATCCATCGCCCGCTTTCCGGATCGGCCGACAGGGGAGCCCGCATTCGCAGGCATCGCAGACCTCCCAATCGGCCAGCGGCGCCTGTTCGACGAGGACACGTTTCGCCAGCAGCCGGTCGAAGACCGGACCGAAGAAGGGCACGGCAAGCTCTGCGGGTAGGATTGCGTCGTCGCCAGCCTCACTCAGCCGCGTCAACAACCTCAAAATCGTCTCGGTCATTCATCAGTCCGTTCCGTTCGATCAGCTTCATCACCCGCGCCTCATGTTGGGTGCGGCGGAACTGCACGACGCCCGGGGGGCGCAGCTTGACCGTGACCTGTGGCTGGCGCTTGCCGTCGCCCTTGAACAGGATTCGGAACACGAGCTCGCCCAGGCGCCAGGCGTCGCCGAACGTGACCGGCGTGCTGCCGAAATGCTGGAGCGCGTCACCGCCCAGATCCCGCGACCGCAGCGTACGCACCACCCGGGGATACCCTTTCTTGCCGGGCGCCATCAGGTCGGCCGCCGCCTCGATGATCAGTACCTTGTCGATCAGCGGATTGTAGGCGGCATCAAAGGCGAAGCTCGGTCCGGCCAGTTCGACCGGACGCAGGGTATAGAGGTCCTGCGCATCGTCGCCGTCGAAGAAGCCGGGTCTGTCGAGGATGATCGAGGCGAAGAGTTCCGCGATCTCGGGCTGATGCGCCTTCCGGATGCGGGCCAGCCGCAGCATGCCAGTGTTCTCGGAGTATCGCAGCACGGCGTGGGAAATCTGGCGCACGCTGATGACCCGTTCGACCTGGCCCTCGACGACCGGCATGGTCGAGACCATGGATCCGTGGCTGACCACGAGGTTGATCTCATCATCGTCGTCGTAGTCGCCCACCCGGCAGTAGTCCCCGAGAAACGCGTCACGGAAGAGCGCGGCAACGGCCGTCCGGAATGCTTCGACCTTCTCCTCTGTCAGATCGATCGCGACGCCACGTTCCCGCCCGGCATATTCATGCAGGCGGTCGGCGGTGAGCATCGCCATGTGGTCGGCGGCCGCGTCGAACAGGTCGGGATGCTCCAGAAAGACCCGGACGGCGATGTGCTTGGGATCATGCGCCTTGTTCGGTGCGTCCTCGTCGCCGGTCTTCATGTCGGGGAACAGATCGACGCCCTGACGGGCAGCCTGCGCCTGGATGATCTCGAGGCCGCGGGCATCGCCCAGTTCCGCGATGCGGTGCAGATCGCCGCGCAGCCCCTCGGGATAGCTGTCCTCGGCGCCGGTCAGCAGTTTCTCCAGCGCCTCGCGGGCGGCATCCTCCTCCTGGTCCAGCAGGTCGACGGAGAAGCCCTTGTACTTGCCCGCATGTCGCGCCAGCAGCGGCTTCATCAGGGCGAGATCAATGGTCTTGATGAACCGGGGGTTCACGAACTTCTTCAAATTGCCGGCCACGACGAATCCCCTTTCCTGCAAAACCAGTGTTCTTGATACGTTCTTTCGCGTGATTCATCAACCTGTGCGGGATCGGCTGGGACGCTTTCCGACATCGACGAGTAGAGGCCAGAGGAGACGACCACTCCGAGGCCCGCATGAAACGCCCCAATCCGCTCCCACCCGACCAGATGACGCCCGCAGAACGCCGCGCCGAGCTGTGCGGCCTGCTGGCGCTCGGGCTGGTTCGGTTGCGGATGCGGGAGACGGGCGAAGTATCTGACGATACTGGAGAACGTTGCCTACACTATCCGCCCGACCAATGCCGTCATGCAACTCCAACGCACCGGAGAAATGCATGAACAAGCTCGATCCCATCCCCGCCCGCCTGGCCGCACTGAAGACCACCGCGACGCCTGACCTGAAAAAGCAGTGGCGCGATCTGTTCGACAGCGAACCGCCGCCGTTCAACCGGCGCTACCTCGAAAGCCGCATCGCCTATCGCATCCAGGAACTGGCCTATGGCGGGCTGAAGCCCGAGACAATCCGGCGGCTGGAACGGCTTGGCGAGGAACTGGACGGCGGGGACAAGAGGAAGCGCGGCATGCGCCTCGACCGCGACCGCCCGATCATCGGCACACGGCTAGTGCGAGAATGGCAGGGCGTCGAGCAGATCGTCACCGTCACCGCCGACGGCTTCGAATGGCAGGGTCGGCCCTACAAGTCGCTGTCTGCCATCGCGCGCGCGATCACCGGCACGCGCTGGAACGGGTGGGTCTTCTTCGGCCTCAAGAATCACCGGAGGGGCGCATGAGCAGGCCGCCAGAGAAGGCAAAGGTGGTCCGCAAGCTGCGCTGCGCGGTCTACACGCGCAAGAGCAGCGAAGAAGGGTTGGAGCAGGAGTTCAACAGCCTCCACGCTCAACGCGAGGCCTGCGAGGCCTACATCGCCAGCCAGCGCTCCGAGGGTTGGGTGCTGGTCCGCGATCAGTATGACGACGGCGGTATCTCCGGCGGAACCCTGGAACGCCCCGGCCTGAAGCGGCTGCTAGAGGACATCGAGGACGGGCTGGTCGACGTGGTCGTCGTCTACAAGATCGACCGCCTCAGCCGCTCGCTGGCCGACTTCGCCAAGCTGGTCGAGGTGTTCGACCGGAACGGCGTGACTTTCGTCTCGGTCACGCAGTCGTTCAACACGACCACGTCCATGGGTCGGCTGACGCTGAACATCCTGCTCAGCTTCGCCCAGTTCGAACGCGAGGTGACCGCCGAGCGCATCCGCGACAAGGTCGCCGCCAGCCGCAAGAAGGGAATGTGGATGGGCGGGGTGCCGCCCTATGGCTATCGCGCCCTGAACCGGAAGCTGGTGGTCGACGAAGAAGCCGCCACGCATGTGCGCTGGATCTTCGCCCGGTTCCTCGAGATCGGATCCTGCACGGAACTGGCGCGAGACGTCGGCGCACGCGGCATCCGGACACCGCGCGGCAACCGGATCGACAAGAAATACATCTACCGCATGCTCAGCAACCGCGCGTACATCGGCGAGGCAGTGCACAAGGGCGACAGCTATCCCGGCGAGCACGACGCCATCATCGATCCCGAGATTTGGGACCGCGTCCACGCCATCCTGCAGGAGAGCCCCCGCAAGCGCGCCGCGCGCACCCGCGCCGACACGCCCGCGCTGCTGAAGGGGCTGCTGTTCGGGCCCGATGGCGCCGCGTTCTCACCGACGCACACCCGTAAGGGCGACAGGCTGTACCGCTACTATGTCAGTCAGACCGTGCTGAAGCACGGTGCTGGTTCGTGTCCGGTCGGCCGCGTGCCTGCGGGCGAGATCGAGGGCGCCGTCATAGACCAGCTCCGCGCCGTGTTCCGCCAGCCGGAGATTGTTGTGGAGACCTGGAAGGCGGCGCGTGCCTACGCCGAAGACATCTCCGAGGCCGACGCACGCGCGGCCTTGCACCAACTCGACCCGCTTTGGGAGGAACTTTTCCCCGCCGAACAGGCACGCATCGTGACGCTGCTGGTCGACCGCGTGGACATCGGCACGGATGGGCTCAACGTCCGGCTCCGCGTAGACGGACTCAGCAGCCTCGCTCGCGAGATGCTGGCCGGCGGCATCGGGGAAGCGGCGTGACCCGCGGGTCCACGATCCCCGAGATCGTGACACTGCACGTCCCATTCCGCGTGGTGAAGCGTGGGGGGCGTAAGGAGATGCAGCTCCCTGAGGGCACCGCGCAACCGCGGAAGCCCGACAACTCACTGATCAAGGCGATGGCCCGAGCGTTCCGCTGGAAGCGGTTGCTCGAGTCCGGCGAGTTCACCACCGTCGCCGAACTGGCTGAGCGGGAGGGTATTGGGTCATCATACGTGACACGTGTCCTCCGACTCACGATGATCGCGCCCGACATCGTCGAGACGATCCTGGACGGTAATCAGGTGCCGGAGGTGACGCTGGCGCGGGTACTTGAGCCATTTCCGACGGATTGGGAACAACAGTGTTCAATATGGATGCTAAATGATCGTCATGCGGTTAATAAATGAAATGCCATAATTCAACTTGCATCCTGACACCCACATTCTTTTCGGCGTGGGCGAGGTCCACCGGTACGAACGCTGCTGGGCAATCAATCGTGGGAACAGCGCGATGCCGACGCGATATTCGGTAGGCGGTTTTCTTGCGACTACCAGATTTGGTTGGCGTGGCTTTGGCCGTTGGTTTAGAAGGGGTGCAGTTCACCACGCCTTAACAGTGGGAACGCAATAAGAACTCTACACGAGGGCGAGCCACATGAACTTCATCGCGTTGGAATCTAAGCAGAAATTGCGCGGTGGATACTACACTCCGAACGATCTTGCCGCCTTCCTGACTCGCTGGGTTGCGCCCACCAAGGGCTCACGCGTCTTGGAGCCCAGCTGCGGCGACGGCGCATTCTTCCCCACACTGGAGGGGACTGAGGCCAGCGTCACTGCGTTCGAGCTGGCACCCGAAGAAGCCGCCAAGGCAGCCGCGCGGGGTCTTCCCGACTGCACGGTGTACAACCGCGACTTCCTCGGCTGGGCGCTAGAAAGCAGGAGCGGCCAGTTCGATGCGGTAGTCGGTAATCCGCCTTTCGTTCGCTACCAGTATCTGCCTGCCGCCTTTCAGACTAATGCCGAACGGGTGTTCGCGCGACTGGGTTGCAAGTTCACGAAGCACACGAATGCTTGGGTGCCATTCATCCTCGCGTCGATGGAATTGCTGCGCCCCGGCGGGCGTCTGGCGATGGTAGTTCCGTCCGAGATCGTACACGTCATGCACGCGCAGTCTCTGCGGACATATCTCGGCGAGCAGTGCCGCCGCATCGTCATCGTGGACCCGCAGGAAATCTGGTTTGAGGGCACCTTACAGGGGGCAGTTCTCTTGCTGGCGGAGAAGAAGGCTGCCCCAGACGTATACGGCGAGGGGCTGGGTATCCACCGCGTGTCTGGCCGCGACTTTCTGCGGCAAGACCCAGAAGCAGTATTCAACATTCCCCGTGCGATAAACGGCAAGACGGTACAGGGCAAATGGACTCGCGCGCTTGTGCCGCCTGCCACGCTCGCCATACTGGACTCGATAGAGGCCAGCGATGGCTTCTGCCGCTTTGCTGACGCTGCAAGGGTGGACGTGGGCATCGTCACCGGGGCCAACAAGTTCTTCCTAGTGACTGATGAGGTAGTACGACAGTACGAGCTTGAACGGTGGGCCCACCCAATGTTTGGGCGAAGCGACCACTGCCCCGGCGTGATTTATGACGATGCGCAGCACGACCGAAACGCTGCCAGCGGCAAGCCCACTAACTTTCTGTGGCTGGATCGGTCTGTCGAAGACAGCGCACAAGGCCGCGCCTACATTGCATCGGGCGAGCGAGAGAATTTTCATAAACGATACAAGTGCCGCATACGCAGCCCGTGGTACACGGTGCCCTCGGTGCACACGACAGAAGTCGGAATGCTCAAACGCAGCCACGACACGCCCCGCCTGATCCTCAATCGAGCTGGGGCCTATACGACAGATACCGCCTACCGCATTCGCGCGCTGCGCGGCACAGCGGATGCCCTAGTCTATGGCTTCTACAATAGTCTAACCGCCTTGAGCGCAGAACTGGAAGGGCGTCACTACGGTGGCGGCGTTCTGGAACTCGTGCCCAGCGAGATCGAGAAGCTGCTATTGCCCGCCCCAGAGGCTATTGCGCCAGATGTGGAGCGACTGGACCGAATGGTGCGGCAGGATGCAGTGGCCGACACGCTAGAGGTACAATCGGAAGCCGTGCTAGGTGCGTTGACCAAGAACGAACAGATGGAACTGCTCGCGGCGTGGGCTATGCTCCGTGACCGACGGCACCGCCTACCTACTTAATCAATTTCAATGACATACCGACCCATAGCCGACGCAGGTTGGTACAGCTTAAGAGTGCGTCCGACTAGACCTGGTTGCTTAATATGGTTGGTCGCACCAGCCCAGTGCAATCCGGTTGTGTAGTTGCCCTGTCCAGCAGCCCAAGATGGTTTGTGGCTCAAAGGCATGTCGAAGTCACCGACATACACGCCAGCAATGATCAGCGAGGTCGGCGCAACTGCTTCGTCTTTCTGCGCAACTGAATTGTAGTTCCAGCTCAAACTTGAGAACACTTGATTTCGGAAGTACGTTGTCTGGTCAATAACTATACCGCCAATCTTGTATCTTGCTTGCGTTAGTCGCAAAACTCCCGGCGCGTGTCCGGGGTTAAGCTGGAGATCGGAGGCAGGAAGGCTCGGTTTTGACCATACCAATTGTCCATAGATCGGAGGCGAGGCAGGCAGCCCACCGGTAGGCGCTGTCGTACTAAGTTTTGGTTTCTTTGTCTTCGTTTTCTTCGGTGAGCCCTTGAACGGCAAGTTAATTCGAGGCTTGCTCGTAGTACTGCCTTGAGTGCCAGAACCAAAGGCAGTCTGCGTCTTGGGATTTCGTTCGTCTTCGAGGATACCCTGCCTCATCAAATCAACGATTTGACGCCCATTTAATATTCGGAAGCAATGCTGTGGGTGATTATTTATAAGATCGTCGAACCCATCCGTTATTGCGTCAACAAACGCTTTGTCAGAGGCGTCCGCCAGATCCAACTCGATATCAGATCCGAGTTCAATATTGTTGAACAAACCCGCATGAGTTAAGTTTGCACTACCGACTATAGCCCGTGCCTGGTCATCACCCGTTGCCATAAAGGTCTTTGGGTGAAAAATTCGACTTCTGGTCGCGGTGTCCAGCGCATAGAGTTCAACCCCCAGCTTCAATAAGGCAGCCGTGGCTTGCGCCGTCGTTGAACCGTTGCGTACACCGATGAATGCCCTGCAAACCTTTGCAACTGGACCAAGTGCTGTGGACACCGCTGCAACCCCCGCTGAATTGCAAAATGCAGATGAGAGAACTAGCCGCTCGAGCCAAGGCTGACTTACCAACGAAACAAGTTGGGTTGCGTGTTGCTGTCCGCCTACCAGAGGCTGAAATATTGCTTTAATTCTTGCCACGTCAGAACATCCAAATCCTCAGACTGAAGCCGTTCCCACTAGTGAGAACAGCTTCAAGGCAGTGACGCATGGAGCATCACCAACGGCTTGACTTCTAATCATTATCTGACTTGCAACGCGGGCGCGAGTGCGAAAGGCTGGTCCCGCCATGAAGATGCTGCTTGCCAAGTATGGACTAGGGTATGCTCGCTGGTCCGTTGCAGTTCAGCACGAGCGGCTGGCGCGACAATGCTGTGCGGCAGCTTGAGCTGGAGGACCGTGTTGTAGTGGCGGGGTTCCACCCGGAGGCCTACGCTGATCGCCAGAGAACCGAACTTCACGTGCATGCCAACTGATCCGCTACGCAGGCGAGCGTATCAAACATCGGAATGGTTCGAACCCAGGTCCATTCTACCCGAGCACCACTGAAATCGAAATGTTTAGGTGGCCGCGAAATTATCTATTGTATTTCAGATGCTTGCAGGCTCTGCACCAAATCGGCGCAGTCATCAGGTCCGGAGAATATCGGCCGTCAGAGACCGCTTCCGGGCCTCCTCGCGACGACGCCAGTGCTCAGCCCCTCCCGCATAACCCTCGAATACAACGAGAAAATCCGGCCGCAGCCGGATCGGGAGAACGCTTTCGCGAGGGCAAGTGGCGGAGCGAGAGGGATTCGAACCCTCGAGACGGTTTCCCGCCTACACACTTTCCAGGCGTGCGCCTTCGACCACTCGGCCACCGCTCCGTCGGGCAGGGTCTAGCCCGTGTCGGCGGGCGGTGCAAGATGCATGTCAGAGTTTCGAGATACGCTTCTGCAACTCTGCCAATTGGCGACGGATTTCGGCCATATCCTGACCGTCCTCGGCGGGCTTGGCGTCGCCGCCTTCGGCCATCTCGTCGGGCTCGGGCCCGGAACTGCCGGTCCATCCGCCCATCATGGCGCGCATGAACGCCTGCTGCTGGCGCTGCATCGCGTCGAAGCCCGGCACGTTCGTCATCGGATGGGGCATCTGGGCCATGTTCTCCATCAGCTTCGACTGCCCCTGGCGCAGGATCTCGAAGCTGGCGGCCAGGAATTGCGGAACGACCGACTGCGCGCTGCTGGTATAGCTGCGCACCAGGTCGTTCAGAACCTCCAGCGGCAGGACGCTCTCGCCGCGGCTCTCATGCTCGGCGATGATCTGCAGCAGGTACTGGCGCGTCAGGTCGTCGCCCGATTTCAGATCGACGATGCGGACCTCGCGCCCGTCGCGGATGAAGGTCGCGATATCCTCGAGCGTGACATAGTCGCTGGTCTCGGTGTTGTAGAGGCGGCGGCTTGCGTAACGCTTGATCAGCAGGGGCGCTTTTTCGGCGGCCATCTCGGCTCCTTGCGGTCGTTTCAGGCATGATGGAAGCCAAGTCGGCAAAACGCAAAGGAAAAACGCAAGAAGGGGCGGCACTCGGCCACCCCTTCCCGTCAACACCTTGTTGCGATCACTTCGCGGCGGCGGTCGTCTTCTTGACGGCGGCGCTGGTTTCGCGCGTCGCCTTCTCGGCCACCTTCTGCGCGTCGGCAGCCATGTCCTTGCCGGCGGTCAGCATCAGGTCGACGGTGTCCATCTGAACCTTCTTGGCCACTTCGGCGAAGGCGGCCATGTGCTCGGCAGCCATCTCGGCCGAGGCCGAAGCGAAGTCGCTCATGGCCTTCGCATAGTCGGTCGGCTCTTCCTTGACGACGGCCAGTTCGCCCATGCGCGCGATCGAGTCCTTGGCCCAGGTGGACGAGATCTCGGTCGAACGCTCGGCGGCACCCAGCGCGATCTTGGCGAATTTCTCGCCCATGGCGGTCTGGGACTTCATGGCTTCCTGCATCGAGCTGGTGTCGATCGGGAAGTTCGCCATCATGTCCTGCATGGTCTTGGTGAAATCGGGGGTCTTGGCCATAACTTTCTGCTCCTGTCATGCGGCGACGAGAGAGAGGGAGGAACGTTTCGCCGCGTTTTCAACACAACCCGAATATGGATGCTGCACCGCAGCATTTCAAGGTTTTTCTGCTGCACTGCAGCGAAACCACGGGTTGCGCAGGACATGCCGGACAAGTCCTTGAACTTGCTGGAACGGAACCCCGCTTCAGCCCGCGCGCTCGTGGACATAGCTGCCCGGAGCAGGCTCGATCCCGTTCTCGGGGTGGCGCGCATCGACCATCGGGCCCGCGCGCTCGGCCAGCCATTCGCCCCAGCGCGGCCACCAGCTGCCCTCGTGGAAGTCGGTCGATTCGCGCCAGGCGTCATGCCCCTGATCGAAGCCCCCCTGCCCCGCGTAATGCCCGTATTTCACGCGGCTGGGCGGGTTCACGATCCCCGCGACATGGCCCGATTCCGACAGGATGAAGGTCTTGTCGCGCGACCCCATCCTGGCAAAGCCGCGCCAGCAATCCTTCCACGGGGCGATGTGGTCGGCCTCGCAGGCGATGGCGCAGATGGGCAGGGCGACATCCGACAGGCGCAGATCATGGCCCATCAGCCGGAAGCCGTCGGTCGCGAATTCGTTGCGCTGGCACAACCCGCGCAGGTACTGGATCGCCATCCGCCCCGGCAGGTTCGTGCTGTCGCCGTTCCAGAACAGCAGATCGAAGGCGGGCGGCGTCTCGCCCATCATGTAGCTGCGGATCGCAGGCCCCCACACGAGGTCGTTGGCGCGAAGGAAGCTCATGGTGCGCGACATCAGCCCCGCCCGCATCAGCCCGTGGGCATTCACCTCCTGCTCGATCCCGTCGACGAAATCGTCCTGCAGGAAGTTCACGAACTCTCCCTGCTCGGAAAAGTCGGTCAGCGTGGTGAACAGCGTCGCGGCATTCACGCGGTCGTCGCCCCGTTGCGCCAGCAGCGCCAGCGTCAGCGACAGGGTCGTGCCGGCGATGCAGTAGCCGACCGCGTTCAGCTTCGGCTGGCCGGTCAGATCACGCACGCGGTCCATCGCCTCCAGGTAGGCCTCGACGTAATCCTCGATCCCCACCTCGGAGAAGCTTGCATCGGGGTTCTTCCAGCTGACGACGAACAGGCTGTGGCCCTGTTCCAGCAGCCACTGGATCATGCTGTTCTTGGGCTTCAGGTCCAGGATGTAGAACTTGTTGATCCAGGGCGGAAAGACGATCAGCGGCGTCTCGTGGACCTGTTCGGTCATGGGCGCGTACTGGATCAGCTCGAACAGGCGCGACCGGTGGACGACCTGCCCCGGCGTGGTGCCGATATTCTCGCCCACGGCAAAGGCCTTGCGGTCGGCCAGCGACACGATCATCTCGCCGCCATGCTGTTCGATGTCGCGCACGAGGTTCTCCAGCCCGCGCACGAGGCTTTCGCCCTCGGTCTCGATCGCGCGTTCCAGCGCGTCGGGATTGGTCGCGAGGAAGTTCGTGGGCGCCATCATGTCCACGATCTGGTTCGTCAGCCAGCCGATGCGCTTGCGCGCGACCTCGTCCGGCAGCTCCAGCCCGGCGGCCGCGTCCTTCAACGCGCGCGCGTTCGTCTGGTACTGCCGCTTGACCAGGTTGAAATAGGGGTGGTTCTGCCACAGCGGGTTGGCAAAGCGCTTGTCCGCGGGGGCGTCGTCCTCGGGGGCGGTCCATTGCCCCTGCGACAGCGCCTGCTGCGCGCGGGCATAATTCGCCAGCGTCTCGCCCCAATAGCTGACCTGCATCTCGATCATGCGCGAGGGCTGCTCGGTCAGGGTCTTCAGGAACCCCTCGGCGGCGGTCCGATAGAGATCGGGCCCCGGCGCCTCGACATTGGGGTTGGGCATGGCGCGTTCGGCAAAGGCGGCAAGCAGGCGATGGCCCAGCTGTTCGATCCGCTCGATGTTCTGGGCCAGCTTCTGCGCGGTGGGCGCGTGCCCTGCCCCCGCGATGCGGTCCAGCGCCTCTTGGGCGGGTGCGGGATCCGCCGTGACGCGGGGTTCCGGTGCCGTCTTCTTGGCCGCCGGACGTCGCTTGGGGCCAGGTTTCGCGGGCTTTTTCGAAGCTTTCGCGTCAACCTCCCCTGCAGCAAGATTTTTTCGCGTGCCGCGTGTCTGCCTTGCCATGACGGACGTTCCCCCCTAGTTATTCCTTGGATGATACGCGCAGCCCCGCCAAGGCGTAAACCCGGCAATTCGGGACCGTGACACTGGCATGACGGGCGCAACCAGCGGAGGTGTCATGACGGTCAAGGGTGTGAAGGGGATCATCTCCTACGACGCGATGGAGACGATCCGGAACACGAACGAATGGCTGGGCGCGACCGCCCGCGCCATCGGCGGATACCCGGCCTTCGCGCTGGCGCCGAACCCGATGTTCAGGATGATGGCGGCCTGGGGCAAGGTCACCGAACGCAGCTTCTCGCGCATGGTGATCAAGCCGGACTGGGAAATCCCCGCCATCGCGGGCGAGGACGGACAGGACCACATCGTCTATGTCGAACCCGAACTGAAGCGCCCCTTCGGCGACCTGATCCGCTTTCGCGTCGCGCGCCGTGACCCCAAGCCGCGCAAGGTCCTGCTGGTCGCGCCCATGTCCGGCCATTACGCGACGCTGATGCGCTCCACCGTGACCTCGCTGCTGCCCGATTGCGATCTCTATGTGACCGACTGGCACAATGCCCGCGACATCCCCGTCAGCGAAGGCAAGTTCGACGTCGAGGATTACACCGCCTATCTCGTGGACTTCATCCGCCACCTTGGCCCGGACGTCCATGTCATCGCCGTCTGCCAGCCCGCGCCCCTTGCGCTGGCCGCGACCGCCATCCTGGCCGAGGACACCCCCGAGGCCCAGCCCCGCACGCTGACGCTGATCGGCGGGCCGGTGAACCCGGACGCCGCCGCGACCGAGGTGACGGATTTCGGCAACCGCGTCACCATGGGCGAGCTGGAGCACCTCGTGATCCAGTCGGTCGGCTTCAAGTATCGCGGCGCCGGGCGCATGGTCTATCCGGGCCTTGCGCAGCTGGGCAGCTTCATCGCCATGAACGCCGAGAACCACGCCAAGGCATTCGCCGACCAGATCTTCGCCGAGGCGCGCGGCACCGCCTCCGAGGGCGACAAGCACAACCGCTTCTATGACGAATACCTGGCCGTCATGGACATGACCGCCGAATTCTACCTCTCGACGGTCGAGCGGATCTTCAAGAACCTCGAGATCGCCGAGAACCGCTTCGAGGTGAACGGTCGCAGCGTCGATATCGGCAAGATCACCTCGACCGCCGTGATGACGGTCGAAGGGGCGAACGACGACATCTCGGCCCCCGGCCAATGCGTCGCGGCGCTGGACCTGTGCACGGGCGTGCCCGATGCCCGCAAGGCGCAGCACCTGGAACCCGGCGCGGGCCATTACGGCATCTTCGCGGGCAAGTCCTGGCGCCTGAACATCCGCCCGCTGGTCCTGGACTTCATGGACGAGGCCACCTCGCAGCCCGAGACGCAGGCCACGCGCAAGCGCCGCCGGTCGCGGCAGGCGCAGGACGATTGCGGCGTGAACGACCCGATGGACAGCGGCAAGATCGCCGTCTGAACGGTCACGGAACCCGGCCCCCGCGGGGGCCGTTTCCCTTTCCGAAGATCGCAACATGCGACGGAAAGGAAACGCGATGACCGAACATCACGAAAACGCCGACAAGTTCTGGAAACGTCTCGACGATGTGCGCAGCGGGATGCTGGGCACCACCGGAGAGGCGCGCCTGATCCCCATGTCGCATTACGCCGACCGCGAACATCGCGTCCTGTGGTTCATCACCGCACGCGACACCGAACTGGCCAAGGACCTGGCATCGGGATCGAAGCCCGGCGTCCATGTCGTCTCGGACGGGGGCGAAGGCATCTATACCCGCTGCCACGGTCGCCTGTCGCTGTCGGACGACCGCGCCAAGCTCGAGGATCTGATGGGCGGCGTGGCCTCTGCCTGGTTCGACCAGGGCCAGAAGGACCCGGACGCGCAGCTGGTCCGCATGGACCTGACCGAGGCCGAGGTCTGGACGACCGAGGGCAGCCTTGCCTTCATGTATCACATCGCCAAGGCCAAGGTGACGGGCGAGACGCCGGATGTCGGCAAGCACTTCGCCCTGACCTTCTGACCAAACTCAGATCCCGCGGATCCAATCCGCGATCACCCTCGTCAGCCCGGCCGTCTGGCCGGGCGACAACGCATCCCCCGCCAGCACATGGCTGGAAGGATCGTCCTCCTGCCCCATCTGCACAAGACGCGTCGCGACCGGTCCCTGCCAGTCGTCGGTGCGTTTTCGGATGGCCTGCGGATCGACGACCATGTCCCCCTCGGACCAGATGAACAGCGCGGGCTGGACGGCATCGTCCCTTGCCGCGCGCGACCATTGCAGCACCTTGGCCAGCGGCAACAGCGCGGCGACGGGATAGCAGCTGGTCCACCCCTTCGCGTGATCCTCGGACAGGGTTTCGAAGCACCGCTCACGGCCCGCGACCAGCGGCATCCAGTGGCGCACGAAGGGCAGGTCCAGCATCCGCGCCGCCCGCGACCTGACGGCATAATTGGCCGAGACCAGCACCACCCCGTCGATCTGCGGCCCCAGCACCTCGTCGCGCGCCGCCAGGTCGGCCAGCGTCGCCCCGGTCGAGGTTCCGATGACCACGACCCGCCGCCCCAGCCGATGCCCGACCGCGATCGCCTCGGCCGTGTCGCGCCACCAGTCCCGCGCCGTGGCCTGCGCCAGCGCATCGCCGTCCTGCCCGTGCCCCGTCAGCCGCGTGACGAACAGGTTCGCACCCAGTTCCCATGCCAGATCTTCGGGCAGCGGACGCAGTTCCATGGGCGAGGCCGAGAACCCGTGCAGGTAGACCAGCGCGATATCGGTGGTCCCACCGGGATCGCCGGCCCATTGCAGCCGGGCGGAGACCTCGGGGGCGATGCCATCCTCGCGGGCAGTCAGCCATGCCTGCAGGTCTTCGGGCAGATCGACCAGCGGCGCGGGTCCGGGATGGCGCGGCCACAGCGTCCAGACCGCCGCCGCCACGACCAGCGCGGCCAGAACCCTAGCCCAGAACATCTTCGATCGCCTCGACCGTCAGACCCAGACAGGCCTCCGAGGAAAAGCGGTGATCCGCGCCCTTGACCAGCGTCAGGCGGATGTCGTCGCCGCGCGCATGGTCCAGCAGGTCCAGCGCCCATTGCGCCGGCACATCGGCATCGGCCGTCCCCTGCAGCAGCCGCACCGGAAAAGGCAGATCCAGCGCGCGATCCATCACCAGGTTCTCGCGCCCATCCTCGATCAGGCGGCGGGTGATGGGATAGGGCGCGTCGTAATCGCTCGGGCGCATGACGACGCCGTCGCGCATCAGGCGGTCGCGGGTCGCATCGTCCATCCCCGCCCAGAAGCCGCGTTCGGTGAAATCGGGGGCCGCGGCGATGGTCACCAGTCCCGCCACGCGCTGCGGCATGGCGCGCCCGATCAGCAGGCTGATCCAGCCGCCCATCGACGACCCGACCAGCACCTGCGGCCCGTCGGTCAGCGTCTCGATCACGGCGCGGGCGTCGGCGGCCCAGTCCCCGATGCAGCCATCCTCGAACCGTCCGCCGCTGTCGCCGTGACCGCTGTAATCGAAGCGCAGGAAGGCACGACCTGTGCGTTCGGCCCATTGCTGCAGGTGCAGTGCCTTGGTGCCGGTCATGTCGGACATGAACCCGCCAAGGAACACCACGCCCGGCCCCTTCCCCGCCGTCTGATGGAAAGCGATGCGGCGTCCGTCTGCGGTCTCGATGCTGCGGCTCATGGCGGGCTCCTGTCGGGATCGGTTGCGTTTTCATGGTGATAGGGCATCGCGCGCCCGCAGGGAACCGCCGCATGACTTGACAGGGGGGCGGCCACGGGTCATGCGTTGCGCCCGACATAACCCGCAACCGGGCGTTCCGTGGGCGCCAAACCGACGAGGAGGACGCGATGTCCCAGATCTCCCTCACCTTTCCCGATGGCAATTCGCGCGACTACGACGCAGGCGTGACCGCCGCGCAGGTGGCCGAAAGCATCGCCCCCAGCCTGGCCAAGCGCGCGATCAGCGCCAGCCTCGATGGCAAGCATATCGACCTGGCCTGGCCGATCACCGCAAGCGGCGCGATCGCGATCCACACGCTGAAGGACGAAGAACAGGCGCTGGAGCTGATCCGCCACGATTTCGCCCATGTCATGGCCCGCGCCGTGCAGGAGATCTGGCCGGACGTGAAGGTCACCATCGGGCCGGTCCGCGATCATGGCTGGTTCTACGATTTCGACCGGGCCGAGCCCTTCACCCCCGAGGATCTGGGCCAGATCGAGGCGAAGATGAAGGAGATCATCAACGCCCGCGAACCCGTCCGCACCGAGGTCTGGGACCGCGCCCGCGCCGTCGCCCATTACGAGGCCGCGAACGAGCCGTTCAAGGTAGAGCTGATCGACCGCATCCCCGAGGGCGAGGATCTGCGGATGTACTGGCATGGCGACTGGCAGGACCTGTGCCGTGGTCCGCACCTGCAAAACACCGGCCAGCTGCCCGCCGATGCCTTCAAGCTGACCCATATCGCGGGCGCCTACTGGCTGGGCGATGCGACGCGCCCGATGCTGCAGCGCATCTATGGCGTGGCCTTCCGCAACAAGGACGACCTCAAGGCGCATCTGCACATGCTGGAAGAGGCCGCCAAGCGCGACCACCGCAAGCTGGGCCGCGAGATGGACCTGTTCCACATGCAGGAAGAGGCGCCGGGCCAGATCTTCTGGCATCCGAACGGCTGGAACATCTATACCACGCTGCAGGATTACATGCGCCGCAAGCAGCGCGCCGACGGCTATGTCGAGGTGAACACCCCGCAGGTCGTCAGCCGCAAGCTGTGGGAGGAATCCGGCCACTGGGAAAACTACCAGGAGAACATGTTCATCGTCGAGGTCGACGAGGATCACGCGCGGACCAAGACGGTCAACGCGCTCAAGCCGATGAACTGCCCCTGCCACGTGCAGATCTTCAATCACGGCCTGAAATCCTATCGCGACCTGCCGCTGCGCATGGCCGAATTCGGGTCCTGCAACCGCTATGAACCGTCGGGGGCGCTGCACGGGATCATGCGCGTGCGCGGCTTCACGCAGGACGATGCGCATATCTTCTGCACCGAGGATCAGATCGAGGCCGAGACGAAGAAATTCATCGAGTTCCTGGCCGGGATCTATGCCGATCTGGGCTTCACGGGCTGGCGGATCAAGCTGTCCACGCGCCCCGAGAAGCGCATCGGGTCCGACGAAAGCTGGGACCGGGTCGAGGCCGCGTTGGGCAATGCCTGCCAGGCCGCGGGCTATGACTATACCATCTTCCCCGGTGAAGGCGCGTTCTACGGGCCCAAGCTGGAATTCGTGCTGACCGACGCCATCGGCCGCGACTGGCAATGCGGCACGCTGCAGGTGGACCCGAACCTGCCGGAACGTCTGGACGCCGAATATGTCGGCCAGGACGGGCACAAGCACCGCCCGATCATGCTGCACCGCGCGGTCCTGGGCAGCTTCGAGCGTTTCATCGGCATCCTGATCGAGAACAGCGCCGGCAAACTGCCCTTCTGGCTGGCCCCGCGCCAGGTTGTGGTTGCATCCATCGTCTCGGACGCCGATGATTACGTGCACGAGGTCGTTTCGGCGCTTCAGGCCGCCGGCATCCGCGCCGAGGCCGACACCCGGAACGAGAAGATCAACTACAAGGTCCGCGAGCATTCCGTCGCCAAGGTCCCCGCGATCCTGGCCATCGGCATGAAAGAGGTCGAGACCCGCAGCGTTTCCATGCGCCGCCTTGATCAGCAAGGCAGCCGGACGCTGACCCTCGACGAGGTCGTGGACCAGCTTTCGACCGAAGCGACCGCGCCCGATCTGCGCTGACAAGGCACCAGATCGAGGGCCGTCACGAATCTTATTGCAGGCGCGGCTGATTCCGGGCAGTTCGCGCTTGCGTTTTTATGCGATTCGGGCATGCTCGCACCTGCGTGAGCGAAGACTTTCTACCGCCTCCCTTCGGGGCAGCCGGAAGACCGAAAGCGGGCTGCACGGCCTGGCGCAATCCTGCGTCGGGATGACTTGAAGGAGATACGGTTATGGCGACCGGAACGGTAAAGTGGTTCAACGCCACCAAAGGTTATGGCTTCATCGCCCCCGATGAGGGTGGCAAGGACGTGTTCGTCCACATCTCGGCAGTTGAACGCGCCGGGCTGACGGGCCTGCAGGACAACCAGAAGATCGGTTACGAACTGCAGTCGGGCCGCGACGGCCGCGCCTCGGCTTCGGATCTGCGCCTCCTCTGAGACGTGATCTACCGAAACGGCCCGTTTGCGCGGGCCGTTTTTCTTTGGCAGAAGGGGCGCTTCGCAAACGCCATCCGTTCCGCCAAGGACACCCCCAAAGTCCTTCCCATGGCGGAACCGCCCATCGCAAGGACATGACATGACCCGTCTCGACATCTTCGCGGACCCGGTCTGCCCCTGGAGCCTTATCGGCAAGCTGGAACTGGACCGCGCGCTGGAAAGCCGCCCGGATCACCCCTTCGCCGTCACCTGGCATCCCTTTCGCCTGAACCCCCAGATCGCCGCCGAGGGCGTGGATCGCATCGCGCATCTGAAGGCCACGATGGGCGCCGACGGGGCCGAGGCCATGCGCCTGCTGGTCGAACAATCCGCCGCGATGGGCCTGACCCTGAACCCGGCCGAGCGTGAACCCAATACCCTGGACGCCCACCGCCTGATGCACTGGGCGGGCCTCGAACAGGCGCAGTCGCGCGTCATGTCCGGCCTGATGCGCGCCCATTGGCAAGAGGCCCGCGACATCGCCGACCATGCCGAACTGGGCGCGATCGCGGCGCAGGCCGGGATGGATCGCGACATGGTGCTGCGCCTTCTGGCCAGCGATGCCGACCGCGACGAGGTGAACACCCGCGAACTGCATGCGCGCGAACGCGGCATCTCGGTCTGCCCGACCTTCATCGTGGCCGATGCCCATGCCGTGACGGGCGCGCAACCCGCCAAGCTGTGGCAGAGCGTCATCGACGAGATCGCCGCGCAGGGCTGAAAGCCTTGCAGACTGTGCAATTTCGGCCTATCTGCATTGGGGTAACCGACAGGTGGACCCCATGACAGACATCGCCGCACCGGGGATGGCGCCGCAACGGCGGCTGCCCTTGCCCGAATTCATCGCGATGCTGGCCTTTCTCTTTGCCAGCATCGCCTTCTCGATCGACGCGATGCTGCCCGCCCTGCCGGACATCGCGGCCGAGCTGACGCCGCAGAACGTGAACCGCGCCCAGCTGATCCTGACGGCCTTCATGGCGGGCATGGGGTCCGGCACGCTGTTCGCGGGGCCCATCTCGGACGCGTTGGGGCGCAAGCGGACGATCACCCTGGGGTTCGCCATCTACAGCATCGGCGCGATCGCCGCGCTCTATGCGAACTCGTTGGAGCTGCTTCTGGCGGCGCGCTTCGTGCAGGGCGTCGGCGCATCGGGCCCGCGCATCGTCGGGCTGGCGCTTGTGCGCGATCTCTATGACGGCCGAGAGATGGCGCGCATCACCAGCTTCGTGATGATGATCTTCATCATGGTCCCGGCCATCGCGCCCACGCTCGGGGCCGCGATCATCGCGGTCGCGGGCTGGCACGGGGTGTTCTTGGCCTTCCTGGGCTTTGCCGCGATCGGCGCGACCTGGCTGAACCTGCGCCAGGCCGAGACCCTGCCCCCCGAACGCCGCCGCCCGCTGCGCGTCGCGACCCTGACCGCCGCCGCGAAGGAGGTCGTCGGCAACCGCCAGGTCATGCTGGCGACGGTGGTTCTGACCCTGGGCTTCGGGCAGATGTTCGGGCTTCTGTCCTCGGCCCAGCAGCTTTTCGGGCAGACCTATGGCAAGGGCGAGCATTTCCACCTGTGGTTCGCCGCGATGGCCCTTCTGTCGGGGTCGGGAACGGTGCTGAACGCGACCTTCGTGATCCGCTTCGGCATGCGCCGCATCGCGAAATGGGCCTATGTGATGCAGACGGTGGTGTCCTCGGTCACGCTGGTCCTGATGCTGACGGGCGTGCTGCCGCAGGCGCTGGCCTTCCCTGTCTTCTTCTTCTGGGCGGTCAGCGTGTTCTTCATGGCGGGCGTCACGTTCGGCAACCTGAACGCGCTGGCATTGCAGCATATGGGCCATATCGCGGGCATGGCCGCGTCGATCATCGCGGCGATATCCACCCTTGCGGCGGTGGTGATCGCGATCCCCGTCGGGCTGCTCTATGACGGGACGGCAGTGCCTGCGGTGGCGGCGACGCTGATCTGTTCCGCGCTGGCGTGGGTCCTGATGCGCAGGCTTCAGGATTGACGAAGGGGGCCGCGTGGGCCCCCTTTCTGATTCAGGCCGCCACCCCTTCGGGCAGCTTGGCGCCGGTCATGTAGGCCACGGCGTCCGACATCGAATGTTCCTTGGGATCGATGGTGCACAGCCTGCGGCCCAGCCGGTGGATGTGGATGCGGTCCGCCACCTCGAAGACATGCGGCATGTTGTGGCTGATCAGCACGATCGGGATCCCGCGCGAACGCACGTCCTGGATCAGGTCCAGCACCCGGCGGCTTTCCTTGACGCCAAGCGCGGCGGTCGGCTCGTCCAGGATGATCACACGGCTGCCGAAGGCCGCGGCGCGCGCGACGGCGACGCCCTGGCGCTGACCGCCCGAAAGCGTCTCGACCGGCTGGCCGATGTTCTGGATCGTCATCAGCCCCAGTTCTGACAGCTTCTGGCGGGCGAACTCGTCCATGGCGGGCTTGTCCAGCATGCGGAACCACTTGCCCATGACGCCCGGCTTGCGGATCTCGCGGCCCATGAACATGTTGTCGGAAATCGACAGCGCGGGGGACAGGGCCAGCGTCTGGTACACG
Source organism: Paracoccus sp. PARArs4 (assembly GCF_947311865.1). Taxonomy (NCBI): domain Bacteria; kingdom Pseudomonadati; phylum Pseudomonadota; class Alphaproteobacteria; order Rhodobacterales; family Paracoccaceae; genus Paracoccus; species Paracoccus sp. PARArs4. The sequence continues at coordinate 74,371 of NZ_CAMZMW010000009.1, read as the reverse complement.
GTCTCGATCCCCGACTTGCGGGCATCCAGCGGGCTGTCGAAGCTGATCTTCTCGCCGCCCAGGCGGATCTCGCCCTCGTCGGGGCGGACCGCGCCGGACAGCGCCTTGATCAGGCTGGACTTGCCCGCGCCGTTATCGCCGATGACGGCCAGGATCTCTCCGGGATAGAGGTCGAAATCCGCGCCGTCCATGGCGGTGACGCGGCCATAGCGTTTGACGAGGCCCCGTGCGGACAGGATGGGATCGGTCATGACGACACCTTTCTGATCCATTGGTCGATTGCCACGGCAAGGATGATCAGCCAGCCCGTCGCGAACAGCTGCCACAGCACGTCGACACCTGCCAGCCGCAGCCCGGAATTGAACACGCCCACGATCAGCGCGCCGATCAGCGGCCCAAGGATCGAGCCGCGCCCGCCGAAGAGCGAGATGCCGCCGATCACCACCGCGGTGATGGATTCGAGGTTGGCCTCGAAGAACGAGGTCGGGCTGATCGAGCCGACGCGACCGATCGACGACCATGCCGCCAGCGCGCAGATGACGCCCGCCACGACATAGACCGACATCAGCACCTGCCGGGTCTGGATCCCCGCGAGGCCCGCGGATTCGGGATCGTCACCCACCGCGTAGACGCGCCGCCCCCATGCCGTCTTGTAGAGCGCATAGTAGAGCACCGCGAAGACGACCAGCATCAGGATCACGCCATAGGTCAGCACCGCGCCGCCCAGGTTGAAACGCTCGCCGAAGAATTTCAGCATCGGCGCTTCGGCGTCCAGCGTCTGGCTTCGCAATGTCTCGCGCCCCGAGACGTAGTAGTTCAGCGCCAGGAAGATGTTCCAGGTGCCAAGCGTGGTGATGAAGGGCGGCAGCTTCAGGCGCGTCACCAGGAGGCCGTTCAGCCCGCCGGTCGCCGCGCCGCAGATCAGGCCCGCAAGGATCGCCAGCGGCACCGGAACGCCGAAATTGACGGCCAGCTGCCCCATCACGACCGAGATCAGCACCATCACGGCGCCCACCGACAGGTCGATGCCCGCGGTCAGGATCACCAGCGACTGCGCCGCCGCAAGCGTGCCGACCACGGCCACCTGCTGCAGGATCAGCGACAGGTTGAACGCCGAGAAGAAGTTGGGAGAGATCAGCCCGAAGGCGATCAGCGACAGCACCAGCACGATGACCGGGACCATGGTCGGGTATTGGTGCAGGAAATGCTGCACGCGGTCCAGCGGACGGCGGTGGCGGTGGTCGAAGCTTGCAACCTTGTCGTTGGCATTGCGCTCGACCACGGGATCGGGGGTGTCGGACATCGACGTCTCCGTGGGAATGCGGGGGGGATGGCGGCCCATGCGCCGCCATCCCGTTATCGGGAAATCAGGCGGGCATCAGCCCCAGCAGCGATCGAGACCTTCCTCGATGCCGATCGATTCCACGCCGTCCACCGGCTCGCCCGTGACCAGGTTCACGCCGGTATTGGTGAAGTCCAGACCTTCGCTGGTCTCGGGCTTGGTGCCGTCGGTCGCGAAGGCCGCGATGGCCTCGACGCCCATCGACGCCATCAGCAGCGGATATTGCTGCGAGGTCGCGCCGATCACGCCTTCCTCGACGTTCTGCACGCCGGGGCAGCCGCCATCGACCGACACGATCAGCACGTCGTTTTCCTTGCCGAAGGATTTCAGCGCCTCGTAGGCACCGGCGGCGGCGGGCTCGTTGATGGTATAGACGAGGTTGATGCCCGGATCGCGCTGCATCAGCGCCTCCATGGCCTGGCGCCCGCCCTCTTCGTTGCCCGAGGTGACCTCGTGGCCGACGATGCGCGCGTCATCCTCGTCGCCGATGACGTTCTCGTCCTTCACGTCGACGCCGAAGCCTTCCAGGAAGCCCTGGTCGCGCAGCACGTCGACCGACGCGCCGCGTTCCGACAGGTCCAGCATCGCGATCTTCGCGTCCGCTGCGGCATCGCCCATCTTGCCCGCGGCCCATGCGCCGATCAGGCGACCTGCCTCGCGGTTGTCGGTGGCGAAGGTCGCGTCGGCGGCGTCGATCGGGTCCAGCGGCGTGTCCAGCGCGATGACCAGGATGCCCGCGTCACGCGCCTGCGCCACGCTGTCGGTGATGGCCTTGGTGTCGGATGCGGTGATCAGGATGCCCTTCACGCCCGCGGCGATGCAGCTTTCGACGGCCTGCTGCTGGGTCTCGTGATCGCCGTCGATCTTGCCGGCGAAGGTCATCAGCTCCATCCCCAGCTCTTCCGCCTTGGCGGTCGCGCCTTCCTTCATCTTGACGAAGAACGGGTTGATGTCGGTCTTGGTGATCAGGCATGCCTTCCCGGCATCCTGCGCATTGGCAAGGCCGGCCGACAGGACAAGCGCGGACAGCGCGGCGGAAGCGCGCAAAACGGTTTTGCGGGTCATGTATATCTCTCCTCCTGAAGGCGGATCCTCGGCCGCCTAGCCTTAAGGAAGCATCACGACAATTCACTTGTCAATAAATCAATCGTGTTGATTAATGGTTTCGGGGAAGAGGAGCCCGCATGACCATCCAGACAGACACTCCGGCCGACATGAGCCGGAACGAAAGGCTTATCCTGTCGCTGATCCGCAAGCGGGGGCCCCTGCCCCGCGCGGTCCTGGCCCCGCTGATGGGCCTGTCGGCGCAGGCCGTGGGGAATCTGTCGCGCAAGCTGATGCAGCGCGGCTTCCTGTCCGAGGAGGAGGTCGTGCGCGGCAAGGTCGGGCAACCCTCGACGCCGTTGTCGCTGGCCGGTGATGCGGCCTTCTTCCTGGGTTTCAAGATCGGGCGCAGGCTGGCGGAACTGGCGCTTGTGGATTTCGCCGGCAAGGTGCGGATGCACCGCCAGATGATCCACGACCATCCCGATCCCGAACAGCTGATCGGCTTTGCGCGTCAGGGGCTTGCGACGATGTGCGCCACGCTGGATCCCGCGCAGCGCGACCGCGTGATGGGCGTGGGCATCGCCACCCCCTATCGCCTGTGGGACTGGGGCGAGGAGATGCGCGGCTGGCTGGAATTCGACCTCCAGGCCGAACTGCAGGGCGACCTGCCCTTTCCCGTCATCCTGGAAAACGACGCGACCACGGCCTGCGGTGCCGAACTGATCTTCGGCACCTGCCGGTTGCCGCGCGATTTCCTGCACCTCTATGTCGCGCATTTCGCGGGGGGCGGGCTGGTGCTGGACGGATCGCTGCGCCACGGGCCCACGCGGAACGCGGGCGCGATCGGGTCGATGCCGGTGCCGGGCGGGGGGCAGGTGCTGGACCGGGCCTCGGTCTCGACGCTGGAAGGGCTGATCGGCCGCCCGCTGCCCCCGGACGATTCGGGCTGGGACGTGCCTGCCGCCATCGAACGCGACTGGGCGCGCGACGCGGGCGAGGCGCTGGCCCATGCCGCCATTTCGGCGGTCGCGGTGGCAGATCTGGGCATGGTCGTCGTCGATGGCGCGGTGCCGCCCGCCACGCGGCGCCTGCTGACCGATGCCACCCGCGACGCGCTGGCCCGCATCCCCGCCGCGGGCATCGACCGCCCCCGCGTGATCGAGGGCAGCCTGGGACGCCAGGCACGCATCCTGGGGGCGGCGGGCCTGCCCCTTGCGCATCATTTCCTGCCCGGCGGCGTGCCGGTGCAGGGGGAATACGCTTGACGCCCGGCCCACGCGCCTGTATGCGGCCCGCTCATTGGTGTTGGTGGACCCCGCGAGGGGAACCCTGTCAGGCCCCGGTTCCGACCGCGGCCAGAGGACAACGCCCTTCGAAACGCTAAGAAGGAGATCAGCCGTGACCAAACGCACGTCTGCCAAGTACAAGATCGACCGCCGCATGGGCGAAAACATCTGGGGCCGCGCCAAGTCGCCGGTCAACCGCCGCGAATACGGCCCGGGCCAGCACGGCCAGCGCCGCAAGAACAAGCTGTCGGACTTCGGTACCCAGCTGCGCGCCAAGCAGAAGCTCAAAGGCTACTATGGCGACCTGACCGAGAAGCAGTTCCGCCGCATCTATGCCGAAGCCGAGCGTATCAAGGGCGACACCAGCGAAAACCTGATCGGCCTGCTCGAGTGCCGCCTGGACGCCGTCGTCTACCGCGCCAAGTTCGTGCCGACCATCTTCGCTGCCCGCCAGTTCGTGAACCACGGCCACATCGAAGTGAACGGCAAGCGCGTCAACATCCCGTCCTACCGCGTCAAGGAAGGCGATGTCATCTCGATCCGCGAGCGTTCGCGCCAGCTGGCCATCGTGCTGGAAGCCGTCGCCCTGACCGAGCGTGACGTTCCGGACTATGTCGAAGCGGACCACAACAAGATGACCGCGACCTTCGTGCGCACCCCGGCCCTGAGCGACGTGCCCTATGCCGTCGTCATGGAACCGAACCTGGTCGTCGAATTCTACGCGAAGAACTGATCTTCGCCGAATTCCAACCGATCGAAAGGCCGTCCCCCGGGGCGGCCTTTTGCGTTTGCGCGCATCCGCCGCGCGCGCCTGCCGAACTGCCCCCTTTCCATGCCGCGCCGCGATGACTAAACGGGCGGACAAAGGAAGGTAGCAATGACCCAGATCGCACCCAAGCCCGGCATCATGGATATCGCTCTCTATGTCAGCGGCGAAAGCAGGCTGGCGGGGCATGACGATGTCCTGAAGCTGTCCTCGAACGAGAACCCGCTCGGCTGCAGCCCCGCGGCGCAAGAGGCGTTCAGCGCCGCATCGGGCGATCTGCACCGCTATCCGGCCACCGATCACGCGCCCCTGCGCCAGGCCATCGCCGAGGTGCACGGCCTCGATCCCGACCGCATCATCTGCGGCGTGGGATCGGATGAGGTGCTGCAATTCGTCACCCACGCCTTCGCGGGCCATGGCGACGAGATCATCACGACCGAGCACGGCTTCTCGATGTATCCGATCCTGGCGCGCATGGTCGGGGCGACGCCCGTGACCGTGCCGGAAGCGGACCGCCGCGTCGATGTGGACGCGATCCTTGCCGCCGTGACCGAACGCACCCGCGTCGTCTTCGTGGCGAACCCCGCCAACCCCACCGGCACCATGCTGGACGATGACGAGCTCGAGCGCCTTGCCTCCGGCCTGCCCCCGCATGTCGTCTTCGTCCATGACGGCGCCTACACGGAATTCGCGGGCGGCTTCGACGGCGGTGCCTCCCTCGTGGACCGGTTCCCGAACGTGGTGATGACGCGCACCTTCTCGAAGATCCACGGGCTGGGCGGGCTGCGCATCGGCTGGGGCTATGCCGCGCGGGACATAATCGACGTGCTGAACCGGCTGCGCCAGCCCTTCAACCTGTCCAAGCCGCAGATGGCCGCCGCCGAGGCCGCGATCCGCGACACGGCCTTCACCGCGCATTGCGCCGAACTGAACGCGCGCTTGCGCGACCGAATGCGCCAGTCGCTGGTCCAGATGGGCATCGCCTGCGACGAGAGCTTCGCGAATTTCGTGCTGGCGCGCTTTGCCGGCCCGGCCGAGGCCGAGGCCGCCGATGCAGCACTGCGCGAGGCGGGCATCCTGGTGCGCCGCGTGGGCGGCTACGGCCTGCCCGATGCGCTGCGCATCACGGTCGGCGACGAAGACGGCGTGACCCGCGTGCTGGACGTGCTGGGCAGCTTCATCCAGGGGCGCCGGGCATGAGCGTGATCTACGACCGCGTCGCCCTGATCGGGCTGGGCCTGATCGCAGGCTCGATGTCGCTGGCCCTGCGCGAGGCGGGCTTGGCCTCCGAGGTGACGGGATATGCCCGCAGCGCCGAAACCCGCGACACCGCCCGAGAGATCGGGCTGTGCGACCGCATCTGCGACACCGCGGCCGAGGCCGTGGCGGGCGCGGATCTGGTCGTGCTGTGTGTCCCCGTCGGCGCGATGGGCGATGTCATGGCCGAGATCGGCCCCCATCTGGCACCGGGCGCGACCGTCACCGATGTCGGCTCGGTCAAGCAATCCGTCATCGATGCCGTGCAGCCCCACATGCCGCAGGGGGCGCATTTCATCCCCGGCCACCCCCTTGCCGGGACCGAGCATTCCGGCCCCCGCGCCGGTTTCGCGACCCTGTTCCAAAACCGCTGGTGGCTGCTGACCCCCCTGCCCGACACGGATGCCGATGCGCTGGACCGCCTGAACCGCTGCCTTGCGGGGATCGGTGCCAAGACCGACGTGATGGAGCCCGCTCACCACGATCTGGTCCTGGCCGTCACCAGCCATGCGCCCCACCTGATCGCCTATACGATGGTCGGCGTGGCCGATCACCTGCAGCGCGTCTCTGGCGAGGAGGTGATCCAGTATTCCGCCGCCGGTTTCCGCGACTTCACCCGGATCGCCGCCAGCGACCCGACCATGTGGCGCGACGTGTTCCTGCACAACAAGGAAGCGACGCTGGACATCCTCGGACGCTTCACCGAGGAGCTGTTCGTCCTGCAACGCGCGATCCGCATGGGCGACGGGCAGCAGCTGTTCGACTATTTCAGCCGCACGCGCGCGATCCGTCGCGGCATCATCGAGGCCGGTCAGGATACCGCCGCCCCCGATTTCGGGCGCGGCGTGACCAGGACCTAGCGCAGGATCGGCGCAGGACCGACGGGCATGCCGCCGATGGTGGTGCGCCCGTCCTCGAAGCCCAGGATCAGGCGGATCTCGTCGCCTTGCGCCTCGGGGAACTCGGTCTGCACATCGCCCGAGGCGATGTTGCGCAGGCCCGCACCCAGCAGCAGCCGCGCCGGCCCCTCGATCAGCCCAAGCGCCGCCGCCTGGTCCAGGAACGCATCCGCATCGGCGGTATAGACCGCCAGCTGCCCCGCCGCGCGACCCTGCGCGTCGGCCGCGACCTGCCCCAGCAGCCGCGCCTCCGCCTGCCCCATCCGCAGGGCAAGGCCCTCGGTGCGCAGCCCCGTCAGGCGCGGCGCGGCCTGCGCCAGCGGACCGGGCGTGCCGTCCAGCCAGACCTGCGCGGTGCCGACCAGATCCAGCGCATCCTCGGGGACCAGCGCCCCCAATGTCGCAAGCGCGGCGGGCTGCAGCCCCTCGATCGCAAGATCCACGTCATAGGCCGCCAGCGTGTTCAAGGGCGCTGCGATATCCACCTGCACCAGTTCTGCCGAGACCTGCGCATCCCCCAGCATCGGCAGATCGTTCGAGGTGATCGCCCCGGTCCCCGCGACGATCCGGGCGGGTGCCATCCGGCGCAGCGGCGCGAAATCGACGGATGCGGCGGGCGCCTCCATCCGCAGCGGTATGTCGCGACCCGCCAGCGTCAGCGTCGCATCGCCCGGCAGTCCCAGCACCACCCGGAACGGGTCCAGCGGCGCGACCGAGACCTGTGCCCAGTCCAGCGCGATCCCGCCCGCGGGGCCGCCCCATTCGGCGCCCTCGATCCGCATCCCCCATGCGCGCGGATCGCGCAGCGGGGCCACGGTCTCGGCCCTCAGATCAGGTGCATCCTGCATCGCCGCGCGCAGCCTGCCCGCGACATGCCCTTCGGTCCCGATCCACGTCGCGGCGCCCGCACCGATCAGCAGGGCGATTCCCGCCAAGCCCTTCAACATCTTCGCAGTCCCTTTTCCTTGCCCGAAAGCTGGCCTATTTTCATAAGCCATGGACAAACAGGTTTTGCAAAGGATCGAGTGGGTCTTCGGCTACGGCTCGCTCATCTGGAATCCCGGCTTCGCGCCGGTCGAGACGGTCCGCGCGCGGCTGACGGGCTTTGCGCGGCGCTTCTGCCTGCGATCGGTCGAACATCGCGGGACCGAGGATCGCCCCGGGCTGGTGCTGGGGCTGGACCCCGACGACCGTGCGACGGTCTCGGGGGTGGCGCTGCGCATCGCGCCCGCCGATCACGACGCGGTGCTGGCCGATTTGCGCGCGCGCGAACTGGTCACCGACGCCTATCGCGAGACGCTTCTGCCCCTGACGCTGGAGGATGGCCGCCGCATCGAGGCGCTGGCCTATGTGATGAAGCGCGACCACTGGCAATATGCGGGCGGGCTGACATCCGAGGAACAGGCCAGCATCATCGCCGCCGCGCATGGCGGGCGCGGGCCGAATGCGGATTACCTGTTCAACACCGCGTCCCACCTGAACGAGATCGGCCTGCCCGACCCGCATCTGGACGCGCTGTCGGATGCGGTGCGCCACATCCAGTCGCGGCAGCGGACCGACTGACCGCGACGCTTGGCAAGGGATCGCCCGCGCCCTAGACTTGGTGCAAACAAGCGCAGGGACAGGGATTTTCAGTGAGCGATCCGACCAACGATCCGCGCCCCGGGGCGCAATCCGCGCAACCGCGCCTGACCCTGTCCTCGCGCAGGCTGTCGGCCACGCGGGATCAGGCGATGATGGCGAACACCGTCCCGCCGCGCTTCTCGCAGCCGGTGCGGCAGATCCTGCTGATGCTGTCGGTGCTGGCGCTGGTCCTTGCGGGCGGCTGGCTGGCCTATGGCCGCATCCTGCCGATCTTCATGGCGAACCGCTGGCTGAACGGCGTCATTCTCGTGGTCTTCGCGACGGGCGTGCTGGCCTGCTTCTGGCAGCTGGCGCAGCTGATGCGGTCGGTCAGCTGGATCGAGGGTTTCGCCGCCAAGCGCAGCGGGGGCCAGGTCGAACCGGCGGGACAGGCGCCGCGCCTGCTGGCGCCGCTGGCCTCGCTTCTGGGGACGCGCGGGCCGGTGGGCGACGCGATCTCGACCGGGTCGGCACGGTCGATCCTGGATTCGGTGGCGACCCGCATCGACGAGCTGCGCGACATCACAAGATATCTGTCCAACCTGCTGATCTTCCTTGGCCTTCTGGGGACCTTCTACGGCCTTGCGACCACCGTGCCCGCCGTGGTGGACACGATCCGCGCGCTGGCGCCGCAGGACGGCGAAACCGGAATCGAGGTCTTCGACAAGCTGATGACCGGCCTCGAGGCGCAGCTGGGCGGGATGGCGACGGCGTTCTCGTCCTCGCTTCTGGGCCTGGCCGGCTCGCTGGTCGTGGGGCTGCTGGAACTGTTCGTGACGCATGGCCAGAACCGCTTCTACCGAGAGCTGGAGGAGTGGATGTCGGGCTTCACCCGCATCGGTCAGGGCGATGCCGCGGACGAGGCCGCGATCGGCGGGCTGCTGGACCAGATGTCGCGCCAGATGGACCGCCTGCAGGGCTGGCAGTCCGAACGCGACCAGATCCGGGACGAAACCGCGCTGATGGCCGACGAACGCGTCGTCGTGATGGCGCAGGCGATCGAGCAGCTGGTCGAACGCAAGGACGGGATGGATGGCGACCGGCTGGCACAGGCGCTGGAACGCATCGCCGCCGGTCAGGACGCCCTGCTGGCCGAGGCCCGCGCGCCGAAGCCCGCCACCGACTGGGACCGGATCGAGACCGGCATCCAGAAGCTGGTGGACGAGATGAACGAGGGCCGCGACGAGGTCGTGGCCGAACTGCGCTCGGACATCCTTGTGCTGACCCGCGCGGTACGTGCCGCCCGCTTCGGCGACCCGTTCCGCGACGACCTTCTGCCCGCCGACCCGCTGGCACCCCACGGGCAGGGCTGATCCATGAGGCTGGCCCGCGGTTCCTCGTCGCAGCGTTTCTCGGCCTCGATCTGGCCGGGTTTCGTGGATGCGATGACGGCGCTTCTGATGGTGCTGATGTTCGTGCTGACCATCTTCATGGTCGTGCAGTCGGTGCTTCGCGAACAGATCGACACGCAGGACAGCCAGCTGGCCGACCAGGAACAGCAGCTGGCCGATCTTGGCCGTCAGGTCGGCGCGCTCGGGCAGGCGCTCGGCGCGTCCGAACAGCGCGAGGCCGAACTGGATGCCGCCCTGCAATCCGAACGCGACCGCGCCGAGGATGCCGAGGCCGAGGCCCGCGCCCGCGCCGCCCGCATCACGCGCCTGAACAACCAGCTGAACGCCGACCGCGCGCAGCTGGCCGAGGCCGAAAGCCGCCTGACCGATTTCGAGGCCGAGGTCGCCACCCTGCTTGCCACCCAGTTGCAGGATCGCGGCCAGATCGCCCGGCTGGGCGGTCAGCTGGAACAGGCCCGCGAACGCGCATCCGCCGCTGAACTCGCCATCGCGGCGGCGCGCGCCGAAACCGATGCCGAGGCCGAGGCCGCCCGCCTTGCCGCAGCCCGCACCGACGCCCTGCGCGCACTGGTCGAGGATCTGCGATCCGAGGTCGATGCCCGCGCGACCGCGCTGGACGAGACGACCGAGCAGCTGTCCGAGGCCGAGGCGCAGCGCCTTGCCGAGGCCGAGGCCGCCCGCCTTCTGCGCGAACGGCTGGAGCAGTCGGATGCCGAACTGACCGCCATGACCCTGGCGCTGGAAGAACGTCGCGCCGAGGCCGAGGAGACGCTGACCCTGCTGGCCGCCGCCCGTGCCGCCCGCGACGAGGCCGAGGCCGAGGCCGCGCGGAACCTGACCGATGCCGAACGGCAGGCGGCGCTTCTGGCAACCGCCCGCGATGCCCTGTCTGATCAGGAGGGGCTGGCCGAGGACAGCCAGCGCCGTGTCGCCCTGCTGAACGAACAGGTCTCGCAATTGACCGCGCAGCTGGGATCGCTGCAGGCGCTGCTGGACGCGGCGGCGGATCAGAACGACCAGGCCGACCTGCGTGTCGAGGAACTGGGCCAGCAGCTGAACGCCGCCCTGATCCGCGCGACCGAGGAAACCCGCCGCCGCCTTGCGCTGGAGGAAGAGGCCCGCGCCGCAGCCGAGGCCGAGGCCGCCGATCTTGCCCGCTATCGCTCGGAATTCTTCGGGCGGCTGTCGCAGATCCTATCGGGCCGCGAAGAGGTGAAGGTCGTGGGCGACCGCTTCGTCTTCCAGTCCGAGGTGCTGTTCGGCACCGGCGAGGCCACGCTGTCGCCCGCCGGGCGCGACCAGATCGCGGGCGTTGCCGAGCTGCTGACCGAGATCTCGGACGACATCCCCCCCGAGATCGACTGGATCATCCGCGTGGACGGGCATACCGACAGCCGCCCCCTGTCTGGCAGCGGACGCTGGCGCGACAACTGGGAACTGAGCCAGGCGCGCGCGCTTGCGGTGGTGCGGTTCCTGACCGACGATCTGGGCTTTCCGGCGAACAGGCTGGCGGCGACGGGCTTTGCCGACACGCGCCCCGTCGCCCCCGAGGACAGCGATGCGAACCGCGCGCTCAACCGCCGGATCGAGCTGAAGCTGACCGAGCGTTAATCCTCGCGGCGCTTGCGGACCGGACGGTTCGCAGGCAGCCCCGCCATGCGCTTCAGCTGGCGCTCGATCTCGGCGTTCAGCTCGGCGCCGACCAGAACGATGGTCGCGTTCAGCCACAGCCACATCATCAGGGCGATCACCGCCCCGAGCGAGCCGTAGGTCTCGTTGTAGTTCGCGAAATTCGCCGCGTACCAGCTGAACAGCATCGAGATCGCGACCAGCCCCACCGCCGCGACGATCGCCCCCGGAGAGATCCAGCGCCAGCGGCTGTCCGGCACGGCCGGACCCCAGCGATAGACCGCCGCCAGCGCCAGGATCAGCACGCCGAACATGATCGGCCAGCGGCTGTAGCTGATCAGCGTCTCGGTCCCGAGGCCAAAGGGCAGCATCTGCAGCAGCGCCGGGATGACCGCGATCACGCCCAGCATCAACACGATCATCAGGAACCCGCCAAGCGTGAAGGACATGGCGACAAGGTTCAGCCGGACGAAGCCGCGCGTCTCGCCCTGCATGACGGCGACGTTCAGCGCCGACAGAAGCGCCTTCATCCCGCCATTGGCGGACCAGAACGCGATCAGAAGCGCGATCAGACCCGCGACGGACAGCGCGCTGGTCGGGGCCGAGGCGATGGCCACGACCTGATCCTTGATGATGTCCAATGCCCCTGTCGGCAGAAGATCCTGCAGCAGGACCATCTGCCCCTCGATCTGCGCGGGATCCGACAGCAGGCCATAGAGCGAGACGAAGGCCGTGATCGCCGGGAACAGCGACAGCAGCCCGAAGAAGGTCACGCCGCCCGCGACCGAGGTCACGCGATCCTCGCCCACGGATTTCGCCGTCGCCTTCAGGATGCCGAAGACGTCGCGCCAGCGCAGGTCGCGCATCCGTCCCGGACGTCCCGCGGGCGTCGTCGTCCGGGGCGCGGTTTCGGTGTCCAGGCCGTGCTTGCGGCGGGTCTCCTCGTCCAGCGGGCCCAGCAGGGCCGCCATGACGCCGGGTTGGGGGTTCTGAGGCTTGTTCATGCGTCCGGTTTACAATCCACGATCGTTCTGGTCACCCGCCTTCTGCGCGGGCTGGACGTTCGGGCTGCCATTCAGCAGCGAGCGCAGCTGGTCGGCAGCGGCGACGAAATCGCCCATGACGCCCGGCGCCTCGCCCGAGACGCTGCGGAACGCCTTGCTGGCCGTGGCCACCGCGGTCGCCACGCCCGTCAGGCTTGCCGTCAGCTCGGCCGCGGTCTTGGTCAGGTCCTTGGCCGCGTTCCCCTTGCCGCGCTTGCGACGGCGCGCCCCTGCCTCGGCGCGTTCGCGGGCGGCGGCGGCGTAATCCTCGCGCGCCTGGGCGCGGACGCGGCGGCGGATCGCCTCGCGTTCCTCGTCGGTCAGGTCGGCAAAGCGCGGGGCCAGCACGGGCTGGGGCGTTTCACCTTCGGGTTCGGGGCGTTCGGTCAGGCGGCGGACCGACAGGACCGTCGCCGCCGTCAGGCCGGCCACGCCCAGGGCGACACCGCCCCAGACCAGCGCCTGCCCGCCCCTGAACGCGGCATCGCGCGGCGTGCCGGGCTTCGGCATCGCCGATGTGTGGGAATGGCCCATCGGGGCGTCGCTACGGTTTTCGGCCATGATCCTCTCCGCTTGGCAGGGTCGTTATGTCCGACAAACGGGCGGAAGCGGCGGAATGTTCCCCATGACCCACACGCGAAGGTGAAGGAAACTTGCCCCCGCGGCCCTGCCCCGCTATGCCCCGACCAAGCGAAAGGAGCCCGCCATGATCCCGCGTTACGCCCGCCCCGAAATGGTCGCCATCTGGTCCCCCGAGACCAAGTTCCGCATCTGGTACGAGATCGAGGCCCATGCCTGCGATGCCCAGGCGGATCTGGGCGTGATCCCGCGCGAGAACGCGGATGCCGTCTGGAAGGCCAAGGATGTCGAGTTCGACGTCGCCCGCATCGACGAGATCGAGGCCGTCACCAAGCACGACGTGATCGCCTTCCTGACACACCTGGCCGAACATGTCGGCAGCGACGAGGCCCGCTTCGTCCACCAGGGCATGACCAGCAGCGACGTGCTGGACACCACGCTGAACGTCCAGCTGGTCCGCGCCGCCGACATCCTGCTGGCCGACATGGACCGTGTCCTGGCCGCGCTGAAGAAGCGCGCCTATGAACACAAGGACACCGTCCGCATCGGTCGCAGCCACGGCATCCACGCCGAACCGACCACGATGGGCCTGACCTTCGCCCGCTTCTATGCCGAGATGGCGCGCGGCAAGGCCCGCCTGGAACGCGCCCGCGACGAGGTCGCCACCGGCGCGATCTCCGGCGCGGTCGGCACCTTCGCCAATATCGACCCCGCGGTCGAGGATCACGTCTGTTCCAAGATGGGCCTGCGCCCCGAACCGATCAGCACGCAGGTCATCCCGCGCGATCGGCACGCGATGTTTTTCGCGACCCTCGGCGTGATCGCGTCGTCGATCGAGAACGTCGCCATCGAGATCCGCCACATGCAACGCACCGAGGTCCTCGAGGCCGAGGAGTTCTTCAGCCCCGGCCAGAAGGGCTCGAGCGCGATGCCGCACAAGCGCAACCCGGTCCTGACCGAGAACCTGACGGGCCTTGCCCGCCTGGTGCGCATGGCCGTGATCCCCGCCATGGAGAACGTGGCCCTGTGGCATGAACGCGACATCAGCCATTCCAGCGTCGAGCGCGGCATCGCGCCGGACGCGACGATCACGCTGGACTTCGCGCTGAACCGCCTTGCGGGCGTGATCGACAAGCTGGTCGTCTATCCCGAGACGATGCTGGCCAACATGAACAAGTTCAAGGGCCTGGTCATGTCGCAGCGGGTGCTTCTGGCGCTGACGCAGGCCGGCACCAGCCGCGAAGACGCATACCGCCTGGTGCAGCGCAACGCGATGAAGGTCTGGGAACAGGGCAAGGACTTCAAGGAAGAGCTTCTGGCCGATGCCGAGGTGACCGCCGCCCTGACCCCCGAGCAGATCGAGGAGAAGTTCGACCTCGGCTATCACACCAAGCACGTGGACACGATCTTCGCCCGCGTCTTCGAGAACGACCCGCTGTAAGCGTTTCGTCAACCAAATGCTGCGATGCTGCCCCCGGACAAGATGCTTTCGGGGGCAGCACAGATGCAGATCGGACTGAGCCAGCGGCAGAAGGCGGCCGTCATCGTGCGGCTTCTGCTGGATGACGACCAGGCAGAGGGGCTCGACCGCCTCAACGCCGAGGCGCAGACCCTCCTGGCCGAGGAGATGGCCGGGATGGAGGTCATCGACCGCCCCACCCGCGATGCGGTGATCGCGGAATTCTGCGACAGGCTGGAACAGGTCGGGCTGACATTCCCCGGCGATCTGGACGGCACGCTTGCCATCTTCGGCGAACGGATCTCGGCCGGCAGCAGCGACCGCGCGCGGCGCAATGCCGCCATGTCGGGGCGCGGCGACCCCTGGGCGCAGATCGCGGCCCTGCCCGCCGAACAGCTGTGCCGCATCGCCGCGGGCGAATCCGTCGAACTGATCGCGCTCATGCTCTCGAAGCTGCCCGTCGCACCGGCATCCGAGGTCTTCGCCAGCCTGTCGCGCGACAGGGCGCATTCCGTGGCGCAGGCCATGGCCCTTACGGGCGAGGTGACGCCCGATGCATTGCGCCGCGTGGGCCTCGTGCTGCTGCGCGCGGTCGAGGATCTGCCCCGCCCCGCCATCCCGACCCCGGCGGCGGACCGGATGGGCGCAATCCTGAACTTCGCGACATCGGATCTGCGCGACGACGTGCTGGTCGAACTGGACCAGCGCGACGCCGATTTCGCCGAAGGGGTGCGCAAGGCGATCTTCATCTTCGCCCATATCCCCGCCCGCATCGAACCCCGCGACATCGCCCGCCTCGTCCGAGAGGTCGATCAGGCCGCGCTGGTCCGCGCCCTTGCCGCCCCCGCCCCCGAGGATGCGGCCGCCGCCGAATTCATCCTGTCGAACCTGTCGCAGCGCATGGCCGACAACCTGCGCGAGGAACGCGACGGCGCCCCCAAACTGCGCGCCAAGGAGATCGAGGACGCCAAGTCCGAGGTCGTCGCCGCCGTCAGGCGTCTCGAGGAACGGTCCGAGATCACGCTGAAGCTGCCCGAGGATGCCGAATGACGCCGAAGGCTTGTCCCCCCGCGCGCCCCGCGCGATAAGGCGGCGTCAAGCCCCGAGGTCCTGATGACGAACAAGATCGCCTTCGCCCTTGTCCTGCTGATCGCCGCAACCTTCGCCATCGACGCGATCTGGTTCGACGGCATGCTGCCCCTGACGGCCGCGCGGACGCTTGACCGCTTCATCGAATATCTCAGCTTCTGGCGCTGAACGGCTCTGGGCGTTTGCATCGCCCCTGCCGTCACGCTAGAGGAAGCCAACCGTCATCTGCTCAGGAGGGGTACCCATGGCAGTCAAGGTCGCCATCAACGGTTTCGGTCGCATCGGACGCAATGTCCTGCGTGGCATCATCGAATCGGGCCGCACCGACATCGAGGTCGTCGCCATCAACGATCTCGGCCCGGTCGAGACGAACGCCCATCTGCTTCGCTACGACTCGGTCCACGGCCGCTTCCCCGCCGAGGTGAAGGTCGACGGCGACACGATCGACGTGGGCCGCGGCCCGATCAAGGTCACCGCCATCCGCAACCCGGCCGAACTGCCCTGGGGCGATGTCGACGTCATCATGGAATGCACCGGCATCTTCGCCTCGAAGGAAAAGGTGCAGCCGCACCTGTCGACCGGCGCCAAGCGCGTGCTGATCTCGGCGCCCGGCGAAAATGCCGACAAGACCATCGTGTTCGGCGTCAACGACGACACGCTGACCTCGGACGACCTGGTCGTCTCGAACGCCAGCTGCACCACCAACTGCCTGTCGCCCGTGGCCAAGGTCCTGAACGACGCCATCGGCATCAGCCGCGGCTTCATGACCACCATCCACAGCTATACCGGCGACCAGCCGACGCTGGACACGATGCACAAGGATCTGTACCGCGCCCGCGCCGCGGCGCTGTCGATGATCCCGACCTCGACCGGTGCCGCCAAGGCCGTGGGCCTGGTTCTGCCGGAACTGAAGGGCAAGCTGGACGGCGTCGCCATCCGCGTGCCGACGCCGAACGTCTCGGTCGTCGACCTGACCTTCGAAGCCGCCCGCGACACCACCGTCGAGGAGATCAACGCGGCCATCAAGGCGGCCGCCGACGGCCCGCTGAAGGGCGTGCTGGGCTATACCGAGGAAGCGCTGGTCTCGACCGACTTCAACCACGACCCGCACAGCTCTATCTTCCACATGGATCAGACCAAGGTGATGGAAGGCCGCATGTGCCGCATCCTGACCTGGTACGACAACGAGTGGGGCTTCTCGAACCGCATGGCGGATACCGCCGTCGCGATGGGCAAGCTCATCTGATGCGAAAAGGCCCCCGGAAACGGGGGCCTTCTTCATTGCCTATTCGGCATAGATCATCTTGGTCGTCATGCCTCCATCGACCACGAAACGCTGCCCCGTGACAAAGCCCGCCTGATCCGAGGCCAGCCACGCGACCAGCCCCGCGATATCGTCGACCCTTCCCACGCGCCCGACCGGATGCTGCGCCTTGTCACGCGTGCCGTGATCGGGATCGCTCCGGTTCGCCGCCTTCTGCCAGGGACCGGTCTCGATCCAGCCCGGAAGGATGCAGTTGGCGCGGATATCCGGCCCAAGACTGACCGCCAGCGCATGGGTCATCGACAGAAGCGCACCCTTGGCCGCGGCATAAGCCTCGCAATCGGGTTCGGATTGCAGGGCCCGGGTCGAGGCCATCGTGACGATGCAGCCCTGCGCCTTGCGCAGCAGCGGCACACAGGCACGGACGACCAGAAAGGCCCCCGTCACGTGGCTGTCCTGCCACGCGCGCCAATCCGACAGCGACAGACGTTCGATCGGGCCGCTGACCGGGTTGGCGATGCCCGCATTCGACACCAGCAGGTCCAGCCCCGCCCCCTGCAGCCAGTCCCCCACCCGCGTCATCGCGCGGGCGACGGCATCCTCGTCGCCGACATCGCATTCGACGGTCAGCAGATGCGGGTCCTCGGGCAGCTCGGCCAGCGCTTCGGCGTCGAGATCCAGCGCGGCAACCCGCCAGCCGTCCTGGCGCAGCCGCGTGACGATGCCGCGACCGATCCCCTGCGCGGCACCGGTGACGATGGCGGTTTGCATGACAGCCCCCTTGGAATTATTTGGTTGCACAAAACCAATGCGGGCCCCGCCGCGCTGGTTCCTGCGCGATCAGCGCCGCGCGCGGGGCGCGGTCAACCTGCGCGAGTTCGCCCGCGTCCGGCGGCCATAGGGGCGCAGGCCCGCCGCCATCATGCTCTCGGGCGACGCGCCGCCCAGACCGGCATTGGCCATGGCGAACAGGGATTCCTGCGCGGCGGCCTGCTTTTCGGCGACCATGCGGAAGGGCTCGCCCGGGGCCTGGGCGATGACGCCCATCATGCCCGCCATGCGCATGCCGATCACGACCTGCGATTCGATCGCGATCTTGGTGAACTGATGCGCCAGGCGCATCTGCGCCGCGGGAATCCAAATCGGAAGCATTGCCGAACCCTTTCATCATGCCGGCACGCTGCCGCCATCCGGCAGGGTGCGATGGGCCAACCGCTTTGACAACCGGCACTTTGGGATAAGGTTTCCGAAATTCGACGATGCGCCTTCACAACCACGTTCCGCCATGTATAGAGGCAGCTCATGACCAACAGCCTGATCCTTCGCCGCCCCGACGACTGGCACCTGCATCTGCGCGACGGCGCGATGCTGAATGCCGTTGCCCGCCATTCCGCCGGCTTCGGCCGCGCGATCATCATGCCGAACCTGGTGCCCCCCGTGGTCACCGGCGATCAGGCCGCGGCCTATCGCGACCGGATCCTGGCCGCCCTGCCCGAGGGCGCCGCGCTTCAGCCGCAGATGACGCTGTACCTGACCGATACCACGGATGCCGCCGATGTGGTCGCGGCCTTCCGTGCGGGCATCATCCGCGCGGTCAAGCTGTACCCGGCAGGCGCCACGACCAACAGCGCATCGGGCGTGACCGATTTCGACCGCGTCCAGCCCGTGCTGGAGGCGATGGCCGAAGCGGGCGTCACGCTGTGCGTCCATGGCGAGGTGACCGATCCGCAGGTCGACATCTTCGACCGCGAGGCCGTCTTCATCGACCGCGTGCTGGAGCCTCTGCGCCGCCGCACGCCGGGCCTGCGCGTGGTGATGGAACATATCACTACCTCGGACGGGGTGGCCTATGCGCGGTCGGGCGGCGGCGATCTGGCCGCGACGATCACCACCCATCACCTGGTGATCAACCGCAACGCCATCCTGGCAGGCGGCATCCGCCCGCATTACTACTGCCTGCCCGTGGCCAAGCGCGAATCCCACCGCCTGGCCCTGCGCGAGGCTGCGACCAGCGGCGAGGCACGCTTCTTCCTGGGCACCGACAGCGCCCCCCATGCCGACAGCGCCAAGCTGCAGCCCTGCGGCTGCGCGGGCTGCTTCACGGCCCCGAACACCATGTCGATCCTGGCCCATGTCTTCGAAGAGGACGGCGCGCTGGACCGGCTGGAAGCCTTCACCAGCCTCAACGGCGCGGCCTTCTACCGCCTGCCCCCGTCCGAGGACCGCATCCGCCTGACGAAGCGCGACACCCCCGCCGAATACCCGACGCAGATCAAGGCCGGCGACGAGGTCGTGACCGTCTTCGACCCCGGCTTCCCCATTCACTGGCACCTGGAGGACGCATGAGCCTGACCTTTCCCACGCGCGAGGAAATCGCCCGCCTGACCGCCCGCGCCCTGCTGGAGATCAAGGCCGTCGATTTCAACGCGGCCGAGCCCTTCACCTATGCGTCGGGCCTCAAGGGTCCGACCTATGTGGATTGCCGCCGGATCATCAGCTTCCCGCGCGTGCGCCAGACGCTGATGGACTTCCTGGCCGCGACCGTCATGCGCGATGCAGGCTTCGAGGCGTTCGACAACGTCGCGGGCGGCGAGACCGCGGGCATCCCCTTCGCCGCCATGGTGGCCGAGCGTCTGGCCCTGCCCATGACCTATGTGCGCAAGAAGCCCAAGGGTTACGGCCGCAATGCCCGGATCGAGGGTGCGATGACCGAAGGCCAGCGCGTCCTGCTGGTCGAGGATCTGACTACGGACGGGGGCAGCAAGCTGTCCTTCGTCGATGCCATCCGCGACACCGGCGCCACCTGCGCGCATACGGCGGTCATCTTCTACTATGGCATCTTCCCCGAAACGACCGAGCGCCTGGGCGAACACGGCGTGACGCTGCATCACCTCTGCACCTGGTGGGACGTGCTGGCCGAAGCCCGAGAGCAGGAGATCTTCGACAAGGACACCCTGGACGAGGTCGAGAGCTTCCTGATGAACCCGCGCGCCTGGCAGAAGGCCAACGCCTGAGGTTTATCCACAGGCTTTCCACCGGAAATCTTGGGCGGGCCGATTACATGGCCCGCCCTTTTCGTCTAGATTCGACCCTTCAAGGATCGCGAAAGGCAGGATCGGCATGAGCGGAATTCGCGCAATCGTTCCCGGAGACACCGAAGAGACCGAGAAATCGGCCATTCCCTTCTCGCTCGAGGCCGAGCAGCAGCTTCTGGGTGCGCTGCTGACGAACAACGACGTGTTCGACCGCGTCAGCCAGATCATCAAGCCCGAGCATTTCTATCACCCCGTCCATTCGCGCATCTACGAGATCTGCGCCGAACGCATCCGCAAGAACGCGCTGGCCAGCCCCGTCACCATCAAGGCCTTCCTCGAGAACGACGAAGGCCTGAAGGAGCTGGGCGGCCCGGCCTATCTGGCGCGGATCGCGGCGGCGGCGATCAGCGCCTATGCCGCGCGCGACTATGCCCAGATGATCCGCGAATTCGCGCTGCGTCGCGAACTGATGCAGCTGGGCCAGAACATCGCCGCCCGCGCATCCACGGTCGAGGTGGACGACGACGCCGAAGAACAGATCAAGGCCGCCGAGCAGGTTCTCTACAAGCTGGGCGAACAGGGCGTGGCCGAGCGCGGCTTCCAGAGCTTCCTCAAGGCGGTGACGGGCGCGGTCCATGCCGCCAACGCCGCCTATCAGCGCGACGGCAAGCTGTCGGGGATCTCGACCGGGCTGGTCGACCTGGACGCCAAGATGGGCGGTCTGAACAATTCGGACCTCGTGATCCTTGCCGGTCGTCCCTCGATGGGGAAGACCTCGCTTGCGACCAACATCGCCTTCAACATCGCCAAGGCGCACAAGCTGGGCGAGAAGCCCGACGGCACGCATGGCAGCGTCGAGGGCGGCGTCGTCGGCTTCTTCAGCCTGGAGATGTCGGCCGAACAGCTGGCCGCGCGAATCCTGTCCGAGGCCGCCGAGGTGCCTTCCGAACGCATCCGTTCGGGCAACATGGACGAGGCCGAGTTCCGCCGCTTCGTCGAGGCCGCCCATGCGCTGCAGAACTGCCCGCTCTATATCGACGACACGCCCGCGCTGCCGATCAACCAGCTGGCCGCCCGCGCGCGCAAGCTGAAGCGGACGCATGGGCTGGACGTGCTGATGGTGGACTATCTTCAGCTGCTCAAGGCCGCGACCGCCAAGGACAGCCGCGTCAACGAGGTGTCCGAGATCACCCAAGGGCTCAAGGCCGTCGCCAAGGAGCTGAACATCCCCGTCATCGCCCTGTCCCAGCTGTCGCGCCAGGTCGAAAGCCGCGAGGACAAGCGCCCGCAGCTGAGCGACCTTCGCGAATCCGGCTCGATCGAACAGGACGCCGACATCGTGATGTTCGTCTTCCGCGAGGAATACTACAAGGAACGCGAGAAGCCGTCGGACAGCGATCTGGACGCCATGGCCAAGTGGCAGCAGGTGATGGAGCAGGTCCACGGCAAGGCCGAGGTGATCCTGGGCAAGCAGCGTCACGGCCCCATCGGCACGGTCGAACTGGCCTTCGAGGGGCAGTTCACCCGCTTCGGCAACCTTGCCAAGGATCGCCAGACCCAGTGGGACTGAGCAGGCTGGCGCTTGCACGTCATGCAGATTAGACAGATCCCCGGTGCCCTCCGCGCCGGGGATCTTCCATGTCACGACCAGCCACCCGCACACCGCCGCATCTTCTGACGCTTGTCGCGCTTTCGGGCGTCTCGGCGCTGTCGATGAACGTGTTCCTGCCCTCGCTGCCCGGAATGGCGGTGGATTTTGGCGTGGATTACGCGGTGATGCAGCTGTCGGTCTCGGCCTATATCGGGGCCAGCGCGGTGCTGCAGCTGCTGGGCGGACCGATCAGCGACCGCTTCGGACGCAGGCCGGTGGTGATCTGGGGGCTGGTGCTGTTCCTGCTGGCCACGATCGGCACGCTGACGGCGCAGGATGCGGGCAGCTTCCTGGCCTTCCGGCTGGCGCAGGCGGTCATCACGGTCTGCATGCTGGTGCCCCGCGCGGTGATCCGCGACCTGTTCGACGGCGACAAGGCGGGCTCGATGCTGGGCTATGTCACGATGGGGATGGCGGTGGTGCCGATGATGGCCCCCGTCTTCGGCGGCGTCCTGGACGAGCTGTTCGGCTGGCGCGCGAACTTCACCGTGATGGGGCTTCTGGGCCTTGCCGTGCTGATCCTGGCCTTCGCCGACATGGGCGAGACGGTTCGCGGCGGCGGCCTGCCCCTGCGCGCGCAGATCGCGAACTATCCCGCCTTGGCGCGGTCGCAGCGGTTCTGGGGATATTGCGCGGCGGCCACGCTGTCCTCGGGGGCGTTCTTCGCCTATCTGGGCGGGGCGCCCTTCGTGGGCGCGCAGGTCTTCGGCTTGACGCCCGCCCAAGTCGGCTACTGGTTCGCGGCCCCCTCGGTCGGCTATGTCACGGGCAATTTCCTGTCAGGGCGGTATTCGCGCATCCTGGGGCTGAACCGGATGATCCTGATCGGCGCGGTGATCTGCGTGATCGCGCTGTCGGCCTCGATGCTGGCCACGCTGGCGGGGATCGTGCAGCCCATCGTCTTCTTCGGCGCGATCGCCTGCATGGGCTTGGGCAACGGGATGGTGCTGCCCAACGCGAATGCCGGCATGATGAGCGTGCGCCCCGAACTGGCGGGCACGGCATCGGGCCTTGGCGGGGCGCTGGCCGTCGCGGGCGGCGCGGTCCTGTCGGCACTGGCGGGCGCGCTGCTGCAACCGGGCAGCGGACCCGAGCCGCTTCTGGCGATCATGGTCGCATCCGCCGCCGGATCGCTTCTGGCGATCATGTGGGTGCTGCGCCGCGAAAGACAGCTGGCGCTGATCTGATCCCCTTGCCGCACGGCCTTTGCAAACGCTATCACGGTGATTGCAAAGGGGGACGGGGATGGCCACGCAGAAGATCTATGCCGGGACCGCGCTGCGCGAGACACGCGCGCGCGCAGGTCTGACGCAGAAGCGTTTTGCCGAAACGCTCGGGGTGTCGCTGCCCTACCTGTCCCAGATGGAGAACAACCACCGCCCCATCTCTGCGGGCGCGCTGCTGCGGCTGGCGCAGGAATTCGGGATCGACCTGACCACGCTTGCCGCGGGCGACGCGGAACGCATGGTCATCGACATGCAGGAGGCGCTGGCCGATCCGCTGTTCGACGCCGCCCCGCCCCTGGCCGACCTGCGGCTGGCGGCGACGAATGCGCCGGTGCTGGCGCGTGCGTTCCTCGACCTCTATCGCGCGCACCGCGAAGGCCAGGAACGGCTGGCGGCGCTGGACCAGGCCATCGGCGCTGCGGGCCAGAACGCGCTGACCACCCCCTGGGAGGAGGTGCGCGACTTCTTCCACTATTGCGACAACTATATCGACGCGGTGGACCGCGCGGCGGAACGCTTCGCCTGCCCCGACGGCCAGCGCCGCGACCCCTGGGCCCTTGCGGTCGAGGCATTGGCCCAACGCGGCATCGAGGTCCGCCTGACCGAACTGCCCGCCAATTCCGTCTTCCGGCGCGAAGGGGCGACCCTGCTGGTCAATGCGGCGGCAGAGCCCCCGACCCGCCTGTTCCAGATCCTGCATCTTGTCGCGCTGGAACGTCAGTCCGACCTGCTGGAGGCGACGCTGGACCTTGCGCGGTTCCGCAGCCCCACCGCGCGGGAAATCGCCCGCGTCGGGATGGCCAACTATTTCGCGGGGGCGGCGCTGATGCCCTATCGCGCGTTCCTGGCGGCGGCGCGGGCCGAACGTCACGACCTGGAACGGCTGGCGCATCTGTTCGGGGCCTCGCTGGAACAGGTGGCGCACCGGCTGTCCACGATGCAGCGTCCGGGCGCCAAGGGCGTGCCCTTCTTCTTCGTCCGCGTCGACCAGGCGGGCACCATCACCAAGCGCCATTCCGCGACACGCCTGCAATTCGCGCGCTTCGGCGGGGCCTGCCCGCTGTGGAACGTCCACCAGGCGTTCGAGCAGCCGGGCCGCTTCCTGCGCCAGCTGGCCGAGACGCCCGACGGCATCCGCTATCTTCTGCTGGCGCGCGACGTGTCCAAGCACGCGGGCGCCTTCAACGCGCCAGTCCGCCGCTTTGCCATCGGGCTGGGCGTCGAGATCGGCGAGGCCGAGGGCATGGTCTATGCCGACGGGCTGGACCTGAACCGCCCCCGCGCCTTCGAGCCGATCGGCATTTCCTGCCGCATCTGCCCGCGTCCCGACTGCCACCAGCGGTCCGTCCCCCCGATGGACAGGCCCCTGCGGATCCCACAGGATCGTGACGGCCCCCTGCCCTATGCCCTGGCCTGAGCGGCTGTGATGCAGACATAAGTCGGCAGGTTCCCGCCGATGGCGGCAAAGTTTCGCGTAATGCAAGCCGCGTTAACTCCTGCGTTGTTGCCTTGAAGGCACAGAAGCTGTTTACCCGTCCGGAAATGGAACCAACGCGACCGATCGATCAGGCAACAAGGCCGCGAACCGGGGGACAGTGTCTGAACATGACCGTGATGGAACGATTGAATTCCAAGCTGGAAAAGTGGCTTCCCGAACAGCGTCTTTTCCTCCGGTCCGATGACACGACCCGCTTCGTCCGTCTTCGTCCCCTGACCCAGATCGCCGGGATCGGCGGCGTCACCGTGGTCTTCGGCTGGACGCTGGTCGCAAGCTCGTTCCTCGTCATCGACGCCGTCAGCTCGGGCAACAGCCGCGACCAGATCATGCGCAGCCAGGCCGCGTTCGAGGAACGCCTGAACCAGCTTCAGGCCGAACGCGACGCCCGCGCCTCCGAGGCGCTGGCCGCGCAGAACCGCTTCTCGGTCGCGATGGACCAGGTGTCGCAGATGCAGTCGCAGCTGCTGGCCAGCGAGGAACGCCGCCGCGAGCTGGAGGGCGGCCTCGACGCCGTTCGCACCAGCCTGCGCGACACCATCGCGGAACGCGACGACGCCCTGCGCATGGCCGAGGCCCAGACCGATGACAGCGCGACCGACCGCACGATCGAGGTCTCGACCGCGCTGGACATCCTGTCGGGCGAGCTGCGCAATGCCAGTGTCGAACGCCACGAGGCCGTGAAGGCCGCCGAGGAGGCCCAGCTGGCCGCCGAGGAACTGCGCGTCGAGCGCGCCGAGATCATCGCCCGCAACGACGAGATCCTGACCCAGCTGGAGGACGCGGTGACCGTGTCCGTCGCGCCGCTGGACGACGTGTTCCGGTCGGTCGGGATGAACCCCGACGCGGTGCTGCGCACCATCCGCGCAGGCTATAGCGGCCAGGGCGGCCCGCTGACGCCGCTGTCCTATTCGACCCGCGGCAATGCCGCCCTGAGCGAGGGCGAGACCAAGGCCCGCCAGATCGTGGTCACGCTGGACCAGATGAACACCTATCGCATCGCCATCGAGAAGCTGCCGCTGGCCATGCCCGTCTTCCAGAGCTTCCGCTATACCTCGGGCTTCGGTCGCCGTTGGGGCCGCATGCACGAGGGCGTGGACATGGCCGGACCCGTCGGCACGCCGATCCATGCCACCGGCGACGGCGTCGTGACCTTCGCGGGCCGTTCGGGTGCCTATGGCAACCTCATCAAGATCGAGCACGAGCTGGGCACCGAGACCCGCTATGCCCACCTGAGCCGCATCAACGTGCGTCAGGGCGAAAGGGTGTCGCAAGGCGACACGATCGGTGCTATGGGGAATACCGGACGCTCGACCGGGCCGCACCTGCATTACGAGGTGCGCATGAACGGTCGGGCCGTGGACCCGATGAGCTTCATCAAGGCAGCAGAAAATGTTCAGTAAGACCCGCGTGACCGAGAACCGTCCCCAGCAATCGAGCGCCCCGCAGGCTGCGGCCGCCGAAACCGCCCCCGCCCCCGAGCAGCGCAAGCCCGAAGCCGCGGCACAGCCCGCACCCGCCGCTCCGCGTCCGCGCGCGGTGCCGTCGGTCCTGTCCTCGGACCTGATCGTCACGGGCAACATCAAGACGCAGGGTGACATCCAGATCGAGGGCACGGTCGAGGGCGACATCCGCGCCCACCAGCTGACCATCGGCGAAAGCGCGACCATCAAGGGCGAGATCGTCGGCGACGACGTCGTGGTGAACGGTCGCGTCGTGGGCCGCGTCCGCGGCCTCAAGGTGCGCCTGTCGGCCACCGCACGGGTCGAGGGCGACATCATCCACAAGACCATCGCCATCGAATCCGGCGCCCATTTCGAGGGCTCGGTCCAGCGTCAGGAAGACCCGCTGAACAATGGCGGCACCAAGAAGCTGGCCCCGCCATCCGAGTGATCGGCAGACCCCACCGAACGAAAGAAGCCCGCGGATCCCGCGGGCTTTCTGCTTTCTGCACTGTGTTGCGGGCGCAGGGGCTCAGGCGAAGCGCCTGACCAGCGCCTCGGCGACGGGGGGACTGACGAATTTCGACACGTCCCCATGCAGGCGCGCGATTTCCTTGACCAGCTTGGACGCAATCGCCTGACGGCGCGCATCGGCCATCAGGAAGACGGTCTCGATCTCGTTGTCCAGGGCGCGGTTCATGCCGACCATCTGGAACTCGTATTCGAAATCCGCGACCGCGCGCAGGCCGCGCACGATCAGGCTGGCGCCCACGTCACGGGCGCAGTCGATCAGCAGGTTCTCGAAGGGGTGGACCAGGATCTCTCCTCCGGTCCGGGCGGCGATGCGGTCGCATTCGGCCTGCACCATCGCGACGCGTTCCTCGAGGTCGAACAGCGGACCCTTGTCGCGGTTTATCGCGACCCCGATCACCAGCCGGTCGACCAGCGCCATCGCGCGCTCGATGATGTCGATATGCCCCAGGGTGATGGGGTCGAATGTGCCGGGATAGAGGCCGATCCGCATATGGCGCGTCCTTCGTGTGGGTCTCGGGCCCAAGGCAAAGCGCATTTGCGGCCCGATTGCAAGAACGTGATCCCGGCCGCCCCGCGCCGACTTGGCGTCAGTTGCCCATGATCATCCCGGTCAGGGCGTCCTTCTCGGCGTCCAGTTCCTTGAGGCGGCCGCTGACGGCATCCCCGATCGAGATGACGCCCAGCATCACGCCCTCGTCGTCGATGACCGGCATGTGACGGAAGCGGCCTTCGGTCATCCGCTCCAGCACGGACAGCGCGTCGTCGCCCGGCGCGCAGGTCTGGATGCTGCGGGTCATCACCTCGCTGATGGGCTGCTTCAGGACCTCGACCCCGTGCTTGCCCAGCTGGCGCACGATGTCGCGTTCCGACAGGATGCCGATGGGCGATGCGCCGTCATCCGAGACGACGGCGGCGCCGATGCGCATCTCGGCCAGAAGCTGCGCGGCCTCGGCCAGGGTGACCTCGGGCTTGATCGTGACGATGGTGCCGGACTCGATCCAGGGCTTGGCCGCGTCATGCTTCATCGCCAGCAATTGTTTGACCAGCATGTCGTCTCCTCCTCGAAACTGCTTGCTTCCATCTTTCGTCCGGTCGCGGGCCGCGTCAAGTGCGGGCGGCCTCGTCCGCGGCGACCAGCGCCTCGAGGCGCGCGACCTCGGCGCGGACGCCCTGTGCGACGGCATCCGCCAGAAGGCTCAGCCGGCGGGACGCGCGGTCGTCGGCATGGCGGATCAGCCAGAAGCTGCGCCTGAGCGAGACGCGATCCGTCAGGATCCGCCGCACCCCCGGCGCGAAGGGCAGCGCGAAATCATGGACGATCCCCAGGCCCGCCCCGCTGCGCACCGCCTGCATCTGAACCGCGACCGAGTTCGACGTGATCTGCGCCGTCCCCACACCCGTCGCCGACAGGTAGTCCAGTTCCCGGTCGAAGATCATGTCGGGGATATAGCTGATCATCCGGTGGCCGCGCAGATCGTCCAGGTCGCGGATCGGCGCGCGCCGCGACAGGTAGTCCCCATGCGCCGCAAGATGCAGCCGATAATCCGCCAGCCGCTGCACCGTCAGCCGCCCCGTATCGGGGGGCGACACGGCGATGGCCATGTCGGCCTCTCGTCGCGTCAGGTTGACGACGCGCGGCAGGGCCACGATCTGGATCTCCAGCCCCGGATGCAGGCGCGAGATCTGCAGGGCGACCTGCGGCAGCAGATAGTTGGCGCAGCCGTCAGGCGCGCCGATGCGCAGCTGGCCGGTGATGCCGGCCTCGCGGTTGACGGCCTCGGTCGCGGCCTGGGCGGCCTGCTCGGCGGCCTCGGCGGGGGCGACCAGCCGCGCGCCCTCGTTCGTCAGCTGATAGCCCTGCGGCGTCTTCAGGAACAGCGCCGCCCCGATCGCGGATTCCAGCCGCGTGACGCGCCGCCCCACGGTGGATGCGTCCATCGACAGCCGCCGCCCCGCGCCCGACAGGCTCTCGGTGCGGGCCACCGCAAGGAAGATGCGCAGGTCGTCCCAGTCCATTCCCGCCCTTTGCGAATTTGCAAAACCCTTTTGCCATCATGCCCCTTCAAGCCGCATTTCCGCAAGGATAGAGTGCCCTCAAAGCGAACAGGAGGACGCCATGAAAGAGATTCATCACTGGATCGACGGCAAGGAATACAAGGGCACGTCGGGCCGCTTCGCCGATGTGTTCAACCCCGCCACCGGCGAGGTTCAGGCACGCGTCTCGCTGGCGACCAAGGCCGAGCTGGACGACGCGATCGCCCGCGCCGCCGATGCGCAGGTCGCATGGGGTGCGACCAACCCGCAGCGCCGCGCCCGCGTCATGATGGAGTTCGTGCGCCTCATCAATCGCGACATGGACAAGATGGCCGAAGTACTGTCCAGCGAACACGGCAAGACCTTCCCGGATGCCAAGGGCGACATCCAGCGCGGGCTCGAGGTGATCGAGTTCTGCATCGGCGCGCCCCACCTGCTCAAGGGCGATTTCACCGACAGCGCCGGTCCCGGCATCGACATGTATTCGATGCGCCAGCCGCTCGGGGTGGTCGCGGGCATCACGCCCTTCAACTTCCCGGCCATGATCCCGCTGTGGAAGATCGGCCCGGCGCTGGCAGCGGGCAACGCCATGATCCTCAAGCCGTCCGAGCGCGACCCCTCGGTCCCGCTGATGCTGGCGGAACTGCTGAAGGAGGCGGGCCTGCCCGACGGCGTGCTGCAGGTCGTGAACGGCGACAAGGACAGCGTGGACGCGATCCTCGACAGCGAAGTCGTCCAAGCCGTCGGCTTCGTCGGATCGACGCCCATCGCGCAGTACATCTATGAACGCGCCGCCGCGACCGGCAAGCGCGCGCAGTGCTTCGGCGGCGCGAAGAACCACATGATCATCATGCCCGACGCCGACATGGACAAGGCCGCCGACGCGCTGATCGGCGCGGGCTACGGCGCGGCGGGCGAACGCTGCATGGCGATCTCGGTCGCGGTGCCGGTGGGCGAGAAGACCGCCGATGCCCTGATCGAGAAGCTGGTCCCGCGCATCGAGGCGCTGAAGGTCGGTCCCTGGACCGCGGGCGACGATGTCGATTACGGCCCCGTCGTGACCAAGGCCGCCAAGGAGAACATCCTGCGCCTGGTCCAGTCCGGTGTCGACCAGGGCGCCGAGCTGGTGGTCGATGGCCGCGACTTCAGCCTGCAGGGCTACGAGGACGGCTTCTTCGTCGGTCCGCACCTGTTCGACCGCGTGACGCCCGACATGGACATCTACAAGCAGGAGATCTTCGGTCCCGTGCTGTCCACCGTCCGCGCCGGCAGCTACGAAGAGGCGATCAAGCTGGCCATCGACCACGAATATGGCAACGGCACCGCGATCTTCACCCGCGACGGCGACACGGCGCGCGATTTCGCGAACCGCATCAATATCGGCATGGTCGGCATCAACGTCCCCATCCCGGTTCCGCTGGCCTACCACACCTTCGGCGGCTGGAAGAAGTCGGGCTTCGGCGACCTGAACCAGCACGGCCCGGACGCCTTCCGCTTCTACACCCGCACCAAGACGGTCACCGCGCGCTGGCCCTCGGGGATCAAGGAAGGCGGAGAGTTCAACTTCAAGGCCATGGAATAAGACGGGTTGGCCGGGGCGGTGTTCGCCCCGGCCAATCGCTTTCGCCTTGCAACATTCTGGCAACATCTGCCAATTAAACATGCGTTCAATTCAAGCGGATCTGGGGAGGGAGACGCATGGACTTCGCATTGACCGAGGAACAGACCGCCATCTTCGAGATGGCACGCGATTTCGGGCAGGACCGGATCGCACCCCACGCACATCAGTGGGAACAGGACGGCACGATCCCAAAGGACCTCTGGCCGGACGTGGCCGCACTGGGCCTGGGCGGCATCTTCGTGGCCGAGGAACATGGCGGATCGGGCCTTGGCCGCCTGGACGGGACGCTGATCTTCGAGGCGCTGTCGATGGCATGCCCCTCGGTCGCGTCCTTCCTGTCGATCCACAACATGTGCGGCGGGATGATCCAGAAATTCGGCAGCGACGCCGCCCGCGAACGCTGGCTGCCCCCGCTGGCGCGGATGGAGAAGATCTTCAGCTATTGCCTGACCGAACCCGGATCGGGATCGGACGCCGCCGCCCTGCGCAGCCGCGCGGAGCGAGACGGCGAGGGCTGGCTGCTGAACGGGACCAAGGCGTTCATCTCGGGCGGGGGGTATTCGGACGCCTACCTGTCGATGGTGCGCACCGGCGGCGACGGCCCGCGCGGCATCAGCGCCGTCATCGTCGAGGATGCGACCCCCGGCCTGTCCTTCGGCGCCCCCGAGGACAAGATGGGCTGGCGGTCCCAGCCCACCGCGCAGGTCCAGTTCGACGACTGCCGCATCCCCGCGGACAACCTGCTGGGCGAGGAAGGCCGCGGCTTTTCCTATGCGATGGCGGGCCTGGATGGGGGTCGGCTGAACATCGCGGCCTCGGCGCTTGGCGGCGCGCAGGCCGCGCTGGACCGCACCGTCGCCTACATGTCCGAGCGTCGCGCCTTCGGCAAGTCGCTGGACCAGTTCCAGGCCCTGCAGTTCCGCCTGGCCGAGATGGAGACCGCGCTGCAATCCAGCCGCATCTTCCTGCGCCAGGCCGCGTGGATGCTGGACCAGGGCGCGCCCGACGCGACCAAGTTCTGCGCCATGGCCAAGCTGCAGGTCACCGACCGCGCATTCGAGGTGGCGAACCAGTGCCTCCAACTGCATGGTGGCTATGGCTACCTGGCCGATTACGGGATCGAAAAGATCGTGCGCGACCTGCGCGTCCACCAGATCCTGGAAGGCACCAACGAGATCATGCGGCTGATCATCGGCCGCTCCATGCTGGCTGACAGGGGGTGACGACGTGACCGATCTCAGCATCCGCAAGACGGGCCGCGCGGGCCGCATCACCTTCACGCGGCCCAAGGCCCTGAACGCGCTGAGCCACCCGATGGCGCAGGCGATCCACCGCGCGCTGGACGACTGGCGCGAGGATGCGGATGTGGACCTGGTCATCATCGACGCCGAGGGCGAGCGCGCCTTCTGCGCGGGCGGCGACATCGCCGCCGTCTATCACGCGGGCAAGGCGGGCGATCACTCGGTCGGGGCGGATTTCTTCCGCGACGAGTACCGCATGAACGCGGCCATCGCGGATTATCCCAAGCCGATCGTCGCCTTCATGCAGGGCTTCGTCATGGGCGGGGGCGTTGGCGTGGGCGGCCATGCCGGGCACCGCATCGTCGGCGACACGACCCGGATCGCCATGCCCGAAAGCGGTATCGGCCTGATCCCCGACGTGGGCGGCACCTGGCTTCTGGCGCGCGCGCCGGGCCGGATCGGCGAATACCTGGCGCTGACCGGCGCGCGGATGGGACCGGGCGACGCGATCCATGCGCGCTTTGCCGACAGCTATCTGCCCGAGGATCTCTGGCCCGACCTGATCGCCGAACTGGAACGGACGGGGGACGCGACGCTGATCCGGGGCCAGACCCCGCCCGATGCGCCCCTGGCCACGCGGGATCTGTCCGCCTTCGGCGGGCACGACCTGGAACAGATCCGCGCAAGGCTGGAGGCGCAGGGAGATGCCGACAGTCTGAAGGCGCTGGACCGCAACTCTCCGCTGTCGATGGCGGCGGGGCTGGAAATGGTGCGCGCCGCACGGGCCGACGACCGCATGCAGCAATCGCTGTCACGAGAGTTCCGCTTTACCGCCCGCGCCACGCGGCAGGGCGATTTCCTGGAAGGCGTGCGCGCGCAGATCATCGACAAGGATCGCCAGCCGGACTGGCAGGCCGCAGCGACGCCCGAGGCTGTCGCCGCGATGCTTGCCCCGCTGGACGACGAACTGGAATGGGAGGAGACAGCATGAAGATCGGTTTCATCGGCCTGGGGAACATGGGTGCGCCGATGGCGGCCAACCTGGCCGCCGCAGGGCATCAGGTCGCGGGCTTCGACACCGCCGCGCCCGTGCCCGAAGGGGTCGCGCAGGCCGCCACCGGGGCCGAGGCCGCTGCCGGGGCCGACGTGGTCATCACGATGCTGCCCAACGGCCAGATCCTTCGCGCCGTCGCGGCCGAGTTGATCCCGGCGATGCGCAAGGGCGCGATCTTCTGCGATTGCTCGACCGTGGATGTGGACAGCGCGCGGGCGGTCGCATCGGACGCGGCGGCGGCGGGGCTGGGCGCGGTCGATGCGCCGGTTTCGGGCGGGATCGGGGGCGCGCAGGGCGGCACGCTGACCTTCATGGTGGGCGGTGCCGACGCGGATTTCGCGACCGTTCAGCCGCTGTTCGACATCATGGGCCAGAAGGCCGTGCATTGCGGCGATGCGGGCGCGGGCCAGGCAGCCAAGATCTGCAACAACATGATCCTTGGCGTCACGATGATCGCCACCTGCGAGGCCTTCGCCCTGGCCGACAAGCTGGGCCTCGACCGGCAGAAGATGTTCGACGTGGTCTCGACCAGCTCGGGCTACAGCTGGTCGATGAACGCCTATTGCCCCGCGCCGGGCGTTGGGCCGAAATCGCCTGCGGATAACGACTATACCCCCGGCTTCGCGGCCGAACTGATGCTGAAGGACCTGAACCTGGCACATCAGGCGGCGGATTCGGCCCGGGCCGACACCCCGATGGGGCAGCTGGCGCGGGACCTGTACGAACGCTTCGTCGAGGACGAGGACGGGCGCGGGCGTGACTTTTCCGCCATGCTTCCGCGATTTGTGAAGCGAAACGGCTGAAGTTCAAGATTCCGGCTTTCGCGTTAGGGAACCCTCAATCATAGGCGTGGTTGGGTTCCCATGACGGAAACCATGCCGCAAGGGGCGCCCGGAATGTCCAGATTTGCAAGGATCGCGCTGATCGTCGCGCTGGCCGCCACCGGTGCGGTCGGCATCGGTCATCGCCACCTTGCCCGCACCGCCGAGGCGCAGGAGGCAGCCGCTGCCCCCGCCCGCCCCGAGATCGGCGCGACGCCCCCCGCCAACCAGTTGCAGATGATCGAGGATCCGGGCCGCTTCGGCATCGGACCCGCCCCCCGCGGCACCCATTACGCCGTGCATCGCGGCCATCTGATCCGCCTGAACGAGACGGGCAAGATCGTGTCGATCCTGCGCCCCCTGCCCGACAGCCCCCGCCCTTCGCGCAGATAGGTCGGAAATCGCATGGCTGCATTGCAGCATGAATGCGGAACCCCGGCGCCACCGCCGTGTTGCATGTGACCTGAAACAATCCAAAGGTCCGATATCATGCTGCCGCGCACCCTCATCGCTGCGGCGGGGGTCATCTGCGTGACGGCAGCCCTCGCCCCATTCGACATGTCGATCGGCCATGCAAACAGCCCCGCAGCGGAACCCGCGCAGGTGCCGCGCAGCTTCGAGGTGGGCGACATCGCGCCGCGCGACGGGACGCATATCGTCTCGCGTCCGGGGCTCTACGGATTGTCGGTGCCGCCCGAAGGCGATGTCTATGCTGTGCTTGGCGGGCAATTGGTCAGGCTGGACGCCACCAGCCGCAAGATCCTGTCGCGGATGCGGCCCGTCGATGCGATCGTGGACTAGCCGTCCAGCAGGCTGATCGCGGCCTCGGTCGCGGCGGCGGTCACGCGATCCCCCGCCAGCATGCGCGCGATCTCGGCGATGCGGTCGTCGCGGTCCAGTGGCGTCACGGTCGAGGTCGTCATCCCGTCCGCCACGGCCTTGGCCACGCGGAAATGCCCTGCCCCAAGCGCCGCGACCTGCGGCGAATGCGTGATGACCAGCACCTGTGACCCCTCGGCCAGGGTCTTGAGCCGCCTGCCGACTGCATCGGCGGTCGCGCCACCGACACCGCGGTCGATCTCGTCGAAGATCAGGACCAGCGCATCGTTGCCGCGCGCAAGGCAGACCTTGAGCGCAAGCAGGAAGCGCGAAAGCTCGCCGCCCGAGGCGATCTTGTCCAAGGGACCCGCAGGCGCACCGGGGTTCGTCGCGACGGTAAAGGCCACCGCATCGCGCCCCTCGGGGCCGGGCTCGCCCGCAGTTACCCGCGTCTCGAAGACCGCCCTTTCCATCTTGAGCGGCGCAAGCTCGGCCATGACGGCGGTATCGAGCTGCCCCGCAGCCGTGCTGCGCGCCTGGGTCAGAGCGTCAGCCGCGGTATCATAGGCGGCATCGGCGGCGATCACCGCCTTGCGCAGATCCGCGATGCGGCTTTCGCCCGCGTCGATCCGTTGCAGCCTGTCACGCAAATCATCTGCCAGCCCCGCCAGATCGTCCGCCAGCACGTCATGCTTGCGGGCCAGCGCGCGCAGCGCGAACAGGCGCTCCTCGGTGGCCTCCAAAGCGTGGGGGTCGAAATCCATCGCGCTCAGCGCGTTCTCGACGCCCTGCGTGGCTTCGCCCAGCTCGATCAGCGCCCGCGACAGCGCCGAGATCGGATCGTCCAGCCGCCCCTCGGCCCGTTCGGCAGCGCCGTCGAGCCAACGCGCGGCATCGACCATCGCCCCTTCGGCGCCATCGCCGCCAAGCAGCTGCAAGGCACGGGCGACATCCTCGCGGATCCGTTCGGCCCCCTGCATGCTGCGGCGGGCGACGTCCAGACGCTCTTCCTCGCCGGGTTCGGGTGCCAGCTTGTCCAGTTCCTCGACGGCGTGGCGCAGGAATTCCTCTTCGGCGCGGGCGGCGGCAAGGCTTGCCTCGGCCTCGGCCAGTTCGGCATGCGCGGCGCGGCGTGCGCTCCAGGCGGCCCGCGGCGCGGCCATGTCCAGGCCCGCGAAGGCATCCAGCAGCGCGCGGTGCCCGCGCGGGTTCAGCAACCCGCGATCGTCATGCTGGCCGTGCAGCTCGACCAGCACCTCGGACAGGCGGCGCAGCACCTCGCCCGATACGCGGCGGTCGTTCACCCAGCCGGTCTTGCGACCATCGGCGGCGTTCACGCGGCGCAGGATCAGCTCGTCATCCTCGACCGCGATGCCGGCCTCGGCCAGCACGTCGCGCGCGGGATGCCCCTTCGGCAGGTCGAAGACGGCCTGAACCTCGCCCTGATCGGCGCCCTTGCGGACCTGGTCCGCCCTGCCCCGCCATCCCAGCACGAAGCCGAGGCAATCCAGCAGGATCGACTTGCCCGCGCCGGTTTCGCCGGTCAGCACGTTCAGGCCCGGTCCGAAGCTCAGCTCCAGCCGGTCGATCAGCAGCATGTCGCGAATATCGAGCGTTCTCAGCATCCGAGCGCCCCGATCAGGTCTGACCCGCGTCGGATCAGAGCCATTTTCCCTGGATGGTCTGGCGGTACACGTTGTCGAGCCAGCTGTCCCCGCGCGCCTCGGGCGACAGGCCGCGACCGCGAAGCTGGCGATAGGCGTCGTCGTAGAAGGGCGAGGACTGGAAGTTGTGACCCAGAATGGCGCCCGCGGTCTGCGCCTCGTCGGTCAGACCAAGCGCCAGATAGGCCTCGACCAGACGCAGCAGCGCTTCGGGGGTCTGGGTGGTCGTCTGGAATTCCTCGACCACGACGCGGAAGCGGCTGATGGCCGCCGAATAATGCCCGCGCTTCAGATAGTAGCGGCCGATCTCCATCTCCTTGGCGGCGAGGTGATCGAAGGCCAGGTCGAATTTCAGGATCGCGCTGCGGGCATATTCGCTGTCGGGATATTGCTCGATGACCGTGCGCAGCCCCTGCAGCGCCTGGAAGGTCAGGCCCTGGTCGCGGCCGACATCGTCGATCTGGTCGTAATAGGACAGCGCCAGGAGGTACTGCGCATAGGCAGCTTCCTCATCCCCGGGATAGACGTCGAGGAAGCGCTGCGCGGCGCTGCGTGCCTCTTCGTAGTTCTGGGCCTTGTGGTTGCCATAGGCCTGCATGATCAGCGCGCGTCGCGCCCATTCGCTGTAGGGATAGAGGCGCTCGATTTCCGAGAAATAGAAGACGGCATCCTCGGGGTCGCCGCTATTCTCGAGCTCGTATTCGCCGCGCTGATAGATTTCGGCAGCCGTGAACTGGTCGAGATTCTGGCGCAGCGCAGCCTCGCGGTTGGCGCCGCAGCCCGTCAGGACCAGTCCGGCCAGCACCGCAGCCATCATCGAAGCCGAGATATTCGTGCCAGCCATCTTCACCCTGCCCAAGCTTCTGTTCCGCCCCGGCCCCAAGGGCCGACGCCGCCGCGACGTCCTAGCACAGAACAACAGGGGGCGCAAAATGGCAATGCGTTGATTTCCGCGATGCTTTCACGACAGCGGGAAGGCCGGCGGAGGGCGGCGCAGAATCACTGCGCCGCAGGTCACTCGGCGGCGACGGGCATCGGATGCGCCAGCCCGGCCAGCGGGCCGTAATCGGCGACGCCGGCGCCTGGCAGGCGGGTTTCCAGGTCGGAATCGACCTCGGCCCAGGTCCAGGCGGTGGGATCCGCGAACAGCGCGCGCAGCAGGCGGTTCGTCATCGCGTGACCCGCGCGGTGACCGGTATAGCGTGCCAGCAGCGGTGCACCCGCCAGCGCCAGATCGCCCGTGGCGTCCAGCATCTTGTGGCGCACGGCCTCGTCGTCATGGCGCAGGCCGCCCGGCGACAGGACATCCGCGCCATCGACGACGACGGCGTTCAGATAGGTGCCGCCAAGCGCCAGCCCGTTCTCGCGCATCACGTCGATATCGGAGGCGCGGCAGAAAGTGCGGCTGTCGGCCAGTTCGCGCAGGAAGGCGCCATTTGCCATGTCCAGCACCTTTTCCTGATGCCCGATCGCGGCGTCGGCAAAATCGATCTGGAAATCGATCTCCAAGTGATCGGCAGGCGTCAGGCGTGCGAACGCCTCGCCGCTGCGAACTTCGACCGGGCGCAGGACGCGGATCGCGCGCAGCTTCGCGTTCTGGCGACGCAGGCCGACGGCAAGGATCTCGGCCACGAAGGGGGCCGAGGAGCCGTCGAGGATCGGAACCTCGGGGCCATCGACCGTCACGACGGCGTTGTTGACGCCGGTGCCGGCCAGCGCGGCCATCACGTGTTCGACCGTCGACAGGGTCACGCCCTGCCCGTTATCCATCAGCGTGCACAGCGGCGACAGCGTGACGTTGTTCCACAACGCCGCGATCTCGACCGCCGGGGACAGGTCGACGCGCCGGAAGACGATCCCGTGGCCCGCAGGCGCGGGGTGGATTTCCAGTCGTGCGGGCTTGCCGGAGTGGAGGCCCACACCGTCGAATGCCACTTTGTCTTTCAGCGTCGTCTGCATGATCTGCCTGTCTTCGCAAAGCTTCTGATCGGTTCAATTCCTGCAGCCAACGCACAACGCTGGCTGCAGGGTTTCAGCTATGCCCGGGCGGGTGCAGCTTCAATTAACGTTTTGTAACGGGGTGAAACAATCACCCCCGCCCCTGCAACACGGGCGAAGATGCATTTGACAAGCCATTGATTGCAAAAGAAAGAAGGGCCGCACGTGGCGGCCCTTTCCCAAAAGATATGCGTCGATTTCGTGAACGGATCAGTTCGCCTGGCGACGCAGGAATGCGGGGATCTCGACATTGTCGCCGCCATTGTCGGGGCTGGCCAGATCGTCGAAATCGGTTTCCTGCTGACGGGCACGGACGGCGACACGCTCGTTCACACGCTCGGCGATCGAGGATGCGGCGGGCTTCTGCGCGCCCTGTTCACCGTGACCAGCCATACGCTCCAGCATGCGGCCGAGGCCGCTCATCCGGCTGTTCGCGCGCGGATCGGCCTGCTGCGGCTGCTGCTGGGCCGCGGCGCCCTGCTGGCTGCGGTTGTCGACGGCGCGGCGCAGGCGGTCCATCACCTCGGGGGTGGGCTGGCCTGGACGGCCCTGGGGGGCGCGCGGCGCGACGAAGGCCGAGGCGTCGTCCTCGATCCGGACCGAGTTCTGGCGCGGCGCTTCCTTCGGCTGATAGGCCGGCTTCGGCATCTCGTCCTCGGTCCGCGCGGCGGGTTGCTGGACGGCGGGCTGCGGGGCAGGCGCGGTGGGCGCGGGCTGGGCTGCGGCCTGCTGGCTGCGGACCGTGGCCTGATCCTCGACCACCGGGGCATCCGCGATCGAGGGGTTCTGCGTCAGCGGCGCGGCCATGCCGCGGCGCGGGGTCGGAACCTCGGCCGGGGCGGCATCGGCGTCGATACCGGTCGCGACGACCGAGACGCGGATCGTGCCGTCCATGTCCGGATCCAGCGTCGAGCCGACGATGATGTTCGCGTCGCTGTCGACCTTGTCGCGGATCACGTTCGCGGCCTCGTCCAGCTCGAACAGGGTCATGTCATAGCCGCCGGTGATGTTGATCAGCACGCCCTTGGCGCCGTTCAGGCTGATCTCGTCCAGCAGCGGGTTGGCGATGGCGCGCTCGGCGGCTTCCTGCGCGCGGTTGTCGCCCGCAGCCTCGCCGGTGCCCATCATGGCCTTGCCCATCTCGTCCATCACCGCGCGGACGTCGGCGAAGTCGAGGTTGATGAGGCCCGGACGGACCATCAGGTCGGTCACGCCCTTGACGCCCTGATACAGCACATCGTCGGCCATGGCGAAGGCTTCGGTGAAGGTCGTCTTCTCGTTCGCCAGGCGGAACAGGTTCTGGTTCGGGATGATGATCAGCGTGTCCACGACCTTCTGAAGGGCCTCGACGCCCTCCTCGGCCTGGCGCATCCGCTTGGTGCCTTCGAACTGGAAGGGCTTGGTCACGACGCCGACGGTCAGGATGCCCATCTCACGCGCGGCCTGCGCGATGATCGGGGCCGCACCGGTGCCGGTGCCGCCGCCCATGCCTGCCGTGATGAAGCACATATGCGCGCCCATCAGGTGATCGACGATATCCTCGATCGTCTCCTCGGCGGCCTTGGCGCCGATGGTGGGCTTGGCGCCCGCGCCCAGACCCTCGGTCACCTTCGGGCCCATCTGGATGCGGCTGGTGGCGCTGTTCTGCTGCAGCGCCTGCGCGTCGGTATTGGCGACCACGAACTCGACGCCTTCCAGCATCTTCTCGATCATGTTGTTGACGGCGTTGCCGCCCGCGCCGCCGACGCCGAAGACGGTGATGCGGGGCTTCAGCTCTTCTTCGTCGTTCATCATCAGATTGAGGTTCATGGTTCCGCCTGTTTTTCGCTGCTTCGCATTCGGGCGCGGTCTGCCCGCTCGAATCCCGTTGATTTATGCTTGATCGTAACCTTTCTGCCACGTTCCGTCATCCGAAAAAGCCGGAAAGCCCGCAAAATATGGCAAGATTCACCTGCAAATTAAGCGGTATCTTGCCAAGGGCGCAGAATATGGTGTGGAAGCCCGCACCAATCGCTAACGAAAGGTTTCCGCGATCACCAGTTGCTCTTGAACCAGCGATAGGCGCGCTTGAAACTGCGCGCGGGATAGGCATCTGCCGGGGTCTCGAAATCCCACCATTCGTCCTGCGGATGAGCCGCGAACAACGCCAGCCCCACCGCCGAGGAGAAGCTGGGATCGGTCAGCTGGTGGGACAGGCCGTCGATGCGCAGCGGACGCCCGCAGCGGATGTTCGGCCCAAGGATCCGCGCGGCCAGACCGTCCAGCCCCGGGATCTGGCTGCCGCCGCCGGTCAGCACGATCTGCTGGCTGGGCATGTAGTCGAAGCCCGCAGCGTCCAGCACCCCGCGCACGCCCTCCAGGATCTCCTCGACCCGCGGGCGCATGATCGCGATGACATCCGCACGACTGACCTGACGGCGATCCGCCTCCCAGTCGCCGGTATCGCCGCCGATGTCGATCATGTCGCGGTCATCGCGGCCCGTGGCCTCGACCCCGCCGCTGAGCGTCTTGAGCCGTTCGGCGACGGGCAGGCTGACGCGCAGGCCCTGCGCGATGTCCTGCGTGATCAGGTTGCCCCCGATCGCCACGTGATCCGAGAAGATCATGTGCTTGCGCACGAAGATCGACACGCCCGTGCCGCCGCCTCCGAAATCGATGCAGGCCGCGCCCAGCTCCTGCTCGTCCTCGACCAAGCTGGCGCGCGCCGAGGCATAGGGCGCCGACGCGATCCCGGCCAGTTCCAGGTCGCAGCGCCGGATGCAGTGGACCAGGTTGCCGATCGCGTCGCCATCCACCGTCAGGACATGCATGTCGCAGAACAGCTTGTTGCCCAGGTGCTCTCTCGGGTCGGCAAGCCCCGAGCGGTTGTCCACGGCAAAGTTCACGGGCTGTGCGTGCAGCACCTCGCGGCCTCGGCCGAAGTCGGGCACGTCGCAGGCGGCCAGCACCTTGGCCACGTCGTGATCGTCCACCTTGCCCTGCGCCAGCGGCGTCTCGCCCGCCAGACCGTAGGAAGACGGGCGCCCGCCCGACATGCAGGCGATCACGTGGTCGATTCGGACGCCGGCCAGCTTCTGCGCGGCGGCGACCACGGTGCGGATCGCGCGCTCGGTCTCGGCCATGGTCTCGATCTCGCCCCGGCGCATCCCACGCGACCGGGTCGAGGCCGCGCCGATCACGCGGAAGTTCACCTGCCCCGCCATCGGCCCGACGCCGTCCGTCTCGCGGAAGGTTCCGGTCCCGTCGAAGCGCAGCACCAGGCAGGCGATCTTCGAGGTGCCGATATCGAGGATGCCGATGACGCCCCGCTGAAGCGCCGCGCGGCGCATGTTCCGCATCGCCCGCTGTGTCTGGTACAGTTCCGCCATGATCCGACCCCTCCCCTGGCTTCAGCCTTCGTTGTCCTGCAGGATGCGCCCGTCCGGCCCCAGGGGGGGCTGGCCACGGGCGGTCCTGATCGTGTTTCGCGCGTCGATCCCCAGCCGCAGCACGGGCCGCTTGGGGTCGCGCAGATCGACCACGGTGATGTCGCGCGCCAGCAGATCCTGCGCGCGGTCCATCGCGATCGCGGCCTCCAGCGCGACCAGCGCCCCTTGGGCGGGCAGCATGATCCGCTGGCCCTGATCCAGCACCAGGTCCCACCGGCGTTCGCCGCGCCGGACCAGCCCGCGCACGCGTGGCAGGATCGGCCCGGCCGCATCGAACAGCTGCAGCGCCTCGGGGGTGGCCTCTTCCGCCCCCTCGCCCGAAACCAGCGGCAGGTCGGGGCGCACCTCGCGCGAGGTGACGCCCGCGACGCGGTGACCGTCCTCGTCCAGCATCTCGATCCCGCGGGCATGACGCCACAGCAGCGCGGGCTGCCGTTCGGTCACGACCGCCGACAGGATGCCGCCCGGCTTGACGCGCAGGTCGATCGTGTCCACCGCGTCCAGCTGCATCACCTGGAGCCGCAGCGCGGGCAGGTCGATGTCGAAGCTGGAGGCCGGAAGATCGACCGGCAGCATCGCCTTCAGCGCGCGCTCGACCACGGGCGAGGCCCCCTCGACCTGCATCTCGCGGACCTGGAATTCCTCTCGGTTCTGGACGCTGTCCACGGCGCGGGCGATGTTGTCGGTCAGCGCGGCGCGGCGATCCTCGTCGGACAGCCACAGCCCCCCGATCATCGCGGCCAGGAAGGCAGGCGCCCCGATACGCGCGACGCGGCGCCACAAGGGGCGCAGCCACATGCGCTGCAGGCGGTATTTCAGGCGGGACGGCGCGGGGTCGCGGCGCGGACGCGCCGTGTCATGGGTCTGCTGCTTTCCGGGGCGGTGATCGATCACGACCGGCACAGCGCATCCTCCACCATCCAGCGCATCAGGGCGGGAAAGTCGATCCCCGCATGCGCCGCCTGTTCGGGCGCAAGCGAGGTCGGCGTCATGCCGGGCTGGGTGTTCACCTCGAGGATGACCAACCCGTCGATGCCGCGCGTGTCGTCCCAACGGAAATCGGTGCGCGACAGCCCGCGGCAGCCAAGCGCCTCGTGGGCGCGAAGGGCCATCGCAAGGCATGCCTCGCGGATATCGGCGGGAATGTCGGCGGGAACCACG
This sequence comes from Paracoccus sp. PARArs4, assembly GCF_947311865.1. NCBI lineage: Bacteria > Pseudomonadati > Pseudomonadota > Alphaproteobacteria > Rhodobacterales > Paracoccaceae > Paracoccus > Paracoccus sp. PARArs4. Next base: position 32,512 of record NZ_CAMZMW010000009.1, on the reverse strand, counting down.
TGACGCGACCCGCCCACGGTGTATTTCGCGGCATAGTCGTACCAGCCGTCGACCATGATCTCGGTCACGTCCAGCGCGCGGTCGCCCATCACGGTGGTCGTCAGCTCGCGCCCCGGGGCATAGGTCTCGACCATGACGCGGGCGGGCATATCGGGGGACAGCTGGGGCGGCTCGTTCGCGCCGTCATGCACGATATAGACCCCGACCGAGCTGCCCTCGTCATTCGGCTTCACGACATAGGGGGGCGCGATCACGTGGCAGGCGCGCACCTCGTCCGCATCGGCGATCACGCTTTCGACGACCGGCAGTCCGGCGGCGCGGAAGGCGGCCTTGGCGCGGGTCTTGTCCATCGCCAGCGCCGAGGCCAGCACGCCCGAATGCGTATAGGGCAGCCCCATCCATTCGAGGACGCCCTGCACGCAGCCATCCTCGCCCCACCGGCCATGCAGCGCGTTGAAGACGACATCGGGCGCAGCCTCGTTCAGGCGGCGGACCAGCTCGTCCCCGCGCGAATCGCCAAGCGCGATCTCGATGACTTCGTATCCTGCCACCCGCAGTGCAGCCGCGCATTCGCGGCCCGACGACAGCGACACCTCGCGCTCGGCCGAGGGTCCGCCCATCAGAACGGCCACTGTGGGGGCTGTCCTGCTCGACCTGCCCGTCACGTATTTGCCTTTCATCCCCGTTTTGATCGGGGTTCATGAAGAAGGCGCGCGACCGTCAGGCCCCGCGCTTCGCAAAGGATACAGCCAAAGCCCTGCGCACAAAAGCGCATTTTCTCGTTTCAGAATATAAGTTTGCAAGCTTTCGCCGGTTAACCCGGCCTTAACTTTCCTCTGGGCCGGGTTCGCCGATGCGAACGACCTCCCATTGCAGCTCGTGGCCGCTCTCCTCCAGGACGCGGCGGCGGACCAGCTCGCCCAGGGCTTCGAGATCGGCGGCGGTCGCGCCGCCCGTGTTGATCAGGAAGTTCGGATGCTTCTGCGACATCTGCGCCCCGCCCCAGCTGTGGCCGCGCAGACCGGCCTGATCGATCAGCGCCCAGGCCTTCAGCTCGTGCGTGTCGTCGGCCTGCCCGGTCGAGCTGTAGCCCGCCGGATTGCGGAAGGTGGACCCCGCGCTGCGGTCCCGGGTCGGCTGGGTCGCATCGCGGCGTTCCAGCTGTTCGGCCATGCGGGCATGCAGCGCGTCGGGATCGCCCTTGGGCGCGCGCATGCGGACGCCGGTGATCACGCAGCCCTCGGGCAGTTCGGAATGGCGATAGGCCAGTTTCAGCTGTGCGGCGTCCAGCGTGATGACCTGCCCGTCCCGCGTCACGGCGGTGACGTCGATCAGGCGGTCGGCCATGTAGGTGCCATAGCAGCCGGCGTTCATACGGACCGCGCCACCGATGCTGCCGGGGATCGTGCGCAGGAAGGTCAGGTCCAGCCCCGCATCGGCCGCCCGCCGCGCGACCTGCGCATCCAGCGATGCCGCGCCCGCGGTTACGATGTCGCCGTCGATCTCGACCCCGTTGAAGGCGCGGCCCAGCCGGATCACCACGCCGCGAATACCGCCGTCGCGCACGATCAGGTTGCTGCCGACGCCCATCGCGAAGACCGGAACCTCGGGGTCCAGCGCCGCCAGGAACTCGGCCAGGTCGGCCTCGTCCGCGGGTTGGAACAGCCAGTCGGCAGGGCCGCCCACGCGAAGCCAGGTCAGACTGTCGAGAGAGCGGTTGGCAATCAGGCTGCCACGGGGGGTCGGAATGTCAGCGGTCATGCGGATCTGGTAGTCACGGGGGGCGCAGGCGTCAACCGCAGGCCCAGATTACAGAAGAAAGGTGGTCCCGGCGGCAACACCGGCGGTCAGCAGCGCCAGCACGGTCAGACCGCCCGCCGCGTTGCGCCAGCGCAGCCGGTGGCGCCGCGCAAAGGCGATGCCCAGCCCCGTCGCGACACCCAGAAGGGCGGGCAGGACAGTGAATGCCTGCGCCGTCATCGCCGCCAGATCGTGAAAGCCGTCGTGCCCCTGCGCGGCAAGGCGCAGTTGCAGGGCGATGGCCGCCAGCAGCAGCGACAGGATCAGCAGCGGCCAGATCAGGCGCAACCGCGCGGCACCCCAGGCGATGAAGCCCGCGCCGGCAAGGCAGCAGGCCGCGATGATCCAGGGGGTCTCGATCGTCACTGTCCGGCACCCGGCGGCATCGCGGGCGGATGACCGCCCGAACGCGGATGCGCACAGAACGCCAGCGCCCCAAGCGCAAAGCCCGCCACGCCGAAGCCCGGCCCCCACAGCAGCGTCAGCCAGCCCAATGTCGGAACACCGCCCAGCACGACCGTCCAGGACAGGCAGCGACGCAGCCGCCCCTCGGTCCAGGGGCGCAGGGCCGCGACCAGCAGGAACGCCGCCGATGCGACCAGCGCCAGGCCTGGCGCCGAGAGATGCTGCGCCAGCGTCACGCGGCCTTGCCCTGCAATCGCGCCGGAAGCGCGTTCGCCCAGGCCGAGATGGTGCCCGCACCCAGGCAGACGACCATGTCGCCCGGACGGGCCTGCTCTCGGACAAGGCGCTCCAGGTCGTCCTCGTCCATGACGGCGCGTGCGTGGCGGTGGCCATGCGCGATCAGCCCGGCCACCAGGTCGTCGCGACCCGCGCCGGGGATCGGATCCTCGCCCGCGGCATAGACATCACCGATCGCCACGACATCGGCCTCGTTGAAGCAGGTGCAGAAATCGTCGAACAGGCTGGACAAGCGCGAGAAGCGGTGCGGCTGGTGGACGGCGATGACGCGGCCCTTGGTCGCCTGGCGGGCGGCCTTCAGCACGGCGGCGATCTCGACCGGGTGGTGACCGTAATCGTCGATGATGGTCACGCCATCGACCTCGCCCACGCGGGTGAAGCGGCGACCCACGCCGCCGAACTTGGCCAGCGCCTCGCGGATCTCGGATTTCTTGATGCCCAGGTGACGCGCGACGGCGACGGCGGCCAGGCAGTTCGACACGTTGTGATCGCCCGGCATGGGCAGGGTGCACCCTTCGATCAGCGGGATGTCGTCGCCCGTCGCCTCGCCCTGCAGCGCGATGTCGAAATGCGCGATGCCGTTCTCATAGGTCAGGTTCAGCGCGCGCACATCGGCCTGCGCGTTGAAGCCGAAGGTGACGACGCGGCGGTCGGTCAGGCGTCCGACCAGGGCCTGCACCTCGGGGTGGTCGGTGCAGCAGACCGCCAGGCCATAGAAGGGAATGCCCGATGCGAAATTGTAGAAGCCCTGCCGCAGCGCGTCGAAGCTGCCCCAATGCTCCATGTGCTCGGGGTCGATATTGGTGACGATGGCGATGTCGGCAGGCAGGCGGTTGAAGCTGCCGTCGCTCTCGTCGGCCTCGACCACCATCCATTCGCCGGCACCGGCGCGCGCGTTCGAGCCATAGGCGTGGATCACGCCGCCGTTGATGACCGTCGGATCGACGCCCCCCGCATCCAGCAGCGTGGCGACCATCGTCGTGGTCGTGGTCTTGCCGTGGGTGCCCGCGATGGCGATGTTCGACTTCATGCGCATCAGCTCGGCCAGCATCTCGGCGCGGCGGACGATGGGCAGGCCGCGGCGGCGGGCCTCTTCCAGCTCGGGGTTGCCCTTCTTGATCGCGGTCGAGATGACGACGACGCCCGCGCCCTCGACATTCTCGGCGCGCTGGCCCTCGAACACGGTCGCGCCAAGCGTTTCCAGCCGGTCGGTGATCTTCGACCGCTTCAGGTCGCTGCCCTGCACGCGATAGCCCAGGGTCAGCAGCACTTCGGCGATGCCCGACATGCCGATGCCGCCAATGCCCACGAAATGGATCGGGCCCAGTTCTCCGGGCAGTTTTGTCGCCGCGTTCATCGCAGAATCTCCGTAACGAGGTCATAGAGGCGCCGTGCCGCATCGGGCCGGGCCAGGGACAGCGCGGCATCGGCCATGGCCTGTGCCTGCGCGGGGTCGGTAAGGATCGCGCGGATGTCGCGCGTCAGGCTCTCGGCGTCAAGCACCGATTCGGGATGGATATGGGCCGCCCCGGCCTCGGCCAGGGATTGCGCGTTCGCCGTCTGGTGATCGCCCGCCGCAGCCGCGAAGGGGATCAGGATCGAGGGGCGCCCGATCACCGTGATGTCGGCCAGCGAGGACGCCCCCGAGCGGCTGACGACCAGCTGCGCCGCCGCGATGCGTTCGGGAACATCCGCGAAGAAGGGCTGCACCTCGGCCTCGATCCCGGCCTCGGCATAGGCGGCGGTGACGCGTTCCGCATCCTCGGCCCGTGCCTGGTGGCTGACGCGCAGGCGCGCGCGGATATCGTCGGGCAGACCGGCCACGGCGGCGGGAACCACGTCCGACAGGACGCGTGCGCCCTGGCTGCCGCCGATCACCAGCAGGTTCAGCGCCCCCTGCCCCGGCGCGGCATAGGGTGCCGCCGAATGTTCCAGAACCGCCGCCCGGACCGGGTTGCCGACATGGCTGCCCTGCACCCCGCCCGGCAGGTCGGTCGGCCAGGTGCCGCAGGCGACCCGCTGGACACGCCCCGCAAAGATGCGGTTCACGCGCCCCATGATGCCGTTCTGTTCATGGATCATGCGCGGAACGCCCATGGTCAGCGCCGCCGACATCGCGGGGATCGTCGGATAGCCGCCGAAGCCGACCACCACGTCGGGCCGGTCCGCGCGGAAGGCCCGCCGCGCGGCCATCACGCCCGACAGGATGCGGAACGGCGCGGACAGCTTGCCCGCAACGCCGCCACGCGCAGTGGTGGCCGAGCTCACGACCTGCCGCTCCACGGCCTCGGGGAAATTCCCGGCATAGCGGGCACCGCGCGTATCGGTCGACAGCTTCACGCGCCAGCCCTCGGCCAGCATCAGTTCGGCCAGCGACTGCGCGGGAAACATGTGGCCACCGGTCCCCCCGGCAGCGATGAGTGCAAGTTTTCGGGTCATCTCAGTGCCTCCGACGGAGGATTTCGGCGAACTCGCCCTGTGGGCGGGTGCGGGTCAGCGCAAGCAGCATGCCCATGGCGATCCCGGATGCGATCACCGACGAACCGCCATAGCTGACGAAGGGAAGCGTCATCCCCTTGGCGGGCAGCAGCCGCACGGCCACGCCCATGTTGATCAGCGCCTGCACGCCGAAGGCGCAGGCAAGCCCCGTCCCCGCGATCCGCGCGAATGCATCGCGTTCCTTCATCATCCGCAAGAGCGACCGGCTGACGATCAGGCCATAAAGCGTGATGATCGCCATCACCATGATGAAGCCGTATTCCTCGGCGGCGACGGCGATGATGAAGTCGGTATGCGCATCGGGCAGCGACCATTTCACCGACCCCTCGCCCACGCCGACGCCGAAGAAGCCGCCCTCCTGGATGGCGTTGGTGGCGTAACCGATCTGGGTGCGGGGATCGACCTCGGGCTGCAGGAAGCCGTTGATGCGGCGGGCAAAGTGTTCGGACGCGCCATAGGCGAAGACCCCGCCCAGCAGCGCCATCCCCGCGACGGCCAGCAGCAGGATCATGGGGGCCCCGGCCACGAAATACATGACCAGCCAGGAAAACAGCACCAGCGAGGCCTGCCCGAAATCGGGCTGCGCCGCGAGGAACAGAACGACCGTCACCAGCGCGCCGAAGCTGATCAGCTTGCCCGGCGGGCCGCCCACCTCCTGGCTGGCGGCCATGAACCAGGCGCAGAGCGCGACGAAGCCGGGCTTCAGGAATTCCGATGGCTGCAGCGACACGAAACCAAGCGACAGCCAGCGCGTCGCGCCCTTGCCGAAATCGGTCCCGATGAAGGGCAGCGCCACGATCAGCAGGAAGGACACCGCGAAGCCCAGCACGCCGATCCGCCGGATCTGGCGCGGCGACAGCATCGACACGACCAGCATCACGACCAGTCCCAGCCCGCCGAAGACCATCTGCCGCTGGACATAGTAGAAGCGCGGAAGGTTGTTCTTCTCGGCCAGCGGCACCGACGCCGCCAGTCCCAGCAGCAGCCCGATCGCGAACAGCCCGATCACGCAAGCCAGCGCCCATTTGTCGAGCGTCCGCCACCAGCGTGGAAGAATGGGATCGCCCGCCCGTGCGGGCGTGGCGCCAAAGACCATCTCGGTCATGGGAATACCGCCGTCACTGCCTCTGTCCTGCCCGGTTGGTCCGGGTCTGACGCGGATGATAGCGCGATTGTGCCTCCGCCGCTACAGTCGAATGAAAAAATGAACAATGCGACGAATTTTTCGCAGGCAGCGCGATCAGCCCAGCATCGCAAGGCCGGGGAAGGTCTCCAGCAACCAGAAGCTGATGGCCGACAAGGCCCCCGTCAGCAGCATGACGCCGACCACGATCAACAGCGCGCCCATGACCCGCTCGATCGTCTTCAACCAGGGCTTGATGCGATTCATCACCCCGATCGCGCGGTTGATGAAGATCGCGGCCAGCAGGAACGGGATCCCCAGCCCAAGCGCATAGACCGCCAGAAGTGCGGTGCCGCGCGACAGCTCGCCCCCCGAGGCCGCAAGCGACAGGATCATGCCCAGCTGCGGCCCGATGCAGGGCGTCCAGCCGAAGGCGAAGGCAAGGCCCAGCACATAGGCCCCAAGCGCCCCGCCCTGCCCCGAACCGGTCTGCATCCGCGCCTCCTGGTCCAGGATCGGGATGCGGATCACGTGCAGGAAATGCAGGCCCATCACGACGACCATGACGCCCGCCGCCCGCGCCAGCCAGTCCTGATAGGCAAGGAAGGCCCGCCCGAATGCCGATGCCGCAAATCCCATGATCAGGAAGACGGTCGAGAGGCCCAGCACGAAGAACAGCGCGGGCAGGACGGCACTGCGTTCGCGCGCCCGAAGGCCGTTCACGCCCACTCCGGTCATATAGGCCAGATAGGGCGGCACGATGGGCAGCACGCAGGGCGACAGGAAGGACAGCACGCCCGCCAGAAGCGCGACGAAGGCGGCGGGAAGAAAGGCGGCGGTGGCGAGCTCGATTCCAAACATGCCAGCAACTTAGCCAGCCCACGGTGGAAAGATAGCCGTCGGACTGTCACGCCTTCGTGGGTTGCGGGGGCGGCTGTCACGAAAAAGGGGCGCAGGTTTCCCTGCGCCCCCATGATTGGTCGGTTTGGCGTGCTGGATCAGCGGGCCCACCAGCCGCGGCGCTTGGTGCGCTTCTCGGTCGCGGGCTCGGGCTGGTTCGCAGCCTCGGGTGCGACCGCCTGCGGGGCGGTGACGGCCTCGGGCAGTGCCTCGGCGGCGACCGCTTCTGCGACGGGCGCTTCGGCGACGGACGCCGTCTCGGTCACGGCTGCTTCTTGCGCTTCGGCGACGGGTTCTTCTGCAGGCGTATCAGCGGCGTCGGGCAGCGCATCGGCGCGCAGCTCCTCGCCTCCGGCATCGACCACCTCGGGCAGCGCATCGTCGGTGCTGCGGCGGCTGCGGCTGCGCGACCGGCTGCGCGAGCGGCTGCGACCGGACCCGCTGCCCTCGACCTCCGAACGGGCCTCGCCGTCGTTTTCCTCTTCCGACGCCTCGGGTGCTTCCTGAGCGGTCTCGGACTGCTGCTCGGCCTGATCGCCCTCGGCGCGGTCACCATTGCCACGGCGGCGGCGACGGCGGCGACGCTTGCGCGAACGGCCCTCGCCATCCTCGTCGGCCTCGGGCTGCGGCGCGTCCGAACGGGCATCTGCCGCGGTCGCTTCCTCGGGGGTCGCGTCCTCCTCGACCTCGACGGCGACGACCTCTTCCTCGTCGTCCTCTTCCTCGACGACGATGCTGGCCATCAGGTCCGCGCTGACGCCCAGGGGGGCATGCGCGGCCTCGGCGACCTGGCGGGTCGCGGTCTTGAACTTCTCGATCGCGAAATCGGGCGAGATCAGCGACGGGTCGGCCTCGACCCGCACGGCCATGCCATAGCGCGTCTCGATCCCGGCGATATGTTCGCGCTTCTGGTTCATGAGGAAGTTCACGACGGCGATGGGCGCCTTGACCAGAACCTCGCGCGAGCGCTTGCGCGTGCCCTCTTCCTCGATCGCGCGCAGGATGGTCAGCGCAAGGCTGTCATCGCTGCGGATCAGGCCGGTGCCGTGGCAGTGCTGGCAGGGCTGCGTGGTCGATTCCAGCATCCCCGGACGCAGGCGCTGGCGCGACATCTCCATCAGGCCGAAGCCCGAGATGCGGCCCACCTGGATGCGCGCACGGTCGGATTTCAGGCGATCCTTCATGCGCTTCTCGACGGCGGCGTTGTTCTTTCGCTCGTCCATGTCGATGAAGTCGATGACGATCAGGCCCGCAAGGTCGCGCAGGCGCAGCTGGCGCGCGATCTCGTCGGCGGCCTCGAGATTGGTCTTGGTCGCCGTATCCTCGATCGAGCCTTCCTTGGTGGCACGCCCCGAGTTGACGTCGATGGCGACCAGCGCCTCGGTCACGCCGATGACGATGTAGCCGCCCGACTTCAGCTGCACGACCGGGTTGAACATCCCGCCCAGATAGCTTTCGACCTGGTAGCGCGCAAACAGCGGCATCTGGTCGCGGTAATGCTTCACGCTGCCCGCATGGGTCGGCATGATCATCTTCATGAAGTCCTTGGCGACGCGGTAGCCGCGCTCGCCCTCGACCAGGACCTCGTCGATCTCCTTGGAATACAGGTCGCGGATGGTCCGCTTGATCAGGTCGCCTTCCTCGTAGATGGCGGCCGGCGCGACCGACTGGAAGGTCAGGTCGCGGATCTGTTCCCACAGGCGCAGCAGGTATTCGTAGTCGCGCTTGATCTCGGTCCGGGTGCGCTGGCTGCCGGCGGTGCGGATGATCAGGCCCGCGCCCTGCGGCACGTCCAGTTCGCCCGCGATGTCCTTCAGCTTCTTGCGGTCGGCGGCATTGGTGATCTTGCGGCTGATCCCGCCACCGCGCGCGGTGTTGGGCATCAGGACGCAATAGCGGCCCGGCAGCGACAGATAGGTGGTCAGCGCCGCGCCCTTGTTGCCGCGCTCTTCCTTGACGACCTGCACCAGCATGATCTGCCGGACCTTGATCACTTCCTGGATCTTGTAGCGGCGCGCACGCGGCTTGCGGGGGGCGCGCACCTCTTCGGTCACGTCCTCCTCGGCGACGGATTCGATGCCGTCGTCGTCGCTCGTGGTCTCGTCACCCTCGGCGGTGTCGGCGCGGGCGGCCTTGGGCTCGTGATCGTCCTGATCGGCCTCGGCGCTCTCCTCGGCGATGAGGGCGTCGCGATCGGCCGCGGGGATCTGGTAATAGTCGGGATGGATTTCCGCGAAGGCCAGGAAGCCGTGGCGGTTCCCGCCGTAATCCACGAAGGCGGCCTGCAACGAGGGTTCGACCCGCGTGACCTTCGCCAGATAGATGTTCCCCGAAAGCTGACGCTTGTTCAGGGTTTCGAAATCGAATTCCTCGACCTTGGTTCCGTCGACCACGACCACCCGAGTTTCCTCGGCATGGGTGGCGTCGATGAGCATTTTCTTTGCCATTGATTATGTCTTTCGCGCAGGCAGGCGCCGGGTGGCGACGATGTCGACCCCGGCCCTGCGCTGCGTTGTGATGGGGACGCGGCGGCGTCGCTGGCGGCGAAACCGGCGACGGCGGCTGCAAAGCACCGCCCGTCCCCGTATCTGCCGTCCAAAGCGCGCGTCATCGCGTCTGTTCCTTCGAAAGACCCGCCGTCCGTGGGGACAGCCGGGCCGCTGTCTGTCATCGCCCCGGCGCGCTGCAAGGCGCGGCCCAAGGGCGGGTTTTCCGCGAGACACATCGCCCGCCATTCTTCGGGGCCAGAGGTGTCGCGCTGCGAAACTGTCGGCGCCTGCCGGTTTCCGTTCGACGGACCGGTGGCGCATGGCTTCACCATAGAGGCGGAGGGCAGGAAAATTCAATGCCGAAAACGGTCTGCGACACATTCCTGCGCAGGGTCGCTGTCGCACGGGTGACACGAAGCCGCACCGAAACGCCCCGACCCGCGCCGATCCGTGCCCCGCACCGCCCGCGACGCGTCCTTGCTGTCACGAAGACATAACGCCGCTTTCACGCCCATGTCGCAGCATTCGGGCAGAACGCGACCATGACGGGAAGGCCGGAGGACCCCATGACGGTGATGCGGGCGAATGCGGATCGGGATATCGACGACGCGCTGCTGCGGGCCGCCGAGGCGCTGCCGCCCGGCGCGCCGGTCATCCTGATGTCGCACGGTCTGCGCTATTCCCCCAGCATTCCCGCGCATTGCCCCCACAGCCACATCCTGTCGCCCCGAAAGCCCCGCTGCGGGCCGTCATGGCCGCTGGCACTGGGCTTTCGCGGCGAGCCGACCGAGGGGCTGGCGATCGCCTTCGGCTGGGAGGCCCGCTGCCGCCTTCGCGTGGCCTATGCCCGGGCCGAGGGCGCGGGCCGGACGATGGGCCACCTTGCCGCGCGCCTGTCCGAAGCCGCCGAGCGTCCGGTCGCCATGATCGGGCATTCGCTTGGCGGGCGGGTCGCGCTGCAGGCCGCCGCCACCGCGACGCCCGGCGCCGTCGGGCGCGTCGTCCTGCTGAACGCGGCCGAGTTCCGCGACACCGCCGATGCGGCCGTCGCCACCCCTGCCGGACGGCGGGCCGAGTTCCTGAACGTCACCTCGCGCGAGAACGACCCCTTCGACTTCGCGCTTGAGGCGATGCTGTCGGGCGGGCGCAGGCGCGCCCTGGGTTTCGGGCTGGAACGCAGCCGCGCGAACTGGGTCGACCTGCAGATCGACGATGCGGCGACGCTGGATGCGCTGGCGGATCTGGGCTTTCCGACCGAACGCGGCGCCCGGCGGCTGTCGCACTGGACATCCTATCGCCGGGGCGGGCTGTTCGACTTCTATCGCGCGGCGATGTGCCACCCCTGGGCGCTGCCCCTGGGGCTGCTGCGTCATCACCTGCCGGTACGTCCCGAGCCGCGTTGGGCGCGGCTCTGGTCCGCGCCGGGGGCCGTGGCGCGGGCCTAGTCGCGTTTTTCGGGCAGGGCGTGCGCGCGATAGAGGCCCGCATTCCCCATCAGGAAGGCGAACAGCATGATCGGCAGGCCGAAGGTCTTGAACCAGACCCAGGTCTCGTCCGAGAAATTGCGCCAGATCACCTCGTTGGCGATCGCCAGCACGACGAAGAACACCGCCATGCGCAACGTCAGCTTGCGCCAGCCGTGATCGTCCATCGGCAGGGCCTCGGACAGGACGGCGCCCAGCCAGTTGCGGCGCAGCACCAGCGATGCGCCCAGGATGGCCCCGAACAGCAGATAGATCAGCGTGGGCTTCATCTTGAAGAAGCGCGGATCGTTCAGCCAGATCGACAGCCCGCCGAAGACCAGCACCAGGACCAGGGTCGCGATCTGCATCGGCTGCAGGCGTCCGTTGACGCGCCACTGCACGACGCTTGCCAGCACCAGCGCCGGGATGAAGGCCAGCGTCGCCAGGATGAAGCCGCCATAGTCGCGCCCGGCGATGCTGACGGTATCGTTGCGGAACAGCATGAACACCGCGAAGAACAGGACCAGCGGGCCGAATTCCAGGAGCGGCTTCAGCCAGGGTTTGGGGTTTTCCATTGCATCTGCCTCAGGCCGCGAATTCCACGATCATCGCGCCGGCGGCGATCACGGCCATCAGGACCGCCCGGCGCGCGCCAACCTTTTCGCCCAGGATCAGCCAACCCACAAGGGCGGCGAACACGGTCGAGGTCTCGCGCAGGACGGCGGCGCGCCCCACCTCGTCGATGCGGGTGGCGATCATGATGGACCCGAAGCTGGCAAAGGCCACCAGCGCGCCGATCACCCCGCGCCCCATCAGCGGCACCAGTTCGGACCGGGGCAGCGCGGCCAGGCGGCGCATGTTCCAGATCGGCATGAAGAACGCGTCCATCAGGAAGAACCAGGCCAGGAAGGTGAACGGGTTCTGCGCCAGCCGGATCCCCCACGCGTCGTAGGTGGTATAGAGCGCGACCGTCGCCCCCGTGACCAGCGCCCATCCAAGCGCGGGGACCAGAGTCTCGCGGCCGACCGTCACCTTGCGGTAGTTATGCGCCGCCAGCGCGAAAATCCCGCCCGTCAGCGCGGCCAGCCCCAGCCACTGCACCGCGTTGAAGCGTTCGTGGAACACCAGCATCGCCGCCAGCACCGCGAAGAAGGGCGCACTGCCCCGCACCACCGGATAGACGACGATATAGGCCCCCCGCTGATAGGTCTGCGCCTGCGCGACCTTGTAGACGATGTGGATCACGACCGCCCCCGCAAGCGCCAGCCACAGCGGGCCGTCGGGCCAGGGCACGACGAACAGCGCGATGGGCAGCGCCATCAGGCCATAGCAGATGTCGATGGCCGCGCGGCTGATCCAGGGGTCGTGCCGCCCCTTCTGCAACGCACCGAAGACGGCGTGCAGGAAGGCCGCCGAAAGCGCCAGCACCGAGGCCAGCGTCGCGCCCTGCTCGGTTCCGGCAATAGAGGTGATCCATTCTCCCATGCCGTTTCATGGCCGTGGATTGCACGACGTGCAAGACCCTATCGCTCAGTCCAGTCGCAGGGCCGCCAGGATCTTGCCCGGAAGGGCCTCGTTGCCCAGCATCCGCTGGACCAGCAGCGCATGGCGCGTGTCAGCGGGGAAATCGGCGTCGCGGATTTCCTCGGGGTGGACGGACAGGCGCAGGGGCGCGGCCCCGTCCCAACGCGACAGTAGCTCCATCTGCACGACGATGTTGGAATAGCGCACCGTCTTGCCGCGATTCTCGCCGGCGGTGACGTTCACCAGCCGCTCGGGCAGGTAACGCACCAGGACCACGTCCACCGCGCCGCCGATATCGGACAGGGGCATCAGCTCGATCGTCTCGCCCTGGTCGGTGGCCTCGCGGTCGACATTCAGCATCGCGGGGGCGAAGCGGTGCGCGTCGATCAGGCCCATCAGCTGCGCAGGGCTGGGCGCGACCGCGGTATCGGCCCCGTTCACGATGATCTGCGGGGTATAGACCGAACGCTCGCCCGCGCTGCGGGCATAGGCTTCCTGCCGCTCGGTGAATTCCGGGCTGGCAAAGCTGTCGGCCCAGCCGAGATAGTCCCAGTAATCCACGTGATAGGACAGTGGCAGGATCTCGGGGTCGTCGCCCAGGCGGTTCAGCATGTGATCCGCGGGCGGGCAGGACGAACACCCCTGAGAGGTGAACAGCTCGACCACGACGGGTTCGGCCTCGGTGTTCAGGCGCGCGGCGGGGGGCGGCGCCATGTCGGCCGAGAAGGCGTTGAACCCCTGCCCCGGCCTGTCCATCGGACCCGGCGCGGCCATGCGCCCCGGCTGGTCGGGTGCGGCGATGATCGGCGCCTGCGCGGCAGCGGGCAACCCGCCCAGGGACAGCAGGATTCCCGCCGCCATGCCGGCAAGCTGACATCCGCCCGTGATGTGTCTGTGCATATTCATGTCGCCATGGTGATAATGCCCCGCAGCACGATCCGCCAAATCAACGGTTCGTCAACCGCGATCCCGAAGGGCGCTGCGTGCCGGATCGGCAACAGGCTTGATTTCGGTATGCCGTCGCATACATTGAACCTTAACGCCCTTGCGACGCTTCGTTCTATCGGGCTAGCAAGGATGTGAGCCGGACCCATCCACATTCGCAGACAGGGAGGCCCTGATGCCTATTCAGACTGGAACCGATACGGCCAAGACGCGTCGCACGCTGACGGCGGGCGACCAGCAGGTCGACTACTACTCGATCGCGGCAGCAACCGAAGCCGGGCTGGGCGATTTCTCGAAACTGCCGGCGGCGCTCAAGGTGGTGCTGGAAAACATGCTCCGCTTCGAGGATGGCGGCCGCACGGTTTCGCTCGACGATATCAAGGCCTTCGCGGAATGGGCCGAAAAGGGCGGCAAGAACCCGCGAGAGATCGCCTATCGCCCAGCACGCGTGCTGATGCAGGACTTCACCGGCGTGCCGGCGGTGGTCGATCTGGCCGCGATGCGCGACGGGATCAACGCCCTGGGCGGCGATGCGCAGAAGATCAATCCGCTGAACCCGGTCGACCTGGTGATCGACCATTCCGTCATGATCGACGAGTTCGGCAATCCCCGCGCCTTCCAGCGCAATGTCGAACTGGAATACGAACGCAACATCGAACGCTATACCTTCCTGAAATGGGGCCAGAAGGCGTTCAACAATTTCCGCGTGGTCCCGCCCGGCACCGGCATCTGCCACCAGGTGAACCTGGAATACCTGGCCCAGACCGTCTGGACCGACACCGACCAGGACGGCCGCAACGTCGCCTATCCCGACACGCTGGTCGGCACCGACAGCCACACCACCATGGTCAACGGCCTTGCCGTTCTTGGCTGGGGCGTCGGCGGGATCGAGGCCGAGGCCGCGATGCTGGGTCAGCCCATCTCGATGCTGATCCCCGAGGTCGTCGGCTTCAAGATCACCGGCGCGCTGAAGGAAGGCGTGACGGCGACCGACCTCGTGCTGAAGGTGACGCAGATGCTGCGCGCGCACGGTGTGGTCAGCAAGTTCGTCGAATTCTATGGCGACGGGCTGTCGAACATGCCGCTGGCCGACCGTGCGACCATCGCGAACATGGCGCCGGAATACGGCGCGACCTGCGGCTTCTTCCCGATCGACCAGGAAACGCTGCGCTATCTTGAACAGACGGGCCGCGACAAGGACCGCATCGCGCTGGTCGAGGCCTATGCCAAGGAAAACGGCTTCTGGCGCGACGAGGCCTACGAGCCGGTCTATTCCTCGACGCTGCACCTGGATCTGGGCGATGTCGTCCCGGCCATCTCGGGGCCGAAGCGCCCGCAGGACCACACCCCGCTGGACGAGGCCGCCGATGCCTTCACCAAGCTGATCCGCGGCATCCGCTTCCCCGACGCCCCCGATGCCGAGGAAGAGAAATGGACCCGCGAGGGCGGCGCGCGCGAACCGGGCTATGTCCCCGGCGGACGCCACGAGGGCTTTGCCGAGGCCGAGGTCGAGGGCGAGGATTACAAGCTGCATGACGGCAGCATCGTGATCGCCTCGATCACCTCCTGCACCAACACCTCGAACCCCTATGTGATGATGGCCGCGGGCCTCGTGGCCCGCAAGGCGCGCGAGCTGGGCCTGAACCGCAAGCCCTGGGTCAAGACCTCGCTGGCGCCGGGGTCGCAGGTCGTCAGCGAGTATCTCGAGGCGGCGGGCCTGCAGGACGATCTGGACGCCATCGGCTTCGACCTTGTGGGTTACGGCTGCACCACCTGCATCGGCAATTCGGGGCCGCTCCAGCCCGAAATCTCGAAGGCGATCAACGACAACGACTTGGTGGCCGTGTCGGTCCTGTCGGGCAACCGCAACTTCGAGGGCCGGATCAGCCCGGACGTGCGCGCGAACTATCTGGCATCGCCGCCGCTGGTCGTGGCCTATGCGCTGGCGGGCGACATGAACATCGACCTGACGCGCGATCCGCTCGGGACCGACAAGGACGGGAACCCCGTCTATCTCAAGGATGTCTGGCCCAGCTCTCACGAAGTGTCCGAGATGGTCCACAGCGTGGTCACGCGCGAGATGTTCCAGTCGAAATACGCCGACGTCTTCAAGGGCGACGAGCGTTGGCAGGCCGTCGAGGTCACCGACAGCGAGACCTATGACTGGCCCGCAAGCTCGACCTATATCCAGAACCCGCCCTATTTCCAGGGCATGTCCAAGGATCCGGGCACGATCAGCGACATCAAGGGCGCGCGCGTCCTTGCGCTACTGGGCGACATGATCACGACCGACCACATCAGCCCCGCCGGTTCGTTCAAGCCGAACACCCCCGCAGGGCAGTACCTGACCGAGCGGCAGGTCGCACCGCGCGATTTCAACAGCTATGGCTCTCGTCGTGGCAACCACGAGATCATGATGCGCGGCACCTTCGCCAATATCCGCATCAGGAACGAGATGCTGGACGGGGTCGAGGGCGGCTTCTCGAAGGACGCCAAGGGCAACCAGGCGGCGATCTTCGACGCGGCCATGTCCTATGCCGAAAGCGACACCCCGCTGGTGGTGATCGGGGGCGCGGAATACGGTGCGGGCTCCAGCCGCGACTGGGCGGCCAAGGGCACGAACCTGCTGGGCATCAAGGCCGTCATCGCCGAGAGCTTCGAGCGCATCCACCGCTCGAACCTGGTCGGCATGGGCGTGATCCCGTTCGAGTTCACCGACGGCGACACGCGCCACACGCTGAACCTGACCGGCGACGAGCAGATCACCATCGAGGGGCTGGAGGGCGACTTCAAGCCGCTGGCGATGGTGCCCTGCACGATCAAGTATGCCGATGGCACCGAGAAGCGGATCCAGCTGAAGGCCCGCGTCGATACCGAGGTCGAGATCGACTATCTCAAGAACGGTGGCGTGCTGCATTACGTGCTGCGCAACCTCGCCGCAGCCTGATCTGCCGCCGATGCGAAAAAAGGCCCCCGGTTTCGCGACCGGGGGCCTTCTTCATGCGCGGCGTTCACCCGCCGATGGCGATGCCTTCGCGGCGCGGATCGGCCCCGCCCTGCAGCCCGTCGGGCGTGATGACGATCCCCTGCAGCCCCGAGGTCAGGTCGCCCTCGTTCAGCTCGAAGCCCATGCCGGTCAGCGCCTCGGTCAGGTCCGTGGGCAGGCCCGGTTCGACATCCATCGTCCCGAAACGGTTGAGGATGTTCGGGCTGGCCACCGCCTGCTGCACATCCATCCCCCAATCCAGATGGGCGACGATGGCCTTGGCGACATAGCCGATGATGCGGCTGCCGCCGGGCGATCCGATCACCATCGCGGGCGCACCGTCCTTCATCACGATGGTCGGCGCCATCGAGGACCGCGGACGCTTGCCCGGTGCCAGCGCGTTGGCGATGGGCCAGCCGTCGTCGTCATGGGTCGAGAAGCTGAAATCGGTCAGCTCGTTGTTCAGCAGGAAGCCGTTGGTCATGACGCGCGACCCGAAGCCGTTCTCGATGGTGGTGGTCATCGACAGGGCGTTGCCATCGCTGTCCACGATCGAGATATGCGTGGTCGAGGGCAGCTCGATCGCGTTGTCCTGCCCCCAGAGGCTGGCATGGCTCCAGCCCGGCTGGCCTGCCGACACCTCGGGCAGGGCATCGTCGCCCGCCAGCAATTCGGCGCGCTTGGCCAGATAGGCGGGGTCGATCAGCCCCTCGGTCGGCATGGCCACGAAATCGCTGTCGGCCATGAAGCGGCCACGATCCGCGAAGGCCAGCCGCGAGGCATCGCCGATCAGGCGCCAGCTCTCGGGGTTCTCGGCGCCAAGGGTCGCCATGTCCTGTCCCTCCAGCATGCCCAGGATCTGCCCGACCGTCAGCCCCCCGGACGAGGGCGGCCCCATCCCGCAGACGTCATGCGCGCGGTATTCCACGCAGACGGCCGGACGCTCGATCACGCGATAGGCCGACAGGTCGCCCGCGGCCAGCACGCCGGGATTGTCCGCAACCCCGGTGACGGCGGCAACGATGTCGCCCGCGATCGGCCCCTCGTAGAAGGCGTCGGCCCCGTCCATCGCCAGGGCCTGCAGCGTCGCGGCATAGGCCGGGTTCTTCAGCACCGACCCCGCCGCGACCGGCTGACCGCCCGGGAAGAAATAGGCATCGGTCGCGGGATGGCCGCGCAGGTCGTCGCCCTCGTCCGCGACGGCGCCCGCAAGGCGCGGGGACACGGTGAAGCCGTCATTCGCCAGCCGGATCGCGTCGTCGAACAGGCCCGACCAGTTTGCGCGACCCCATTTGCGATGCGCGACCTCCAGCAGGCGCGGAGTGCCGGGCGTGCCGACCGAACGTCCGCCGATCACGGCGTCCATGAAGCCCATCGGCTCTCCGTTCTCGTCCTGGAACAGCGTGGGCGTCGCGGCCATCGGCGCGGTCTCGCGCCCGTCCAGCGTTGTCACCTCGCCCGTCTGGGCATCGTACCACACGAGGAAAGCACCCCCGCCCAGCCCCGAGCTCTGGGGCTCGACAAGGCCCAGCACCGTCTGCACCGCGACCATCGCATCGGCGGCGGTTCCGCCGGCCTCGAGCACCTTCGCGCCTGCCTCGACCGCCAGCGGATGGGCTGCGGCGACCATCCAGTCCTGCCCCGCGACCGGGCGGCCCTCGGATTTGGCGGCCAGCGCGTCCTGCGCCGCCTGCCCCAGTTCACCGAAGCCATCGGCGATCACCTCGGTGCCGCTTGCGCCTTCGGGTGCCACGCCGTCGGCGGCCTGCTGGGCCCCCGCCATCGCCGCACTGCCCAGCAAGAATGCCAGCGTCAGACCCCTGTGCATCATCTTCCCCCTTCGCCCATGTCGAATGATGGGGGCAGTCTGACGCGGGTCCGGTCAGTCCGCAACCGACAGTTGTTGCTGGTCTTGTGCTTCCTGCAGGATCGGCAGGAAACGCCGCTCGAAATCGTCGCGGATCAGCGGACCGGCATGGCGATGCAGGATGCGCCCCTGCCCGTCGACGATGAAGGTCTCGGGCGGGGCGGTCACGCCCCAGTCGATGGCCCCGCGACCCTTCGGGTCGGTCGCGATCGCGGCGAAGGGATCGCCGTCCTCGGCCAGGAACTCCAGCGCGTCGTCCGGATCGTCCTTGAGGTCGATCCCATAGACCGGCAATTCCCCCGCAAGCTGCATCAGGGTCGGATGCTCGGCCCGGCAGGGCGGGCACCAGCTGGCCCAGAAGTTCACCAGCTTCACGCCCGGCTGGCGCAGCATGTCGTCGGTCAGCTGTTCCTTGCCCGGCAGGGTCGTCTGCGGCAGCGCGGGGGCCTCGCGGCCCTGGAACGCGGATGGCAGCTGGTCGTCGCGCCCCATCCCCCACAGGAACATCGCCGCCAGCCCGGCAAAAACCACGGGCGGGATCAGCACGACCGGAGAAATCCTAGCCATCGCGTTCCTGCCTTTCCAGATCGCGCCGTGCACGCGCATTCGCGGCGACGCTGTGCCAGATCAGCCCGCCCAGCAGCACCAGCGACACGCCATAGGCCCCGATCACGGCGCCCGCGTATTTTCCCAGATCGATCACGAACGAAGCTCCCTCGCCTGAAG
This sequence comes from Paracoccus sp. PARArs4, assembly GCF_947311865.1. NCBI lineage: Bacteria > Pseudomonadati > Pseudomonadota > Alphaproteobacteria > Rhodobacterales > Paracoccaceae > Paracoccus > Paracoccus sp. PARArs4. The sequence continues at coordinate 13,488 of NZ_CAMZMW010000009.1, read as the reverse complement.
GGCGGCCAGTCTGCGCCTGCGGATCTCGGTCCGGGTGCGGATCAGGATCAGCGCCAGCGACAGCGCGGCGAAGCCCAGCATCGCCAGGTACAGCGGATAGCGATAGACCGCCGACATCCGCTCGCCCGAGGCGACCGACAGCGACGCGCCTTGGTGCAGCCCCTGGTTCCAGAACAGCACGGCATATCGCGACAGCAGCGCGAAGACCGACCCGACAAGGCACAGGACGCCCGTCAGGTCGGCGGCGCTGTCGGGATCCTCGATCGCGGACCACAGCGCGACATAGCCCAGGTAGAACAGGAACAGGATCAGGAACGAGGTCAGCCGCGGATCCCATTCCCACCACGTCCCCCACATCGGCTGCCCCCAGATCGCGCCGGTGGCCAGTGCGATCAGCGTCATGACCGCACCGACCGGTGCCGCCGCCCGGGCCGCAAGCGCGCTGACATGGTGCCGCCGCACGATCCAGATCAACGAGGCCACGAGCATCATCACCCAGACGTTGATCGCCATCATCGCGGCGGGCACGTGCATGTACATGATCTTGACCGTCGATCCCTGCCGGTAATCGTCGGGCGTGAGGAAGCCCCAGACCACGCCGCCCACGGTCGCCGCGACCGCCACGGGCAGAAGCCAGGGCAGCATCGCGCCGGTGGTGCGCATGAACTTGGCGGGGTTGGCGTATTCCCAGATGGACATGGCTTTCCTTATCCCGATGCCGCGCGCAGGCTCAAGCGGTCATCGCAGGTTGACGCGCAGCGCGGCGGCGGCGGCAAAGGGGATCAGCGCAGCGCTGGCCAGCGTGATCCCCGCGATCAGCGCAAGGGGGGCCGCGACCGGCGCGCCTTCGGCACCGCGCCGCGTGATCTCGGCCCCGAAGATCAGCGTCGGGATGTACAGCGGCAGGACCAGCGCCGACATCAGCAGACCGCCGCGCCGCAGCCCCACGGTCAGCGCCGCCCCGAAGGCCCCCAGCACCGACAGCGCGGGCGTCCCCAGCAGCAGCGACAGGACCAGCCAGGGCATCGCCGCGAAGGGCAGCTGCAGCAGCAGCCCGAAGACCGGGGCCGCGATCACCAGCGGCAGGCCCGTCGTCAGCCAATGGGCCAGCGCCTTGATCGCGACGACCCCTTCCAGCGGCAGCGGCGATGTGACCAGCAGGTCCAGGCTGCCATCCTCGTGATCCAGCGCGAAGATGCGGTCCAGCGACAGCAGGCAGGCCAGAAGCGCACCGACCCACAGGATGCCCGGCGCGACCGCCGCCAGTCCGGCGCGATCAGGCCCGATGCCGAAGGGCACCAGCACCGTCAGGATCAGGAAGAAGCACAAGCCCAGCCCGAAACCCCCGCCCGCGCGGATCGCAAGGCACAGATCGCGCAGCAGAAGCGCCCTCATCCGAATGCCTCGTTGAAGCTGGAGGGGCGCGCGACCCTGCCCGGCCCCGCACGATGGGCGCGCAGGTCAAGCACCTTGGCGGGCAGGTCCAGTTCCAAATGGCTGGCGATGATGGCGATGCCGCCCTGCCCCAGATGCGCGCGCAGGACATCCGTGAAGCGCGCCACCGATCCGCGATCGAGCGAGACCGTAGGTTCGTCCAGCACCCAGATCGGGCGGCCCGTCACGGCCAGCCGCGCAAGGCCCAGGCGCCGCCGCTGCCCCGCCGACAGCCTTGCGGCGGGCCGCCCCGCCAGATCGGCAAGGTCGAACCGCGCCAGCACGCCCTGATCGCTGCCCCCGAAGACGCGCGCCCAGAAGGCAAGGTTCTCGGCCACGGTCAGGGTCGGTTTCACCGCATCGGCATGGGCGGCATAGGCGATGGAATCCTCGGGGGCCTCGATCGTGCCCGCAGCGGGTGGCTGCAGGCCCGCGATGGTGCGCAGCAGCGTCGTCTTGCCCGCACCGTTCGGCCCCTGCAGGATCAGTGCATCGCCCGCGCTCAGGTCCAGGTCCACCCCCTCGATCACGCGCAGCCCACCGCGGGCCACCGCCAGATCGCGGGCGCGCAGCCGGATCACAGCGGCAGAAGCGCGCAGGCCACGCGCCTGCCCTCGGACAGGGTCACGTTGTAGGTGCGCGCCGCCGTGGCCGAGGCCATCGCCTCGACCCGGATGTCCAGCGCCTTCAGTTCCTCGACCAGGTCGCGCGGGGCATAGGCGATCTCTGCCCCCATCCCCAGGAACAGCACGTCCACGCGGCCCGCAAGACCGCAAAGGGTGGCCCGGTCGTCCAGCCCACCCCATTCGCTTATCCGGTCGCCCTCGACCACGATGGCCCCGTGATGGACGTTCCCGGCCACGCGGAAGAATCCCGGCCCATAGCCGTCCACCGCGTTCTGACCGTCGAAATCCGTGGGGCTCAGCATGGATCAGACCTCCTCGGCGCCCTCGAAGGGCGAGACGTTCTTGCGCTTCTTGGGGTCCTTGGGATCGGACTTGTCCCAGTCGCGCTTGACGCCCAGCCACAGGACGAAGTTCTTCGCGACATAGATCGAGGAATAGGTCCCGATCAGGATGCCGAAGGTGATCGCGAAGACGAAGCCGCGGATCACGTCGCCGCCCAGCACCAGAAGCGCGATCAGCGCCAGAAGCGTCGTCCCCGAGGTCATGACCGTCCGCGACAGCGTCTCGTTGACCGACAGGTTCATCAGGTCGCGCAGGGGCTTGGTCTTGTACTTCATCAGGTTTTCGCGAAGCCGGTCGAAGACGACGACGGTGTCGTTGATCGAATAGCCCACGATGGTCAGAAGCGCCGCGATGGTGGTCAGGTCGAAGCGGATCTGGAACAGCGCGAAGATGCCCATGGTGATCAGCACGTCATGCACCAGCGAGATGATCGCCCCGATCGAGAACTGCCATTCGAAGCGCAGCCAGATATAGATCGAGATGCCGACCAGCGCCGCCAGCACCGCATAGATCGCGGTGTTGATCAGTTCGCCCGACACCTTGGGACCGACCGATTCCACCGATGCGAACTCGATCGAGGGGTCGACCTGCTGAAGGACGCCGCGCACCTCCTCGATGGTGGCGGGGGTCACGGCCTCGGCCCCGTCCTGGGCACCGATGCGGACCTGCGCCACGTTGCGTTCGGGACCGAAGCTGGGGTCGAAGACCTGCGTGATGGCCACATCGCCCAGGTCCAGCGGCTGGATCGCGTCGCGATAGGCGCCGACATCGACAGGCTGGACGGCCTCGGTCCGGATGGTCGTGCCACCGCGGAAGTCGATGCCGAAATTCAGCCCGTTCAGGAACAGCACCACCACCGATGCCAGCATCAGGATGGCCGAGAACCCGAAGGTCACGAACTGCCAGCGGAAAAAGTCGATCTTGGTCTCGTCGGGGACCAGTTTCAGACGGAATGCCATGTCAGACCTCGATCTTCTTCGGGCGGGCGCGTTCGAACCACATCACGGTGATCAGCCGCGTCACATAAAGCGCGGTGAAGACCGAGGTGACGATCCCGATGGTCAGCGTCACGGCAAAGCCCTTGACCGGGCCGGAGCCCAGCACGAACAGGATGCCCGCGACGATCAGCGTGGTGATGTTGGCGTCCACGATGGCCGACATGGCCTTCTCGTAGCCGGCCTCGATGGCGCGGGCGGGGCCGCGGGCGGTCTTCAGTTCCTCGCGGATGCGTTCGAAGACCAGCACGTTGGCATCGACCGCCATGCCGATGGTCAGCACGATCCCCGCGATGCCCGGCAGCGTCAGCGTCGCGCCGATGGCCGACAGGATCGCGAACAGCAGCACCATGTTGAAGGCCAGCGCGACGGTCGCGAAGACGCCGAACATGCCATAGCTGCCGATCATCAGCGCGACGACCAGCACGAAGCCGACGCCCGCCGCGACCTTGCCCGCGTCGATGCTGTCCTGCCCCAGTTCGGGACCGACGGTCCGTTCCTCGAGGAAGGTCATCTCGGCCGGCAAGGCGCCCGCGCGCAGCAGGATCGCCAGCTGGTTCGCCTGGTCGAAATCCATCGAGCCCGAGATCTGTCCCGAACCGGTGGTGATCGCCTGGCGGATGACCGGGGCCGAGATGACCTCGTTGTCCAGAACGATGGCGAAGGGCTGGCCGACATTGGCCGAGGTATAGGACCCGAAGGCGCGCGCGCCGGTCGGGTTGAAGCGGAAGTTGACCGAGGGCAGCCCGTTCTGGTCGGTGGCGGGCAGCGCATCGACCAGGTCCTCGCCCGTGACGACGGGCGTGCTGTCGAGGATGTAGTACACCCCCTCCTGGTCGATCGAGGGCGCGACGGTCTGGCCGACGCCCGGCTGGGCATCCGCATCGCCGGTCGTTCCCACGACGGGGTTGAAAGTCAGCTGGGCGGTGGTGCCGATCAGCTCCTTCAACTCGGCGGCCGAGCCGATGCCCGGCACCTGGATCAGCACGCGATCGGTGCCCTGGCGCATGATCGTGGGTTCACGCGTGCCGACCTCGTCGACGCGGCGGCGCACGATCTCCAGCGTCTGCTGGATGGTGCGGTCGTCGGTCACGGCCTTCTCGGCATCCGACAGCGCGATCGACAGGGTCGCGCCGCTGCCGGTGATGTCCAGCGTCTGCTGGCCCGCGCCGGTCAGCGTCGTCACCGGGTCCGAGAATTCGCGCGCGATCTCGACCGCGCGGGCGATCTGGTCGGGATTGCCGATCTCGACGCGCAGCTCGCCCTCGGGGGCATCCACGCGGCGGATCGCGCCGACCGTCTCGCGGTCCTCGGCCAGGGCGCGGCGAAGCTCGGGCCACAGCGCGTCCATGCGCGACTTGTAGACCTGGTCCACCTGGACCTCGCCCAGCAGGTGGGCGCCGCCCCGAAGGTCCAGCCCCAGATTGACCAGCCCCGCCGGCAGCCAGGACGGCCATGCGTCCCGCGCCGCCAGCAGCTCGGGCGTTTCCACGCCGCTGGCCTCGATCTGGGCAGCGGCGTCGTTATGCGCCTCGACGCGGGCATAGAAGGCGTTGGGCAGCGCATAGAGCAGCCCGAGAAGGCAGATCCCGAGAATCAGGATGCGCTTCCAGCGGTCGATCTGAAGCATCTGGCTTGCGCCCCCTCAGCTGTTCGCGGCGACGGGTTCGGTCTTGCCTAGAACCTGCGCCACGGTGCTGCGGACGATGCGGATGCGCACGCCCTGCGCGATCTCGACCTCGACCTCGTCGTCGCGGACGGTCGCGACCTTGCCGATGACGCCGCCCTGGGTGATGACCTGATCGCCCTTCTTGAGGTTCGCGACCATCTCGCGGTGCTGCTTGGCGCGCTTCTGCTGCGGGCGGATCATCAGGAAGTACATGATCGCGAAGATCAGGATCAGCGGGATGAACTGCGCGAACGCGTTACCTGCGCCGGCACCTGCGGCCTGGGCGTAAGCGGGGGTCACGAACATCGGTATTCCTTTCGCAAGAAGGCCCCGGCGAAAAGGCGGGGCCATGTCTGGGTCGGCACGGACCCTAGCCGCGCCGACCGCCATTGGCAAGAAAGCGCCCCGCCCCCGAAGGGCGGGGAAACGTCAATTTGAGCGGCGCGTCAGGCGGCGGGCTGGGCGCGTTCGACCAGCCGCGCGAAGAAGCTGGCGCCGACGGGGGCGACCTCGTCGTTGAAATCGTAATCGGGGCTGTGCAGGCCCGCCGTGTCCCCCTGCCCCATGAACAGGTAGCAGCCCGGCAGCTCGTTCAGCATGTAGCTGAAATCCTCGGCCCCCATCTCGCGTCCGCCCTGGTCGCTGACGGCAGCCTCGCCCGCGATCTCTCGGGCGACGGCGGTCGCGAAATCGGTCTGGGCGGGGTCATTCACCGTCGCCGGATAGCCCTGGACATAGTCCAGATCCACGCTGAGGTCATAGGCCGTGGCCTGCCCCTCGCAGATCTGGCGGATGCGGCGGGCGACCATCTCGCGGACATGGGGGGCGAAGGTGCGGACCGTGCCGTTGATATAGGCGCTGTCGGGGACGATGTTCTCGGCGCTGCCCGCATGGATCTGCGTGACCGAGATCGCAAGATCGTCCAGCGAGTAATGGTTGCGGCTGGAGATGGTCTGGATGCCGCTGACGATGGCCACGGCCGCGACGATGGGATCGACCGTCAGATGCGGCATCGCCCCGTGCCCGCCCTGCCCCTTCACGTTGATCTCGAACGTGTCGACGGCGGCCATGATTGGACCGGGGGTGGTGACGAAGCTGCCCGGCGCCTGGCCGGGATTGTTGTGCATGGCGAAGACGCGCGTGATGCCGAAGCGTTCGATGATGCCTTCCTGCACCATGATGTCGGCGCCGCCGCCATCCTCCTCGGCGGGCTGGAAGATCAGCGCCACGCGCCCCGCGAAGTTCCGCGTCTCGGCCAGGTAGCGCGCGGCGCCCAGCAGCATCGTCGCATGGCCGTCATGCCCGCAGGCATGCATCCGCCCCGGCACGGTCGAGGCCCATTCCGCGCCCGTCGCCTCGTGGATGGGCAGCGCGTCGATATCGGCGCGCAACCCGATGGTCGGACCCTCGGCCCGCCCCTCGATGATGGCGACGATGCCGCTGCGGGCGATGCCCTCGTGCAGTTCGTCCACGCCGAATTCGCGCAGGCGGTCGGCGATGAAGGCCGCCGTTCCGTGGCAGTCGAAGCCCAGTTCGGGATTGCGGTGCAGGTGGCGGCGCCATGCCGTCATGTCGTCGGTGAAATCGGCGATGCGGTTGATCACGGGCATGTGGACAGGCGTCCTTCCTTGTGGCAGTCGAAACGCACCTTCCTGTTGCGCAAGGGGATTTGCAATGCCCGACGACCGTTCCGAACGCCGCGATCCGGCGGCCGAGATCACCCGCCTCATCGGCATCATGTCCGACCTTCGCGATCCGCAGACGGGCTGCCCCTGGGACATCGAACAGGATTTCGCGACCATCGCCCCCTATACCATCGAGGAGGCCCACGAGGTCGAGGACGCGATCGAGCGCGAGGCATGGGACGAACTGCCGGGCGAGCTGGGCGACCTGCTGCTGCAGGTGGTGTTCCACGCGCAGATGGCATCCGAGAAGGGGATGTTCGACTTTGCCGATTGCGCGGCCTCGATCAGCGACAAGCTGGTCTTCCGCCATCCCCATGTCTTCGGCGACGAATCCCGCGACAAGTCCGCCGAACAGCAGGTCAAGGACTGGGAGGCGATCAAGGCGGTCGAACGCGCGGGCAAAGCCGAACGCGGCACGCTGGACGGGGTCGCCCTGGGCCTTCCCGCGCTGACCCGCGCGATCAAGCTGCAGAACCGCGCCGCGCGTGTGGGCTTCGACTGGCCCGAGATCGGCGGCGTCACCGACAAGATCACCGAAGAGGTCGCGGAACTGGTCGAGGCCCGCGACACCCTGGGCCAGGATCAGGTCGAGGAGGAGTTCGGCGACCTGATGTTCGTGATGGCGAACCTTGCGCGCCACCTGAAGGTCGATCCTGAACAGGCCCTGCGCCGCGCGAACGCCAAGTTCACCCGCCGCTTCGCCGCCATCGAGGAGGCGCTGGCCCGCGACGGTCGCCGCCCCGAGGACAGCGACCTGGCCGAGATGGACCGTCTGTGGGATGCGGCCAAGCGGGCCGAGAGGGCCTAGGCCGCCTCGGTCACGGCGGCCAGCGCGGCGTCGTAATCGTCCAGCGTGCCGCGCGACGAGGCCTCGGACAGGATGCGCTTCCAGCCGCGTGCGCCCGCTCGACCGTGGAACAGGCCCAGCATGTGGCGCGTGATCTGGTGCATCTTGCCGCCCGCCGACAGATGCGCCCCGATCCGGTCGCGCATGGCGACGGCCACCTCGGACGGATCGGCGAAGGGCGGCGTGTCGCCCCACAGCGTATCGGCCTGCCCCATGATGTTCCACGGCTCGTGATAGGCAGCGCGCCCGACCATCACCCCGTCCATCACGTCCAGATGCGTGCGCACCTGATCCAGCGACGCGATCCCGCCATTGATCGACAGGTGCATCTGCGGGAAGCGCGCCTTCATGGAGTGGGCCAGCGGATAGTCGAGGGGCGGAACCTCGCGGTTCTCCTTGGGCGAGAGGCCCTGCAGCCAAGCCTTGCGGGCATGGATGGACATGCGTGCGACGCCCGCATCGGCCATGCGCGCGACGAAGGCGGGCAGCACCTCGGACGCTTCCTGGTCGTCCACACCGATGCGGCATTTCACCGTCACCTCGACCGGGCTTGCGGCCTGCATCGCCTGCACGCAGCGGGCCACGAGGTCGGGATCCTTCATCAGCACCGCACCGAAGCAGCCCGACTGGACCCGGTCGCTCGGGCAGCCGACATTCAGGTTGATCTCGTCATAGCCCCAATCGGCGGCGATGCGGGTCGCCTCGGACAGCTCGTCGGGGTCGGAGCCGCCAAGCTGCAGGGCCAGCGGATGCTCGGCCGCGTCGAAGTCCAGCAGGCGCGGACGGTCGCCGTGGATCACCGCCGGTGCCGTCACCATCTCGGTATAGAGCAGCGCGTTGCGCGACATCAGCCGGTGGAAGAACCGGCATTCGCGGTCCGTCCAGTCCATCATAGGTGCAATGCTAAGCTTGGCAGAGTCCCAAATAACTGTATTCATTTGATTTTCTACCATTTAGACCGCCAGATAGAGCTTCAACTTCATGTATGATCTTGCATGTTTTTGCGTATGACTGCATCATGTATGACAAGGAAATCATACTCGCCCGATGGAGTCATATGCTTGGCAACAATAGCCGAACGCAAGCGCAAGAACGGCACAATAAGCTACTTGGTGCAGATCATCAAACGCCGCTACGGACACAAGGAGTCTAGGACGTTCGACAGTCGGCGGGCTGCCGAGGCATGGGCCAAGAAACGTGAGAAAGAGATACAGGAGGACATTGACGCGGGACGCCCCATCGTCAGTCAGAAGATAGCGCAGAAGACCCTAGGTGATGCCATAGACCTGTATATCGCGGAAAGCCATCAGCAGATTGGCAAGACCAAAACGCAGGTTCTGCGAACAATCCAAAAGGACTACGGCCCCGACATCGCGAACGTTCGGTGCGACCTGATCACGTCCAAGACCATCGTTGACTTCGCCAAGAAGCTGCATGACCGCGACGGGGTAACTTCAGCCTCTACCGTCCTGAACTACCTGTCTCACCTGTCTTCCATCTTTGCTATCGCCAGACCGGCGTGGAATCTGCCGCTTGACGAAAAGGCGATGAAGGATGCCATGACTGCCTGCAAAAAGATGGGTTACACGAAGAAATCAAAGTCTCGGACCCGCAGACCATCAATTGATGAAGTAAACCGATTGATGGAATACTTCCTCGAAAAGCGAATTACCCGCCCCAATCAAAACCCGATGCACAAGATCATTGCATTCGCGCTGTTTTCGACAAGGCGACAGGAAGAAATCACTCGCCTACAATGGTCAGACTATGACCCTAACCACAAAAGCATTCTTGTTCGAGATATGAAGCATCCGGGCGAAAAGATCGGCAATGATGTGTTTGTAGATTTGCCTGATCCTTGCTGTGTCATCATCAATACCATGCCGAAGACAGGGACATACATCTTCCCTTACGGCGTAGATGCCATTTCCGCAGCATTCACTCGCGCTTGCAAATTCCTTGAAATCAGCGATCTGCGTTTTCATGACCTGCGGCATGAAGGGATCAGCCGACTGATAGAGATGGGCTATTCCATTCCCCATGCCGCAAAGGTTTCCGGTCACAAGTCCTGGCAATCGTTGCAGCGATACTCTCACATTAATAAGACAGGCGACAAATGGGAGAACTGGCAGTGGATTGAAAAGCTAAAGGATCCATACCTCGACAAGAAGGCATTGAAGAGAACGCTGACAAAATCCGTAATTAATCCTACTCCGCAGAAATAAAAAATTTTCATGGCAGTTCACTAAACACTCAACAGTTTTCGTGTAGAGGCTACGCTTCATTCGTCCGCCCAATTCCAAGCGTCTTGTAATCGCTTCGCTGTCAATAACCCTTTTTAGGAAAATATAACCTGCATGGCTCCACCGCCCATAACATGATCTTCGTTCGGGCCAAGGCGATAATTTATGTCGATGGATTTGCTGGCCCTCTCTACAGGAAGTTTAGCTTTAAGAACCACCCGCCCATCGGCTCTGACGCGATCCCTGGAGGAGTTTGGAGGCTATAATATAATTATCTTTATAGTATAAGCGTAGACTCAATCAATTTACCGGCCCCGACCAATAAATTTGATAATAAAAACTGGGCAGCGCATATCCTATTACAGGAATATGCTATCTTAAAAACATGCCCATGTGTATTTAATAAGATTTACAGTTAATAAAAACCAATTTAATCTTCATGGTGACGTAATTTCGAAAATTTAGTTCGCGGCCTATCATTTAATTATTTATCAGAGATTCTAATAGATGATTTTTGGATAAAACATTGGAAAAATGCATTTTCTAGAAATGCAATTAACTGGCCCTCTGCCCTTGTTAGTAGCGACGGCAGGAGGCTAGGTATCTGTCTTATTTTCGAGTGTCATACGAGCAACAGTCGTGGCAGATCAACACTTCCCTCGTAGACTGAAGGTGGAGTGACCGTATAATAATACATGTTTAGGAAGTATCTAATGCAGCCCTTCTATCGACGCCGGTCACAGTTTTCGTGATCGCAGACTGAGGCTGGATGGGAGAGCCGCTTTCGAAACCTTGTATTGAGAAAGGCTAAATTTTGCGTCCTATCCTTGAAGCTGGGAACAAGGCCCTCAGCGCCCTAACGTCAGTTGGTGAAATCTGTGCAATTGGAGCACTTGCTTGGGCCTTCTTTTTTCCCGAAGACGCCGCCAAGAAAGTGGCAGAATTTCAGAACAAGGTTGAGGCCGCTCAAGCCGAAATGCTGGGGAAGTTAGAAGAGGGCAACAAGATCGCCGAGGCGATAGCAGCAAGCAATCGCGCTATCGAAGTTAGCAACCGGGCTATCGAAGCGAGCAGCCGTGCTCTTGAGGCAAGCAACGAAGCCATCGTTGCTAGCACACAGATCATAGCACGCGAAACCGCTGCTCAAACTCCGATTCTACAAAGCACAGAGAACAACACCGCAGTAGCGGCAAATGAGGCACTCAGGTTGTCCGCTGTAGCACAGGGATTGAAGGTCGGTGCGTTCATGATGAGCGACATCGATGGAAGCTATGATTTCGGGGCAGGAATAGGAAACTCAAGCACTAGCAGCCTTGCAGATGTGCAACTTGAGATCCTTACAAGTCAGGGCAACCGCATATTCTCCAGCAACTTTGGCATGGTCAATCGCGGGGATGAATCGCTAGTCGAAGGCACGCTCGATACGACCGATATCGATCCATCTGATCTACTATCCTTGAGTGTTTGTATTCGCGGTCTGCCAGAGGGAGAAAGCGAGTTCTTGTATGTGCAGGCTAAGATAGAACCAACCCAGCCCGCTAAACTCATGGAAGCAGGAGCAACTGATAACGTCTTTGTCGAGTGGGTTTCAGTTGGCCTTCCGACTGTATCTGAGGCTCCGAGTTCTAACTGCATATAATAAATTCCGAACACGGGTAAGCCGTCTGGTGCTCAGAGATTCTTTCACCTAAGAACTTTGATGACGGCACCCGTGGCAACTATCTCCGCCTTAACTATGTAGGAGGCCGCGCTCCTTCACCTCAGGCACTAGCCCGAAGAACATTGTAGACGCTTGCTCGGCTGATCCCGAGGCGCCGGGCGATCTCAGTTGCTCCAACCCCTTCTTTGGATAACTCGGACACTTGATCCGCTTTGCGCCGTGCAGTGGGAGCGCGAACCTTATACTTTCCATCAGCTTTAGCCTTAGCGATTCCTTCACGTTGGCGCTCCAGCATGATGTCTCTCTCGAATTCTGCGACGCCGCCCAAAACGTTGATCATGAGCCGTCCCGTGGGGGTGTTCGTGTCAATCCCCATCCCTAGGATATTAAGCGCCGCACCCTTCGCAGAAATGCGTTTCAGCAAGTCGTGCATGTGGGGGACAGAGCGGGCCAGCCGATCCAGCTTCGTTACTATAAGGGTGTCGCCTTCTCGGAGAAAATCTAGCGCAGCGGTTAGTTGTTCCCCCTTGACCGCGTCGACTGACGAGATTTGCTCTCGGAATATCTTTTCGCAACCTGCGGAGAGAAGATCACGTTCCTGGGCTTCAATGCCCGCGAGTTGTTCGAGAGTGGAAGTGCGAGCATAACCTACAAGCAAGGGAATGGGCCTCATTTGTCTAGCAAGATTCTTAGATTATCTTAGACCTTTGTCTAAAAAATTCAAGTGCATTCTAATTGGACAGTAATGGTTGTCCCGGTGGATGTTCAACATGGGCACGCCCTAGATAAGCAAGACACGGGGGAAACCTGGATAGACTCGTTGACCCAGGCCAGCGAACCTTCCATCTTCCTGATGTTTTCGAAAATTGGTTTGCCCATGGACCATCATTATACCCTGTTCATTGATGAGGCGGGTGACGACAAGGTTAAACACCTTAAGCCTTCCGTGGTGGACGGGAACTCGGAGTGGCTGTGTCTGGGCGGGTATCTGATCCGCGCGGAGGCAGAACCCGATTTGGATCGTCGCAGAGATGAAATCTTACGATCCATAGGGGGGCAACCGGGCGGGGTTCTGCACTTCCAGAAGCTACACCCGAAGAACCGGGTGAAGGCTACACAAACGCTGGCAACAAGAACCAATTCAGCACGCGGCTTTGTCGTGTGTTCCTGCAAGCGAACAATGTTGAACCACCACAATGCCCGTGCCGCCGCCGTCACAAGCAATCAGCGCGACTACCTATACAACTGGGTCGTACGCCTGTTGTTGGAAAGAGTGACTGCCTACGTCGCCAACCACGCCCAGCGCCACGGGATTAAAAAGCCGGTCTTGCGCATCGTCATGGCGAGCCGTCGGGGGCACCACTTCGGGCAGTTCAAAGCCTACGTGCAGCAACTGATCAATCAGGCGACAGCAGGCACCACTTATCTGTCCACCCGGCAGATTGTTGCGGAGGTGCTTCGTTACAACCTGATCGAACTCGCCCATGCCCCTACCCAGCCAGGCCTACAATTGGCCGATGTGCTGGTCAGCGCCTTTTTCCAGTCTATCGAACAAGCCTCGCCTCATCACGCCGATAAAGTGGCTATGCACCTGCGCCCACTCATGGCGGAACGCAGGACAGCCAGCGGACGCCAGACACGGCGTGATGGTGAGGGAGTGACGTTCTTTCCTGACCGGCGGGCCGTGCATCTGCTGACCGCCGACCAGACTAAGTTCTTCGAACATTTCGGCTATGACATGGGATGGCTGAAATCACGCAAGGCCCAGAAGCACAAGCAACATCTCACTCAAGCCCAGCGCATGTGGTCGCGCGAGGCATAGACGTTTCGGCTTGCCGGGACGGAAGAGGAAATGATCTAGGGTCAGGACCCATTAATCGGGTTGCGACCACCTTGCCGGCGTGATTCATGCTCCCGAACTGATGGGGGCATGATGAGCAATCTTTTCTGGCTGAGCGATGAGCAGATGGCGCGGTTGCGGCCGTTC